>CBDURE010000019.1:0-37653 GCA_965369605.1 uncultured bacterium
AGGGGAGAAACAACACTCTCCCTCCCCGCTCGCGGGGAGGGCTGGGGTGGGGGCTTCTTTTTTGCGAGACCTTTCCTGACAGGCTGTAACGTTCGAGGCTCGGTTTTCAAGACGTGTTACTCTATCAAGAAAAGCAATTTTTCAGATCGGATAAATCATCAATCACGTAATCCGGATAACCGCTCTCATCCACTTTTTTCAAATCCTCTTTGGTGTGAATTCCGGTTAGCACAAATACAGTGGTGACGCCCGCTCTTTTGCCCGCGAGAATATCGGTATCGAGATTATCGCCAATCATAACGGCATCCTGTTTTTCAACTTTATATTCCTCCAGCATCATTTCAAGCGTTGTTGTTTCAGGTTTGCCGATAATCAATGCTTTTTTCAGAGTGCATGCCTCGATAGCCCTGACAATCACCCCGCCACCTGGCTTGACTCCCCCATTTTCCACAGGCCAGATTGGGTCATAGTTTGTCGCTATGAATTCCGCTTTGTTTACCCAGATTTCATGCTGCGCTCGCTCAAGCCGTTGAAATGTGAAATTTAAATCCTGGCCAACGGTAACATAATCCGCTTTCGTTGAGTCATCGAATTCAACGACATTGAATCCGGCATCACTCAAGGCGAATCTTAATCCATCGCCGCCAACAACAAGGATATTCGCGCCATTTGGAGATTTCTGTTTGAGATATCTCGCGGTTGCAATGGAGGATGTCATGATATCGTCCGGATTTGCTATAACTCCCGCGGCTTTCAGCCTGTCCGCGAAAACCTGCTGCACCTGAGTCGCGTTGTTTGTAAGGTATTTCACCATTAACCCGTTGTCTTTCAGCCATTGAATAGATTTCGCCGCATTTTCAACCGGTTCTTTTCCACGGATGATGACACCGTCTATGTCGAGAATTACTAGTTTCATGGCGGATATAATAACATGAGATTGTTTTTTCAGCTAGCATTCGTGCAAGTAATGGAATGAATAATTATTGCAGGTAATACAGAGCATGTCATTCCGACATCCTACGAGCTAAGCGAGGAGGAATGTCGGAATGACGAGCTATTTATATTTTGATGATGTTCTGATAGAATACTGCCATGGAAACATCGCAGTCAAAAACAGCGTATAAAGAGAGAATCGACACGCTGAAAAAGCAGATGAAGGATGCCCTTTCACGCATTTCAGAAATACGGGGGCATCTTTGACCTCCCATCTTTAAGAGACGAGATAACAATACTTGAAACAGATGCCGGCAAGCCGGATTTCTGGGATGATCATGAGAAAGCCCAGAAACAATCCCAGAAACTTTCATCACTAAAATCGAAGGTTGAATCATGGGATTCCCTTTCTGAACGAGGGGATGAAAATAACGAGCTGCTCAGCATGATTTTGTCTGAATGGTCACCTGAATTATTCACTGAGCTGGAAAGCAATATTAATAATTTTCGTGAAGACCTTGAAAAAGCTGAGGTCACGAATCTTCTAAGTGATGAGAATGATTCCAAAAACGTGATATTTTCAATCCAGGCTGGCGCTGGCGGAACCGAAGCATGCGACTGGGTCGCGATGCTTTTAAGAATGTATCTTTATTACGCGGAGCGCCATAATCACAAAGTTGATTTTATAGAGGAGACTGTTGGCGATGTCGCTGGCATTAAATCCATTACGTTTCTTGTCAAAGGTGAATACGCTTTCGGCAATTTGAAGGGTGAGCGAGGCGTTCATCGCCTTGTTAGAATATCCCCATTTGACGCTAACAAACGCAGGCATACAAGTTTCGCGGCCATTGAGGTTTTCCCTGAAATCAGCGATGATATTAAGATAGAAATCAATGAAAACGATTTGAAAATAGACACTTACAGGGCATCCAGCGCGGGAGGCCAGCATGTCAATAAAACCGACAGCGCTGTAAGGATTACGCATCTCCCATCCGGGATTGTTGTTCAGTGCCAGAATGAAAGGTCGCAGCATAAAAACAAAGAAGTTGCACTGAAAGTTCTAAAGGCGCGCCTTTATGAAAAGGAACGAAGCGAGCAGGAATCTTTAAAGAATGAAGTTCGAAGTGACCATAAGGAAATAGCATTCGGCAGCCAGATTAGAAGTTACGTGTTTCATCCATATCAGCTTGTCAAAGACGTTCGCACCGGATATGAAACGGGAAATATCCAGGCTGTAATGGATGGTCAAATAGACAATTTCATCGCAAAATATTTAAAATGGCTATTATCAGAAAACAATTAGGAATAGAGAAAAACAATGGCTTCCAGCGATATACTTTTTGATACTTCCAAACCCAGAGTCATGGGGATTCTTAACATGACGCCTGATTCTTTCTATGATGGCGGCCATTATTTTGCTTTTCAGGATGCCCTGGCAAGAGTCGCGACCATGGCCAAAATCGGCGCTGACGCTATTGATATAGGCGGCGAATCAACTCGTCCCGGCAGTGATCCTGTGAGTCTGGATGAGGAACTTAACCGTGTTATTCCAGTTATTGAGTCGATTAGCAGGCGCTTTGATATCTGCATATCAATCGACACGCGCAAGGTTCGTGTGGCAATAGAGGCGGTAAAAGCGGGAGCTCATATTGTCAACAACGTTGATGGCTTAAGAGATGAAGAAATGGCGAAATACATTGCAGATGCGGGTTTGCCTGTCATTATCATGCACATGCATGGAGAACCTGCAACGATGCAGGCTCATCCGCTAAAAGGTGATCCTGTTCAGGAGATAAGAGCATTCTTCGAGGACAGAATCGCTTTATGCAAAAAACTGGGCATTAAGAAATATATTCTGGATCCGGGTATCGGGTTCGGGAAAACATTCGAGCAGAATCTTAAAATCATTAAAAATGTCCAATCTTTCAAATACGATGGCATTCCTTTGTTAATCGGACACAGTAATAAAGGTTTCATAGGCAGGATTACAGGACGCAAGATGGATTCCAGAGCCTACGGCACAAACGCAGTTACAACTCTTGCAATATATAATGGAGTGGATATTGTCAGAGTCCATGAAATAGTTTCAGCTCGCGATGCCGCATCCATTGCAGTTGCGGTAAGAGAGGAAAGGATTGGTTTAAATGGCTGATTGTTTAATAAGTCTTGGAAGTAACGTTGATGACCGTTTGGAGAATATTCGGACTGTTCTCAACAGCATGACTGTATTTTTTCGAATGAGCCAGATTTCAAGTGTCCATGAAACTGAACCTGTCGGATATCCGCATCAGGGCTGGTTTATTAACATTGTTGCAAGAGGCTCCTTCGATGGCGACCCGCTTGAATTTCTACGGCTTATCATGGAAATCCAGGACAGCGCTGCCAACGAGAAGAAATTTAAAAACGCTCCGCGAAAAGTTGATATTGATATCATCGCATTCGATGATTTTATTATCAACACAAAAGAGCTGATTCTTCCTCATCCCGGAATGCCTGAAAGATTATTCGTGCTTATTCCGCTGAGGGAAATATATCCTGATTTTGTACATCCTGTCAGCGGTTATACGATTGACAAATTGATTGGAGAATGTCCTGACAAGTCAATTGTCAAATCTCGTGGACGATTGTAACGCTGACAAACACTGGTGATTGAAATATTTCAAGTGATTAACAATCCATTCGACATACTACTTGTAACTGTTTACGTCGGCTATTTCCTTACCGCCCTTCTAACATTACACCTCATTAAAAACATCGGATTCAGCGGAGTCCTTGTCGGCATTTTCGCCAACGCCTTAATACACCTGAATCTGTTTGTGAACGGGGAGCGAATATTCCTTGGCAACCTGCCTGCAGGACTCGATGTTCTCAAGGGAGTGTTATTTTTAGTTATCCTGAATGTGGTTATCACGGTTGGAACATATTTCATACTCCGCTCGAAAAATCGCTCCTATGAAATCCCGACCGCTTTGGGTTTGCTTATATCCTCGATATTTTTCTGGGACTGTTATATCCCCGCATTTTTTGCGCTTATCATACTTGCCACTCCGGCATCCGAGTACAGTTTGGATTAATCACTCTTGATATTACGATTATGCTGGCATATTATTTAAACACTGGATTTCAATCAGTTAACGGATGGTTATTTAATTGTGGCTAAATTGAAACTTGCCCTCATACAAATGGAACTCGCGGAGGCTGACCCGCCGCAGAATACTGAAAAAGCAATCAGCTTCATGGACAAAGCATCGAAGGAAGGCGCTGACCTTATTATCCTTCCTGAACTCTGGCCCATCGGATTCGCACCTTTGGAATTGAAAGATGTCGCTGAGGCGCCAAACGGGCCATCCGTGAATATCGTCCGTGACTGGACCAAGGACAAGGGATGCTATCTTCTTGCAGGTTCAATTCCTGAATTGACTCCCAAAGGAATTTACAACAAGTCATATCTCTTTGGTCCCAACGGGCAAGTGTTGGGTGAATATTCGAAACTGCATCTGTTTGACCTGATGGGAGAAAAGGACACATTTGTCGCCGGAGACAAAATCATGACCGCTGATGTCAAAGGATTCACGGTCGGGGTCATGATTTGTTATGATCTTCGATTCCCCGAACTGGCGCGTGAATACGCGCTTAATGGTGTCGATTTGCTCCTCGTTCCGGCATTGTGGCCCGATGCGCGAATCGGTCACTGGGATATATTACTTAGGGCAAGAGCGATTGAAAATCAGTTTTTTATCGCGGGATGCAACGGTGTTGGTAATATGACTGACCTTTATTTCCCCGGACAGTCAATGATTATCAATCCGTACGGCAACTCTCTAAATGAACCTGACAACCGCGAAAGCCTGATTATTCGTGAGATAAAATCGAGTGAGATAAAAAAGGTCCGCGATTTGGTCAAGTATATCGATGACCGTCGCGATGATGTTTATTGAGGTGTAAAACAATGAGCGCCAAACCGGAAGAGAAAGAAACGCAATATTTGAGGAATATCAAGGTGAAGGGTTTTAAGTCCATCCGTGAAATGGACCTGAAATTGAATCCGTTGAATGTGTTGATTGGGGCTAATGGGTCTGGTAAGTCGAATTTGCTGGATGTATTTACGCTTTTAACGTCAGCATGGAATCCCAATCATGACTATTTTGTTTATTATGTAAAAAAGAAAGGTGGTGCAGAAAGGTTTCTCCATTTTGGATCAGCTCAAACAGATAAAATATTAGTTGATTTATTTTCCTCTAAATCAGATGGTTACCAATTTGAATTTTTCCCAACTTCAGGTGATAGCCTAGAAATTAATCTTTCTGCATCTGGGGATTTCAATTTGGCTTTTAAGTGTGTCTCACAAAATCCTGTTTACAGGTTTGTTGACACCACAAGGTTAAAAAAAACCCGTTCAATAGATGACACACGCATTATTTATTCCGATGCAAAAAACCTTGGCGCGTTTCTGTATCTTTTTAAGAATCATTTTCCGAAAAACTATATGAATATCGTTGAGACTGTAAAGCTCGTTGCGCCGTTCTTTGATGATTTCATTCTAGAACCTGTTCCAGAGAATCCTGAGACTATTCTTTGGAAATGGTGTCATGTTAATTCAGATGATGATTGGTTGTCTGATCAACTCTCTGATGGCACTCTCCGCTTCATCTGCCTTGCGACCCTTCTTCTTCAACCTAATCCGCCCCCACTAATCCTAATCGATGAACCTGAATTAGGTTTGCATCCCCTGGCATTATCAATCTTAGCTGAACTCATCCAAGGCGCTTCTGCAAAAACACAAATTATAGTTGCTACTCAATCTGCAACATTTGTTGATTATTTTAAACCTGAAGACATCATCGTTGTTAATCGAGAAAACGAAGAGTCAACATTTACTAGGCTTAAGAGTGATGATTATAAACAATGGCTTGAAGAATTTTCATTAGGAGAACTTTGGGAGAAGAACGTAATTGGAGGACGACTTTGAGCAAGCGAACAATCTATTTCATTGTAGAAGGAAATACTGAAGAGCAATTTATTTATACTGTATTAAGAGATCATTTCTCTCATTTCAATGTTACTGTCACACCTAAACTTCTTGGAAAGAGAAAAGATATAAGAGGTCCTTTCGATCTGGGTGGAACTGCAATATACACGCTTACAATTAATGAATTAAAACGATACATTGCCAGTAAAGATGCTGTCGTGGTCACAACTATGATTGATTACTATGCCCTTCACTCAAGTTATGGAAAGACGGAAATTGTGGGTCAAACCAATCAGGAAAAAGCGAAAAAGATTGAAGCGGAAATGGCTGAGGATTTGGGCAAACACAGGAAGTTTGTTCCATATATTCAACTTCATGACTTTGAAGCATTGTTATTTTCATCACCAAAAACCATGGCATCAGTGCTTGGATCGAATCTTGAGAATAAAATCTCGAAAGTTAAGAATAACCATCCCCCTAATCCAGAAGCGATTAATGACAGGAAAGACCATTGCCCCAAACATCAGATAAAACGTATTATCGTTCCTGAAGAATACGGAGAAATATCACACGGAATCCGAATCGCAAAACGGATTGGTTTAACTAAAATGCGCGATGCCTGCCCGCACTTCAACGAATGGATCACCAAACTTGAGAAACTGGCATCGTCCTGATAACTAATTCCACTTCCTCACCCTATACCGCCCCTTCTCATCAACAAATACATAACCGGCGAAGAATCTGTCCTCGTGGGGGAATATAATTAAGCGCTGCTCTTCTACGTATTTCGGTAATAGTTTCTTTTTCATTGCGAGAGTGTCGTTGGGATAGAGATCGTAGCCCATTATCCATGCGAGATTCACGTGATTCGCTGTCGGGATTAAATCGCCAATGAACACAGCTTTTACATCATCATCGTAATCAATTTCAATCACCTGATGGCCTGCTGTGTGTCCGCCAGTTACAACTGATGAGATGCCATCGAGGATTTCGCAATCTCCATTTAGCAATTCAAGCTGCCCTGCGTGCATCAATGGAATGAACGTTTCAGGAATGTAACTTGCATTATTGCGTTCATGCGGATTCACCGCCTCCTCATACTGCGCTTTCTGAACGTAATAAATCGCATTGGGAAACGTTGGCGCAATATCGCCATCGGAGTTTATAATTGTCGCGCCGCCGCAGTGGTCGAAATGAAGGTGGGTTAAAATAACGTGCGTTATATCCTCCGGTTTTACTCCTCGCTCAGCCAGATGTTCAATCTGCGATTTCTGCTGTCTGATATTGTATATCTCAATCTGCTTTTCGTTCCACTTGTCGCCCATGCCTTGCTCGATTAGAAGTGTGTATTCGGGATGGCGAATCAGAACGATATTCGCCGCCAGGTTGATGCGGTTCATATCATCGCCGGGTGACTGCTTGTTCCACAACACTTTCGGGACAACACCGAACATAGCGCCGCCATCCAGAGCGAATTTAGATTCCTGAAAAACTTCGATTGCAATGTTGTATTTTTCGATTTTCATTTGCTCATTTATCCTCTTTAAATAACACGGTTTCTCTGAATTGCTCGATGAAATGCCACCTTTCAAGCAGCTTAATCATTTGTACGTTGTCCGCATAAGCTGACAGGCTCACAGTTTGGATTTGATTCTCTTCCGCCAAATCAAGAAGTCTGGATATCATCGCGTCCCCTACCCTCCTGCCTCGCGCGTCGTTGCCAATTGCGATTATCTGCAAATAAGCGTCATGCTCATCCAATCCCTTGTTAACAACCATAATTCCGATTGGTTTGCCATCCAGTAATGCTGTGAAACTCAAACGCGAATCTGAGGCTTCCAGTGCGTTTGTAAATTCTGAAATATCAATCTCATCCCTGTCCCATAAACTCTGAAATGCTTCAGTGTAGATTTTGAATCCTGAATCAGGATCAACTGTTTGTTCAAATGAGATGTCTGTGGCAGGATTACATTCCGGCCTGTTTCCTTTTGTCCACTGGTAATGCGCTATGTCAAACGCTTTGCGATATCCTGATTTCGTAATCAGTTCAATATCTTTTTCGCGGCCTGTTCCCAGGCCGTATATTTCAATTCGCCTGTATGGATAAGGAAGCGCGAGTTCGAGTTGATAGAGAAGGCCATCGACTCCTTGATCGAGCAGTTGGGAAACATCGAAAAAGACAAGTCGAATCATGTCTGTACGTCGCGGCTGCGAGAATTTTCCGTTTACCCACGCGAGTATTCGGCTGCCATCAAGCGCGACAAGATTGTACATTGTCTCATCTTTCGAGCAGTCAGCAATCTGCATATCCAGCATGTTTATTTCAACGCTGGATAGTTCCTCCTCAATTCCGAGCACGTGGTTTCGAAATGCAAGAAGTTTCTCTGCAGAAACTTTTTGAGTATCAAGCGGTATCCATTTAACAGTCATAGCGTAAATGATATGTTATCATTCCCTTTCTATCAACACATTAGGAGATAGCGATATGCCGGATGAAAAAATAATACAAGTTGATCTTCCCGAATTGGATGCGGAATCGAAAAAACTTCTCGAAGACGCTCAAACTCTCTTCAGTGATTTTGTCAACGCTCGTATGCGAGCGGGCAACCTTCCGGGTGAGCCTGACAAGTCACCGCGCGGCAGGGCGATTGAGCGAATCGAAAAAGTCCTTGAGAAATATCCCGATGATCCCCGGCCAAACTACCTTCTGGGAAATATCCTTCACAGCATGGGTGAATTGCCGAAAGCTGAATTGCTCCTTTCAAAAGTTCACAGCCTTAACGTTAAGCATTTCGACCTAAACAGGCTTCTTGCGGAGATTCGCCTCGAACGCCATGACTTCACCGGTGTTGAAAGCCATGTTGAAGCGATGATGAATATAGATAAAACCCGCCCTGAGATTTATGAGATGAAAGCTGAGATAGCAAGGCTGAAAAAGGATTATCCAGCCCGATTATCCGCAATTGAAAAACTTCTTGATATGATGCCTCTCGATGAACGCCTTGCAATCGCAATTGCCACAACATATGCCAGCATGGATAAAAACGAGGAGGCATCGAAGAAACTAGAGGAGTATCTTGAACAGCTGCCGTCCTCACCCGAAATCCAATTTCATCTTGCCAATTTATACACTGACTTTGATAAGCCAGGCGATGCTTTACCGCTTTATCGCCGAACACTTGAATTGAATCCTGACCACAACATGGCGCGTTTTGAACTTGCCAACCTTCTTGATGAAGTCGGAAAGCCAAAGGAAGCGCTTGATTTATACATGGAATACATGGACGCCATAACAGAAGATTCGGATGCCTGTTACAACGCCGCTGCTGTGGCTGAAAGACTGGATAATCATCCGCTTGCGATTCAGTATTACCTGAAGTTTCTCAGGCTTACCAAAAATCAGAATGATTTCAACGAGGTTATCGGATGGATAAATGACAACGCGTCAGGACATATCGATGATGGAGAGATTCAAATAGAACTCGCCCATGCTTACATAGAGCAGGACGATGCTAAAACCGCGCTTGAAAAGCTGGAAACCGCGCGTGAAGCGGGAAATAACCACAGGCGCGCAAATCATCTTAAAGGGCTTGCCCATCAGATTCTCGGTGAACATCAAACCGCCGTTGAGTGCTTCAAAAAGGCGATGGAATACGATGATGACGCTGATAGTGATGGTTTCACCGATGATGACATCCTTATCGCGGCGGGAGAATCTTTTCTTGATTTGGAAAATTATCCTGACGCGGAAGAAACCGCGCGGGAGATTATCAAGGGCGAGGCTATGAAAGAGGATGGCTATACTCTTCTTGGGGATGTCCTGCTTGAGAAAGGTAATACTGACAGCGCGCGTAAACAATTCAGAAACGCCCTTATGGTTGACATGTTCAGTTTTGACGGTCTTTTCGGCCTTGGAGAGGTTTTGGATTCCATTGATAATCACGAGGATGCCGCAACCGCGTTTCGGCTCTGCCTTGAAATAAACCCCGATGATGAAGACACCGTATATCGTCTCGGCATGGATTACATACGACTTGGATATCCCGATTGGGGAAAATATTTCCTCAACAGGTATTTGAGTGAATTCCCCAAAGGCGAATTTATTGATGATGCCCGGAAGATGCTAAACGCCTGAATATCATAACCAGGTTTTTTTGTCGGGGCATACCCGATGGTGTACGGTTTCAGGACATACGCTACACTTTAGGGGTACCACTCTCCCCTCCAAATAATGCAATTATTGAATGTAGAAATGGATACTAAATTGTAATAGTTTCTTGATTCGAGGTGAGAAATGTTAGAGGCAAAAGTCGAATGCATCCGGGATACAGCACGCATTTTTTACAATGGGGATACTGTGGATATCGGTGAAGGTTCCCTTGTTGAAGTTGAAGACCTTTTAAAAAGAGGTGTGACAAAACTCCTTATCAACCTTGAGGGAATGCATTACCTTAACAGCGCCGGAATTTCCAGTTTCCTGGCAACTCATAAACTAGCCAATGAAAATAATGCAAAATTCGCCCTTTATAATCTGCATCCCAACGTTGAAAAGGTCATTCGCATGACCAGAATGGAAAATCTGCTTCCCTGCTTTGATAGTGAATGTGAAGCCGCTCGCTATGTCGGCGCTATTCCCGGCGATTCATCCAATACCAGGCGCGATACGATTGTTGTGATTCAGGATACAATCGACATTTGCGCGTCGTTGAATAATGTATTTGAGGAATTCAAACAACTTCTCATGTACAAAATCATTAAGATTAACGATTTCGAGAGCGCAGTAAATGAGATAATGGATTTAAAAGAAACTGGATTGATTATTCTTGATGTAAATCACACACCCACCAGCATAATGGGGTTCCTTGAGAAATTTAAAACGAATGATTCCTTAAGCCACATTCCAATACTGATTGCTACACCGGAAGATTTCATTTCAAACGCTCATTTCATGATTCGAAACGGCGCTGATGACATGCTGCGATATCCATTCAACAAATATGAGGCAGCATCACGAATCAGGTTCGCGTTGTATCATCAGCGTAAATTAGAAGAAAATAAACAGGAAGAAGAAAAGGCCATGCTTGCATTGGCTTCTCTACAGGAATCTGCCTGAGAAACCAAGCTACGCTAAATTGGTTCGTTTCCAGCTGGTACATCGTAGATGGAAATTACGTAATCATACGGCAATTCGATTTCTGATAGGTTATCTGTGGTTAGAAGCGGATTTGTCACATCAAAATCCTCAATGGATGATTTAGCCGTAACATCACTTACTGATATAACATCGAGATTCTCAAAATGTGAGATATATGTTTCGCTGTCAATTTCGAGGTGGATATACATCGTTTTGGCACTGGAATCGAAACCACACAGGAATTCAGCATCAGCATTCACAAGAAGTTCCACGAAGTAATCGAAGTTTTCAACGATTATAAACTCGGAAGAACCTGCTTCATTAATCAATTCAGAAAAGGACTTGGGAAATTCGTTCTTATCAGAATAGTAGCTTTTAATTTTTGAGCACAGGTAATTGCTCAGCTGTAAAGAGAAAGCGTACACAACACGATCGTTGTAATCATCCACATCTTCGATTTTCATGGTTCCATGCACGGCGGAAAGCGAATCATGATCTGACAGGTATTTTGTGTGATATTCATCCGGATTCATTTCAACCGGTGCATCTGATGTTGTCGGGAATATTTCAAAACGATTGATTACTGTAATTTCTTCGCCTGTATCTTCAAGAAGTTCGCTGTCGTAATTCACATAATCCAATCGAGCGATGCCATAATCATCCAATGAGTAATTAAAAGCGCCCAGACTATCTTCTTTGGGAAATTCCTGCAGTTTATCCACAACATACGCTGTTTTCCCATTAGATAAATCCATGGGCCAGAATATTGTGAATCCTGATTGAACGAATTCAGAGATACTCTCAGGGAACACACCCGTCGCTTTTTGGTAAATGAGCAGGTTTGTGGCAAATGATTCGAAAGATGTCGCCTGATTGACACAGAATTGCGATGTATTCTCAATGTAAATCGAATCCGTAGTGGTAAAAGCCTGCGCTGAGCAAATCCGGGTAGATGGCATCACGAGTAACGCTAATGCAAGAAGAAGATATAAAGGATACTTAATCATTTGAAGCCTCCACACAATAATTTCTCATACATGAGAACAATATGCAATCTTGATGCCATTATTCTCTATTAATAATATGACACATAACATACTGAATTGTTTGGTAATATCAAAATAAATTAAGTTATTCTTTTTACTCTGGAATTCTTAAAAACCTGATTATGTTTCAATATCTTGACTAAATTAATGGATTTTGTTACTTTTGCAACGGTACCTTATTACATATCCAATTACATAATCAGCATGGTAAATTCAATGGAAGAGAACGAAAACGAGGTATGCTGGCACATAAAATGTTCCGGGAGCACTCAGTCACAAGGACCTTTTTCACTTCTGGCAATAATCGATATGTACAGGAACCAACAGATTGATTCTGAGACTCTGGTATCCAGTCCAAAATATAGATCGTGGACTCCAATTTGCAGGATTTCGGAGATTACGAAAGAAGTTGGTTTTATCCCACCTCCCGCACCACAGAAATATCAACCTAAAGCTCCAGCCCAAAGTGAGTTTACATCTTACAGTCAGACACAATCAGGATATCCTTCTCGCATTGCTAGTTTCCAATGGCATTGGGGGGGATTCTTATTGCCATTCCTGTGGGGTCTTTCACATAGGCAGTGGTGGGTATTGTTAATGCTTATCCCGTATGTAGGCATTTTAATAGAATTAGTATTTTGTATATATTTTGGCATCAACGGACACAAAATCGCATGGGATTCAGGCCGCTTTTCCTCAGAGGAAGAATGCATTGCCTGTCAGCGTATATGGCTGAATTGGAGTGTTGCCCTTGTTATCATTTCTTTCATTCTTAGTTTCATTATCTTTTTTATAATGGGTGTGTCCATGTTGGATTATTGAAAATTTCACTATTGAATAAAGAAGAAAGTGACTAAAATAGCAGAGGGTTAAAACCCTCTGCTATTTTGATATCCATATTTAAATTACGTGATTTTCCCTACCAGCTTATCTCGATTGTGTCATGGTGGAACGGCATTGCTGAAATCAGTTCCTCTTTCATAGTGATGAGGTCGATCATGTAGATCATTGATTCCTCCTGCCCATCACCGCTCATATCCTCTCTCGCAGAGGTATAAATAAGCCAGGTGCCGTCACCGGAAACCACAGGATAAAGGTCATGATAATCGTTATCAGTAACTTTCATCTTCTGGCCGTTCGCCATATTAAACACATAGATTTCCCAATTGCCTTTTCGTTTTTCCGTTTCCGATTCAGAATCCGCAGGTTCTTTTACATCTTCCCCATCTTCTTCCACACCTGCATCTTCAGTATCATCCGCGCCGTCAATTGGTTCGCTGCCATCGACAGATTCAGCAGCATCGCCATCGCTAGCGGAATCTTCCAGTTTTCCACCATCATTGGCGGCAACAGGTATCTTGGCTTCCTCTTCCTCTACAACGTCATCATATGGTTCATTCAATTGGTAAACAATAATCTGCCTGTCATCTGAGATATCCGGATAATATTCTTCCAAATCCGGAGTACGAGTCATGTTCTTCACTTCTCGAGTAGCCAGATTGACTAAAAAGACATCCATCTTTTTGGATTTTCCAGTTGGCGCTGAATATATGACCATCTCGCCATCAGCTGTAATTCTCGGATATGATTTCTGTGAGAGCCTTTCCTGAATCAGGATTCGCTCATCCAGGTTGTCCATTTCCACCATGTAAAGGTCAGCGCTTGAGCCCATAAATTCCCTGACCATGAAAGTCAGAATTGAGCCATCCGCGGATATTGAGGGAGCGTACTCGCAATCCTGGCCTGTATCTGTGAGCATTGTTGTCTCGCCTGTATCAACCTGGACTTTGAAAAGGTCAAAATCAGGGAAGAAAGGATTCGTTCCCAGGTCGTTCACACTTGAACAATATACGATTGTATTGCCGTCGCGTGTGATTGTTGGGAAAACCTCAGCCGCAGGAGAGGGTGTATCTGATAGTTTCAATACCAGTTCCGCATTTTCTCCAAGGGGGCCTTTATCCGCTCTGAGAAGATAAATTTCAAAATTGTATTCCTCATCGATATCGGAACGAAATACGCAGAGTTTCTTATCCGCGGAAACATCCCGCCTGCGTGACGGGTCGATTATTTGATTCGACGCGCATGAGGAAATAAGCAATGCAGCTAAAGCAAGAACGAATGTAATTACTCTTAAGTATCTAATCATTTGAAACCTCGTTCAAAATGCGAAAAATTCATAAAAAGAAACAAGTAAAGATTTTATCATTATCAGGTTTCTTTTCAAGTATTATGCGAATATCATACTGATTTTGATTTGCTATGCCGCATTTAAACAATTAAAATCTCATACAGTGTTCCGCAAAATAACATACGGCTTGATTATTATCCTTACACTGAATCTGCTTGTATGGCTGATAACAGCGCTTAATTTTATCCAGTATCCCTACTCCCTCGATTTCGGCGAGGGAATTCTTCTAGCTCAGTCATCGATGCTGGCTCACGGAAAAAATATTTACCCATCGATAAATGATTATCCATATATCGTAAGTAATTACCATCCGCTTTATCCGTTTGTCTCGGGAATACCATTTCTTTTTTCAAATCCGGGACTTTGGAGCGGACGGCTTCTCACACTCCTTTCGGCAATCGGCAGCATGTTTTTAATCGGCAGGATAGTTCACAGGTCATCAGGAAAACTTAAAATTGGAATTCTTGCCGGACTTCTTCCGCTCTGCCTGAACTATCCATATAACTGGGCTTTTGTTTATCGGGTTGATTATCTGGGCGTGTTTTTATCATTGCTGGGATTATATTTTTACATGCACCCACCCAAAAAGGGCGGTATTTTAATTTCGATAATTCCTTTCGTTCTTGCGTTTTTCACAAAACTGAATTTCGTTCTCGCTCCAATCGCCTGCCTGATTGACCTGTTTTCAAAAAGAGACAAACAGCGACTGCAATATCTAATCGTGCTAATCGCCGGAATCGCTGTTCCTTATTTTCTGATTAATGCCGCAACCGGATTCGGCATGTTTCATCACACTTTCTCTTATACAGTCAATGCGTTTCATCCCGGACGAATGTTCGAAGGATACCGTGAGATAATTGGCTTTACTCTTCTCTTGTGGTTTCCGGTTGTAATTGGAATCGCCAATTCCAACGGTAAATTCAAGGCGCTGATTATTTCATACCTGCTTATGATTTTTCTGAGCCTTGTAACATACGGCGCTGAGGGAAGCGATTCGAATTATTTCATCGAGCTGCTTTTCGTTTTACCCATGGCAGCGTTGATGTGGATTCCAAACGCTGTCGAATCCAAACCGGAGAAATCCTCTCTTTTGAATCTTCGATGGCTTGTTCTTTTGTCAATCGTGCTGTTTTGTTTTGCCGGGCGTGTAATGGAAAGCGGTGAATTTGGAAAAGCCAGCGGTTTGATCAAAACCATTGAGGGTGGGGAAAAAATCGATATGTTTATAGGTAACTGTGCGGGTGAGGTTATCAGCGAGGATTTGTCTTTTTTAGCCAGAAACAACCAGGAGATGCTCTTTCAACCTTATATCATGAGCCTTCTAGCGCGAAAGGACAAATGGGACCAGTCACGTTTTGTCGAGGATTTAAGAAACAAACGATTCAAGCTGCTTGTTCTGCGATTCGATGTCAACGACCCGTATCACACAGACCGTCCGGGCGCATACGGTAAAGCCGGTTTTGACAGGTTCACGGATGAAATGGAACAGGCTATCATGGAAAGCTATGATGTATTTAATCCTATCAGCATGGGCAATAAAAAATGGTATCTGTACATGCCCAGAACACAGGAGAAATAAATGAGAACATACCATATTGCGGTTTTTATTTTCTTCATGTTTTTCGGGTATGCGGCAGCTGATGAAACACCCGATTACGACTACTTTTTCCTTTTCAATGGCGGTGTTTTCATTCACGAATCCGGGCAGCCATATGAGGCGTTCACGCATTTTTCAATTCCGCCGAAAAAGCCGTATTCCAACATTGTCCAGATGGGTGACATGACATCCGATGGAGTTCTAATCGCGGTTTTGAAAGGTGATAATGAGCATGGATCCCGAATTGACCTTGTTCGAATTGACCCCGATTTGAAAATGACTCCGATGTTCTCGCTGATTAAAAGAGAGAAACTTGCTGAAGGAATGAAAGTTGACAGGTCATTCGGTGATGTGGATATTGACCCGCATTCTAACGTAGTTGTTTTTTCGGTCATTGAACGAGTTTCAAAAATAGGAGCTACAACTGAAGCGGATTACTCATCGAGGATTTACAGAGTGCCGTTGAAAGGCGGCAGCTGTGAGACTATCGGTGAATTTGACTCGGAATGTAAAGCTGTTTCCGCCGGGGGCGGGATTGCGGCTGTTACAATTCCGACTGAACGATCGGCCAGACAACGGAACAAGATTAAAATGCTGCCGTCGGATGAAACTACATGGCTTGATATCAACGTTCAGGACTTGGATATAAAAAGCATTGATCTTAGCGATGACGGCAAATCTCTGATTCTTCTTGGCAAGGCGCCATCAAGGAGAAATCCATATAAACTGGAGCGGATAAAAACATTCAGCAAATCAGGCGTTGAGGTTGACTTGCTTGATGAGTTCGCTCAAACCGATGTCGGCACCGATTACAGGCATACTCTGTCAGGCGATTCGATTATCTTTCGGCGTAAATGCGATGCGCCTTGGGGCAAAACATGGATTAATTTCCTCCAAAATTCAGATAGCGCATTGTTCCCGCTTGTTCGCCCTGATATGCAAATGGAATATACACCGCTTAAGTCACGTAAAACGGATGAAATCGTTCACTCCTATGCTTTAATTTCAGATTCTGCCAACAGTATTCAAGCTAATGGCAAGATTCAGCAATGTGGCTCGAACAGCGATGAAGGCTCATTGTTTATCGATATAATCGACGAAACTCATTCGGCAAGAATATTTGACTCCGCGTTTAACGAGTTGAAATCATGCGATATCGGCAGTGAAAACAATCTTCATGGGATTTACTATGAGAATGACAGTTTGTATTCAATCGCGCAGATTGAACTTGGGGAAAAACTGCTCTCGTTTGAATCAATCGCCTACGGGAAACTGATGGAACATTCACCTTATGGTGACACCATTCAGCGCGACATTCATCTGGCATGGAATATCGGCGGACGAATGTTGGGCATTGAAATCCCTGAAAACAACATGTGCATAGGCGGCGATGATAACAACCTTCACCTTGTTCTGCATTATCCGTCAAAGGGGATATTTCCCGTTTCGGATTATTTCACGCCGCTTTATATGCTAAATCGTGATAATTGGATGATAGAGCATCCCATGTATCTCCCAAAAGCAAATCAAACATCGTGCTATTTCGTCCGCTCATTCGATGATGATGACGGCAATCTGTATATACTTGACTCTCTTCATTCGCGGATTGTTAAATACAGTGAAAATCGAAAAAAGTTATGGGAACTCGGATGGCTGCCTGAAAATATGCCTCCGCTTGCATTCCCAACCGACATGGCGCTGCATAATGGGAATCTATATATTCTTGACCCGATAAACAGTCGCGTCGTTGTGTTCACCCTGGATGGCAAACCGATTCAGGATATTTATCTCGATTCCGACCACGCATCGCTGGATAACACTCTCTTTGGCAGAATTGATGAAACGAGTATATCCATTGTAAACCTGGATGATAAAGTGGAAATGAAGTTTGATTTTTAATTATCATAGGGGCGCCGACTCTCCCGGCGTGGTTGATAATGCGTAAATCAGCTTTTATACTGAAAAATATACTCTCGGATAAACCCTCAAATCAAAACACCGATATTGAACCTGCATGAGTTTGCCTGTATCTTTAATAATGATTTCAGTCACAACACAGACAAGGGATGATATAAATGAAAAACATGAGAAATTTTAACCAGCCACCAGAAAGAAAATCATCTTCATGGATTGCGACTCTTCTGATTTTCGGGCTTTTATGTATCGGAATCGGATTTGTCATTTCCGCAAATTTCAACGCGATTCCTGAAACTCGCGCGGATAATGTTGCGACAGCAGCCAGCTCACCGCAAAGAATCCATGGTGATGGCACAGATATTCTCCGACAGACACAGGAGAGTTTCCGCTCGATTGTTTCAATAGCGAAACCGGCTGTTGTTACGATTGAGACAAAAAAGGAAGCAAGGTCAATGCCGTTCAATATCAGGCCGCATATCGGACCTGACGACAACTTCTATTTCTTTGATCCTTACAAACGTGATGATAAGAACAAATCTGATGATGAAAAAGATTATGCTATCACCGGTGGAAGCGGCTTTTTCGTCTCACCGGACGGCTATATTCTGACCAACAATCATGTTGTTGACAAAGCTGTTGAGATTACGGTAATCACTGACGACCAGAACAGTTACGACGCTGAACTTGTCGGCACTGACCCAATGACTGATGTGGCTCTTTTGAAAATCACAAACACTCACGCATTCCCCTATCTTGAACTTGGAAACAGTGAAAACGCGTATATTGGCGACTGGGTAATTGCAATCGGAAGCCCAATCAGGCTGGCTCAGACTGTAACAGTCGGGGTTATTTCGGGCAAGAATCGCGAGGACGTTCATGTTGGCGATATCGATTACTCGAATTTTATCCAGACAGACGCGGCAATTAATTTCGGAAATTCAGGCGGACCGCTTCTTGATATCAACGGAAAAGTAATCGGAATAAACTCGGCTATTGCCGGTGGAGCGAATATCACGGGGATTGGCTTCGCGATTCCATCCAATCTTGCGAAATTCGCCTATGAAAATCTTAAATCCCACGGCGAGGTTATTCGTGCGTGGATTGGAGTTACAATTCAACCTGTCGATTCCGACATGGCTCTCCTTTTCGGACTGGACAAGCCAATGGGAGCATTAGTAAATACTATGGTTGAGGGTGATCCTGCTGACCAGGCCGGATTAAATATTGGAGATCTCATCCTTGAAATTGACGGCGATGAAGTTACATCACCTGCAATGCTCAGCAGGTTAATCGCGGAAAAGGAAGTTGGAAAACCAGTTGAATTCAAAGTTCTTCGAAACAAAAAGCACATGACATTCAAGGTTACTCCATCACGCCGTCCAGCGAATGTTTCAGCAAAAGTTGAAAGCAAACCCGTTGAGAAGGAATCCCCTATCGGGCTTAGTATCACTGAACTGACAGAAAGAGTACGAACGGAACTCAAGGTGCCGGAGAATATAGATGGCATTATGATTACGAAAGTCAGGAAGAATTCCCCTGCTGCCGACAAAATGCTGTTTATGTATGACATCATTTCCGAAGTTGACAATGTGAAGATAAAATCGATTTCCGATTATGAAAACGCCCTTTCAAATGCTGATAATGTCGCCCTGATAAAGATATTCCGCCAGAATATCGCGGGAAGCGATTGGACAAGTTTGTATATCGCTGTGCCACTGGATTAGAAAGGTTGTTTTTATATCTCCTCCCCCCCTTAATCCCCCCGCGAGCGGGGGGAGATATTTTTGCATTTGTAAACAATATATCCGCGCCTATATACTTGCGAAGGGGTGAAACAACATTCTCCTCGGGTGCCGCCCATACAGCCCTCCGGGCTTTATGGGTGAAATGCTACGAACTTGCACGTTTCACCCACAAATCACAAAAAGACGTGATTTGTGGGCGGCACCCGATAGTTACCAATAAAAACCATGTTTGAAAATCAACATGCTTTCCCAACACCCTACAAAGCGTGGCGCTTTTCGGTATGATATAATCCTGCTTGTCTTGTAGGGACACACATTATGCGAATACTGATTATTGCATATCTGATTTTCATTCTTCTTTTCACGGTCTCATGCCAGGAAACATCACGAACATCGCCTGACAGATTTGATCCTGAAAAACGCGCGCAAATGGCTCAGGAAGCAGCGGCTTTTCTCAGATTAAGCGAACTTCATTTCGCAAATGGGTTCAGGGAATATGGACTGGAAAATCTCAAGCGAGCGTTTATGAAAAACCCGTACGACCAGGAATCATTCGTTCGCGTAACCAAAATCCTTGAGGATGAGGAAGACTGGGAAACTCTGGTTGATTTTTTCAATTACGCCATCTACAAGTACGGCGCTTACGCGATTCTATACAGGAACGTCGGGATATGCTATTACAGAATCGGTGAATTTCACAAGGCAGCGAATTCATTCAGATTCGCTGTCGCGCTGGAATCGGTCAATCCCCAGAATTATGTCTATCTCGCACAGTCATACGAGAAACTCAACAAACCTGAGGATGCTTTAAGCACATGGAAACTCCTTTTGATAATTCTTGACAGATTGCCTATGGCACAAAACTCACAAGAATTTCGCGAACAAGCCGAAAATAATAAGGAAAAGCTGGAACGTTCGATGGGCATCGCCCCATCCGGTTGACAGGAGTTTTAACATGACTCTTATCATAATGTACGCTTTGATGATTTTCGATCTTATGATGACACTCATGCATCATGAGCAGGCTGGTGAGCTTAATCCCATGTTCGCTAAAATCCTTGCCGGTCAACCAATGATTTTCATCTACCTGAAACTTACCTTTAATTCAGTCGCCGCGCTTGGAATCCTTATACTCTTGAAATACCGCCCTTTCATGGGAAAAATGTTCGCGGTTATGGGAATGATAATTTACGCGATGGTGGCGTATCTTCATCTGGAAGTTTATCGAGTAAACCACGAACAATCTCCTCTTCTGCCTGATGTAGTTTCACTCATAGACAGTTTTTTTTATTAATTGTTGTTTGCTCATGTTGCGATTGTTTTTTTTCGCGTGGCATGGTTCATTTCGAGAAATGCCCTGCGAAGAGCGCGCAACTCAAAAGGTGTTGAATAAATTCCGTTTCGCCAGCGATATTTTGCGATTGGGACCATCAGTCCAACCAGCCATGAGCATTTCCCGTCTTGCGGATATACATTCTCCTCACGGTAATGCGCGCAGGATATAACTGTCTGGAAATTTCGTATTTTTCTAATATGTGAATTATTCAGCCAGTCCGATTTTGAACCTGTTAATGAATGCGTATCCCACGGAGGTTCAGCCCAACCCTCCCATGTGTCGGGAAACATTGCATGCGATGCGTATGCGTCGTTAGTCGAATACGGCGTATAGCGATAAAGCATTGCAGTTCCTGATGGTGTAATCTTTTTCAATTTTCGAATAAGATTAAAACTACGTTCGATATCCTTTTGCGGATTCGGCGGATATCCAAGCGTCAGTGAATAATCCGGAATTACACCATGAATGGAGCAGTTTTCAGCAAACTCAAGGAATTGGTTTTGGGATTCAGATTTTTCAATGCCGCTGAGGATATCATCATCGCCTGATTCAATTCCCACAAACACACGGCTGAATCCGCTATTAACCAGAAGCCTCCATTCATCATCGGAGTAGTTCAGAAGTTCATCCGCGCGCGCCATCGACATCCATTTAATCCGAATACCATGCCTGAGGATTTGCTCCGCTATTTCGAGCATTCTTGATTGTTGGACGAATGGTGAGTTGTCTGAGAATTCAATGCCATCAATGCCGAACTTATCCGTAAGAATTTGTATTTCGTCCAAAACCTGTCCAGATGGTTTTGAAATCCATTTATGTTTAAAGGATTTGTTCACAGCGCAAAAGGCGCATGAGTAGGTGCAGCCGTAACTGGTATGTATATTCGCTATCCTGTTTCCAATAAGCGTTTTTGATATATATTTCTCAAAGTCGATTAAATCAATCGCGGGTGATGGTATCCCGTTGTTAAGATTACCTGTGATGATTTTCGATTCGCTTTTTTCCCCGTTTTGAATTGACTTTGCGATATCCACAACCGCATCCTCGCCGGGACCTGTAACAACGTAATCGACAAGGCCTGATTTGGCAGCAAGTTCAGGCCATAGAGACGGATGGTATCCGCCCCACACAAGCGGCAATTCAGGATTTATTATTTTGAGCTGTTTCGCAATTCGAATAGCTTCAGCGGATTGAAGTCCGGTGAAAGAACTTATACCCGCGAAAAGCGCGCCACTGAGGAGTTCTCTTAGTTCATGGTTGGATGGTTTATCGATGTGATAGTCAATTATTCGAACATCGTAATTTTCTTTCTGCAAGCTGGAAGCGAGTTGTAGAAGATTCAAAGGGGCGCGGAATCCGCCATGCATTGTTGCGCGCGGCTGGACAAGAATTATATTTCTCTTATCATTCGTTTTCATACCTGATATAGAACATACGCTTGAAATTTGAAATCCTGCTTTCTACAAACCATCTTGGCGGACTGCTTGGTGAAACCATAACAATAATGTCCGGTAATGATTTCTCATCAGTATAGTCAACATACTCAATCTGTATATGTTTTTCCGAGCCAAATCTGTTTTCAAATGCGAAAAGGTAATAGTAGAAATCGTTTTTGTTAATTTCTTTATCAAATCCGACCTTCACAGTTTCACCGAATTGCTTCTCCTGCACTAAATCAACAAAGTCTTTAGAAAAAGCAATGTCCGGCTCATTGATTAAAGGCTTGTCGGGAGTAACTCCAGCCCACGCCAATAGAGAAAGTGCGCTTATGAACGCTATTATCACAGTGATTTGCGCGCGCCTTATCGCTGATTTTGTATCCCAGTTAATATGTCGAACAATCAGCCACATTAGCGGGATGAAGGAAATCAGGCTGTATCTAATTGAGTTTACAGGAAGGAATGATTTCTCGATTACATAAAACGATGCCGTGTATATCAGTGCCAAAACAAATGCGCCTAATGAGAAAAACAAAAGCAGAAAATCAAATGTGTCGGATATCCGCGTTCTTTTTATCTCAGGCATAAAGAGAACCAAAGGCACTGCAATTACCAAAAACATGGGAATGAAATTGATTAGCATTCCATATAGAAAACCAAAAGGATTAATTGCAATTGCGTTCAGGGTTGAATCGATGTATGGGCTTGTATCGAAACTGCCGTGCGCATTGTAGTTTCTCAATCCCCAGGTCAGGATTACAACGACAAATGAGATCAATCCTGCCAATGCCCACGGAATTAGTTTCTTGCTTTTTCTGCAAAGTAACACCACACCCAGTATCACAAGTGCAATTGTCGGGAAAAACGGTATTGTGCTTTTTGACAAATACGCCAGCCCGAGCGCGAATCCGGATGGGATAAGCATCCATGATTGTTTGCGCGATAAATCGAAAAGGTGCAGGAATACGATTATAAGAAGGATTTGGAGATTTTCAGATAGGCATTTTGATGAATTGTCTATCATTGCTGCGTGAAGAATCCACACTGCGGTTACAAACAACGCGCTTAAAAGTCCGAAAGATTTTCGTGTCAGGAAATATAACGCAATCGCAGTTATCAGCATTAATCGCAAAGACACGGATTTTAACATGTCCAGGCTGAAATACGGGCCGCTGGCATGCAGTGCGATTACCAATGGATAAAACGGGGGAAAATGGCATGAAAGAGACGGGCTGTGATTCTCTGAATCCATGACCGGCCCATATTCCATCACGAACTCGCCCGTTTTCAAAAAGCCTTTCGCCATCGCGGCTTGAAGTACAGCGCCGTGTTCAGGTTCATATATACAAACCGCAAACAATCGAATCGCAATCCCAACCAGAATCGCAATGGCAAGAGCTGTTTTAAAACCGTTAGTTTTCATCATCCGCTCCAACGGTCAATGAGTAAACGATATAGGTTTCATCCCATACTCGTTTTCTCTTTGCGATTTCAAATTTCAAACCGCTGGCCTTGCAGTGAAATGCAAATCTGTCCAGATTCATTCTGTCGGATAAGATTACAAGCGCCTCGCCGCTTTGTGCCAGATATTCCGGCAGTTGTTCAATAAAAGATATTAGCGATTTGTTTTTGCTATCGTACCACGCCTTATCCTCCACACTTTCCGGTTTGCTCTCATAAAACGGTGGATTGAAAAGCACAAGATCAAATATCTCTTTGCTAACTTTGCCGAACAGGTCGCTTTTGATAAATTGAATTCTGTCCCCTACCCCGTTCAGATACGCATTATCACTGGCGGATTCTATAGCCTCCGGATTGATATCAACCGCAACAACATCAGCGCCCAGCCTGGATGCCGCAATCGCGTGAATACCGGAGCCTGTACCCATGTCCAGAACTCGTTTGCCACGCAATTCATGATTCCTTCTTTTCAGAACATCAAGCAGGATACGGCTTGAATCATACGGCACAGGATGAAACACACCCGCTCTTACTTTTAGTTTGATGCCATCAATTTGAAATTCCTTTGATGGAATCATCCTCGGTTCGATGAACTGTTTGTAGTGATAATATCTAAGGCGTTTAATTAATCGGGTTTTTTCAGATTTCTTTTTTCTCCCCTTCTTCGTTAAAAGCAGGATTGGAAACTGAGGCCATTTTCTATTCGCGGTTAGTTTGTTTTTAACAAGATCGGCAAGGTGTCTGACACCAGATCGAGTACGGATTATCTCCACATCGAATCCGGCAACAGAAGCCAAATTGATAAACTCGCTCAGATGGATAAACCATCGTGGTTTGTATTTTATGTTTTCAAGCGTATTGCTTGAATCGAAATATTTGTATTTATCCTTTAGCATCTCGACGCCGTCTTTCTCATCGATAAACACAGGTGAATCGTAAATCACAGCCCAGCCTTCCGGTTTTAATATCCTGTGGATTTCAGCGATTGTCTTTGAGGGATTATCCGAATAATGAAACGAGCCGCTTGATGCAATGCCTTTGAAACTGCTATCCGCAAAAGGCATTTCCTCCATCATGCCGCGAACTCTAATTAAATTAACTCCCGGTTGCTTTTGAAATATATCCCCGGCGCTCAATCCTGTTGAACCCTCCATAATCGGGTCAAGTGAGATTGTGAGGTAGCCGGCCTCGATAAGCCTTCGACTCAGCCAGCAATTTCCAGCGCCTAAATCAAGAACAGGACCATCGCCATAAGGCTCAATTGATCTAATCAAGCCCATTGCTTTTACAAAGTTCCTGGCGCGCGGACGCCAGAAACCATACTTATCTTTACGCCTCTCAACAAATGGCAGCGACAGCATTTCATCATCAGTTCTGCCTGTCTCATTCGCTGGTATTTTTGAAACATAATATTTAATGAACTTATCAATCTCTCTTTTTCCACTTTCTGTAATGCAATCGATAATTGAGTTTTGATTTGACCTGCAAACATCAGGCTTTAGAAGATCATCCGGAATTCCATCACGATTAGTGAAACGGCGTAAACTGTCCACAAGGCGCATCTGGGCGATATCGCCAAAACGTGAATCGTTCGCTTTAAGGCGTCGCAGAGAATACTCCCCCTTGAGAAATCCATCCCGACGCTTCTTGTTAAGCCGTTTCCCTCTGGTTAAATAAAACAGCGAATTGAAAAAACCAGCACACAGGATATCAAAACAGAATTCGACAGTTCTTTTTATACTTGATGGCTTCGAGATTTTGATATCCGCTATTTTTGAAGATGGAAAGAACTCGTACGCCCATTTGTTTGAATCCGTAAATAATTCCCATGCGCCCTCATCATAAATCAATTTCATGTGGACTACCTGATGAGCTGTGAAGAAATCCCGTTCTTTAAGAGCGATTGCAGCCTCATCCACGATGTAATTGATGCAAACTCCTTTTCGTTTTCGAAGAATTCTCTCACGCCAGATGCGAATTACAAACAGGTTATATAAATCCACAAGCCAAAGCCGGTTAGCTTTAACAATCAGAAACAGGTCGATATCATCACCCATCCGTGCATTATCAAACGCCGCTGAACCTGTGAGCGCGACTGTTCGCACCCACGGCAAATGGCATATTTGTTCAATTTCAGATTTATGTTTCCCCAGGAGATTTTGAGTTATTTGCTTTTTTTTATCGCGCAGGTTTACAAGATAATCGCGTCCCTTGAGGAAAAACATTCCGTTCCTGCTTTCTAAAACACCTTCAAGCCCGTTTGGGTTATTCAGGCACGACTTGAGATCATCGCCGGATACTGAACCAGCCGGCAGATCGAAATGTATCTCATCAATTGTAAGCGGGAAATCATACAGGTCAGCGTATGCGACAACGCTCAAAACCAAATCACGAATCCGCTCTTGCTCTTTTACATTAGTCATTTGCCATCGCCGACAATCGATGTGATTTTCAAACCAGTACTGTAGATAGTTAGTTTTATTCTGTCAAGAAAAGATGGTTTTGATTGCCTTGAACCAAGTTGCGCCTGTTTAAGAATAAGCCGTCGCGCGAATCGATAGAAAACCGGAGCATAGCGTGTTTTAAAAATCGGACGATTCTCTCCTGTTACTTTCCATGCGCCATCGACACCATCACCGATAACCTGATTATAGAATTGAGTCCCCGCAATCGGATAAGCGACACTCACTCCTACTCGCTCAGGTTTCGTTTCCATTACCAGATTAGCAGTCGCAAGGACATCGTTTTTGTCCTCAGGCGGATATCCAAGCATTATGAAGAAACCTGTCGGTATGTTCGCATCGCGCATTATTTCACGCGTTTGGTGAACATCATCCAGTTGGAATCCCTTGTTCATGGCATCCAGAATTCGCTGCGATCCTGACTCCACGCCGAACCAAATCAGGCGGCATCCTGTCTTTTCAAGAATCTCAGCCTTATGGTCGCTGATTTCATCAACACGCCCAAGGCATTCATAGGCTATTTTCAGATTTCTAGCATTGAGTTCCTGTTGGAAATTTTCAAGCCATTCAAGCGATGATGTAAACGAATCATCCGCGAACCAGAGATAATCGGGATTGAACTTATTCTTAAGCAATTGGATTTCATCAACGAAATTCTCAACACCGCGCCGCCGGTATGTCTTTCCGAAAACATTACGCGAACACCATGCGCATCCGTGAGGGCATCCGCGCGATGAAATCATCGCCAGCGCTGTTTCCCCATGCGCCTTTTGCCACGCGTTAAGATATTTCTCAACCGGAACAAGTCGCCAGTCAGGCATTGGAAGTGAATCAAGATCATCCACATGTTTACGGTTTCCCGTGAATGATTCCGTTTCGCCATTTCTGTAATAGAGTCCGGGGATTTCATTTATATCCAATTTTTGCTTAGTGCAAACCAAGCTGGCAAGTTGGGATAGCGTGTTTTCACCTTCGCCATCACAAACCCAATCAGCGCCGGAATCAAAACAGGCATCGCGGCAATTTACCGGGTCGCATCCGCCCATGACCACTTTGCATCCCGATTCCTTTGCGATACGGCACATCTCCAATGCTGTCCCACGACATATTTCAACTGAGCTAATCCCAACAAGTTTCGGTTTCTCTTCTCGAACAGTACTTTTGAATTTATCAAGATTTATTTCAAATGTGTTATCGAGCAGGCTGATATTAAAACCCTCTTCTTTCAGGAAAGCTGCAAGATACATGATTCCCAGCGGGGGATACGGTCTCATTATCCGCTTTTCGGGGGGGTCCCGCTCAATCAGGTAACTCTGTGTCAGAAGGATATCCAAGTTTTCTTTTTATCAATGCTTGAATTGAAAACAATCAGGTTGAATCGGTTTAACCGAGTAATTATATACTCCAGATGCACAAGTTGGATACCATGAATCCGGGTGATATAATCGCGATTAGTTTTATCAACATTGGAGGTCTTCAAACGTGCCAGAAAAACTACCAAGAACAATGGAATTCCAAGCCGGAATTAAATGGCGCAGCAACAGATTTGGCGAGGTTTTTGTCGGTGAGGAAAAGCAAAGCCGCGGGCTGGTAAATCCTCCTCCTGTGTTTGGCGGATTTGAAGGAACGTACTCCGCCGAGGATATGATTCTTGCCTCTCTCGCATCATGCCAGATGTCCTCATTTCTTTTCTTTGTCGATGCAAATGGAATAAACCTGATTTCGTATGAAAACAATGTTACCGGCACATTGACAAAGGGAAAAGATGGTTTCAGTTACACTCATTTTAGAATCGATGTTAATGTTGTTGTAGGGTCTGGCCATACTGAAAAAGCGGAAGAAGCGATAGAACTGGCGAAAAGGTTCTGCATCATTTCAAATTCACTGAAAGGTGAAGAGGAATATAATACAAATATTTCTGAAAGCTGATTTCGAGAAGTAGGGGCGTTGCTTGCTGCGCCCTGGAGTGCCGCGTTAAACATGGTCTATTCAGGACGCAGCAAGTAAGCTGTTTCAGAACCGCCAAACAACAAGAAAAAACGTCATTCCCGCGAACGCGGGAATCCAATTTATTCTTTAATCAGACTATCGCACAGGATTGAATCAGAAGAAAAATAGATTCCCGCTTTCGCGGGAATGACGTGTTATTCGACCTGATGTGTTATTCGACATAACGTGTTATTTAATCTGAGACACCTTCCAAGCAGAGCAGCAAGAAAGGGCGCAGCAATCGGCGCCCCTACGTCTTGTCACCTACCGCCATTGCCGCAGCCTGTGCCGCGACTCTCAATGCCTCAACAAGAGCATCCAGTTCACCCATCATTAGACCCTGAAGATTATGGCTTGTGAATCCGATTCGATGGTCTGTAATTCTGGATTGCGGATAATTATATGTTCTGATTTTTTCCGACCTGTCACCGCTTCCAACCATGCTTCGCCTTGACTCGCTCATCTCGCTCATTTGCTTTTCCTCCTCAATTCTGAGAATGTGAGCTTTCAGGATTCGCATCGCCTTGTCTTTGTTTTGATGCTGCGAGCGCTGGTCCTGGCAGGTAACGACAAGGCCGGTTGGAATATGTGTCAGGCGAATCGCGCTTGAGGTTTTGTTTACATGCTGGCCCCCCGCTCCGGATGCGCGGTATGTGTCAACGCGGATATCCTCCTTTTTCACATCGATATCAACATCATCCGGTTCGCTCAAAACAGCGACAGTTACAGCTGATGTGTGAATTCGCCCCTGCGATTCAGTCTCCGGAACTCTCTGCACCCTGTGTGTGCCAGCCTCGAATTGCAATTTCGAAAATGCGCCATCGCCCTCAATTGTGAAAACGACTTCCTTCGCGCCTCGCATATCACTCTGGTTAATAGAGGCAACCTCCAGTTTCCAGTTTAAGCGTTCGGCATAACGGGAATACATTTCGAAAAGGTTCATTACAAACAGGCATGCCTCCTCGCCTCCTGTACCGGCGCGGATTTCAAAAATCACCGGCCGCGAATCGCGAGAGTCTCTTGGAGTTAGAAGTGTTTTTATCTCATCGTCAATAAGCTCAAGCTGGTTATTGAATTCTTTTATCTCCGCTTCAACCATCGATTTGTCATCGCCACTTGCATCCAGTATTAATTCCTCGGCGGCTTCCTTGTCGCCCTGGACACTTTTATATTCCCTGAATTTGAAAACAACCGGCTCAAGCGATTTGAATTCCTTTCCTAGTTTCGCTTGAAGTTCCCGATTTGAAAGGTTTTGAGGCTTTATCATTTCCATTTCAATTTCAAGATAACGTTTTTCAATTTCTGTCAGTTTCTCGTTCATTTTTTTTTAACGGGCATCACTCTAAAATGAATAACTTTACTGCTCATAAGTATAACACTCGTTAGTGAATTCATCATATTTGCTTTTTTTTCTCTTTAGGCTTATGAAAATGATATAATAGGTAAAGAAGACTATGTAAAAATATTGTCTTTTCCAGGATACTGATAGATTTATGCTTTTCGAGATTGACATTACGGATACTGTTTGCAATCAGACAGTATGACGTGATACAATTTCAAATTATATTAAGAGCGGGGAAATACAGTTAGAATGGTAAAATCCTAACTGTTAAGTGTATTTTTGTTTTGGAATTAGCGGCATTATGCCGATAATTTGTATAGTTTAAATATGATTAAATCTCTTGATTTTATCAGGCGGTGAAGTGCCTTGTTAAACAAAATTGTCCCTATATTCATCATGATACTTATTTTAATGGGATTAACAGGTTGCAGCGGTGGTGGAGGATCAGATAATCCGACAGCACCATATCTGCCCCCCTCAGGTGAACCACCTGAAGAACCAGAGGATCCTCTTTTCCCGTATCTTCCTGACGAAGAAGAGGAACCTTTGCCTGACCGTGTTGGAGGAATCTACTATGAGACTTCAACAGCACAATACGGCAGGGCTATTATCCCCGGTTTTGAAAGAGCGGATAAACGCTCACAGGCATATCTGCCCATGAGGGTAGCTGTTGTTGAGAGCGATGGTGACCCGCTAAAGCACAAAATCGTCAGGAGAATCCTTGTCGGCGATGAGTACATTCTGATTGTGTGGGATCCCACTGGCTTCTACAATCCCAGATTCATACATTCCGAAGCCATATCCCGTACACTCGCTGCAGATATTGATGAACGCTCCGCGATGCTGTCTGAATATCTTGGTGTTGAGAATCCGGCAACAACAAATATAGGCATTGGAGCAGAATCAATTGATATCTCAATCGGGCTTGACAGGATTTCCGAATTGGAGTCAAGTTCCATATCAACATACGCGAGTTTTTTCACAGACGAAAATCTTCTTGGAATATTTGCCTCGCTCCTTGAATCAAATGTATTCGGGGGAAATATTGTTAAATTCCATGGAACTTACGGCCAATACCAGCTTGGTCAAACCATCAGTACTATGGTGGATGACGGCGCTCTGATAATGATTGGCGGTTATGTTGACCTGGCAGACCACCTTTTATCAACATTCCAAATGGGCACTCCCGATGATGCTTTTTCTGAAGAAAGCAACCTTATCAACTCCTTTGTTTATCCGCGAATCCCAACTGAATCAGAAAACTGCATGACTGTCTTCTCCAGTTTCTTGCAGGTAACCGAGGGCACTGACCCCGGCGCTGTTAGCAGCGCGTTTGAAAACGTATTTTTTAACCATCCATTTCGCCATTTATTGGGCGGAGAGCAGAGGTATATGGTTATCAATTTCCGGCCTGTTGTTGATGTTGACCCGGAAATAATTACCGCGCCCATAGTTAGAACGCAAAATTTGATTGTCATACTTCCTATTGACCCGCTTGCATTAAATCTCGAACCAGGCGATGGGTCTTTCCTGTTCAGTTCAGGTGTAACCAAGATATTCCAAGTCACAGCGCATTATTCACTGGGCGCAACCTACACTTTGACACCAAACCCGACTGAATCGAACTGGTTCAGAAATCGTATAATTACAAATGTAGAGCCAATCCTCCCCGGAGATGTCATTGCAAACCCGGGACAGGGACTTCTACCGAGCGCGACGTTCCTTTCTGAGCTCGACCGATTTGTGAGCGTTACGCATATCACTCGTGATTATTCAAACGATGCAAAACTTCATCTTAAATCGAATGTAATCTCAATTACACCTCAAGGCGGAAGCGTTTCTAATTTGCCGCCTGATTTGAGTAGTGTAAGAGCTGTGCCATCAGAGGGTAGAGCTCCGCTAACTGTTACATTTGATGCCACAGGCGCTGTTGATGCTGATGGTGAAATTATTTCTTATGAGTGGAATTTCGGAAATCCGGATATTCAAGGCGGCGGAACTGATGTGGGCGCTGCTGTTAATCACATGTACGGCACACCCGGCGTACGAACCGCGCTCCTTACTGTCAAGGATGATGGCGTTCCTCAGAATACCATAATGAAACAGTTAACAATTAACATCACAGCAAACCAGCCGCCCATCGCTGTTATCTCTGAAATCCTCGTTACAGAGGGAATGGCTCCTTTCACGGTTCAGTTTGACGGAACCGCGTCGCATGACCCGGATGGCCAGATTGCTGAATTCAGATGGGATTTCGGTGAGGGAGTTCCATCACCTCTCGCGGCTCCTGAACATACTTTCTATATTGACGGTGATTATCTTGTAACTCTGAGAGTTACCGATAATGGACCATCTCCTCCCAAGTACAACGAGGACTCGGTATGGATTCACGTTCTTCCTGAAAGCACAAATACGGCTCCGGTCGCGAAATTCATTGCCGACCCGCAAGCCGGACAAGCTCCTCTGACTGTGCAGTTCGATTCATCGCAGTCATACGATCCGGATGGACACAATTTAACCTATGAATGGTTCTTTGGCGATATGGGAATTATCGGTGGTGGAATGAGCCAGGATCCAAATCCGGTGCATACATACGATCAACCCCAGAACGCTATTGTAACGCTTAAAGTTACTGATGATGACACTCTTTATCCGCTGGACAACACATTCCAACTTGAAATAGAAGTGCTGGATATTGTAAATGAAAATCCGGTGCCTTTGTTCACGATTATTCCTGATTCAGGAATGGCTACTTTGACTGTGGACTTTGACGCGTCTGATTCTTATGACCCGGATGGCAACATAACCGGATATAGCTGGGACTTCGGAGATGGCGGAAACGCTTTTGGCCATATCGTTCAGCATGATTTCACTGCTGATGGTATCTATGAAATCTCACTAATTGTTGGTGACGACGCAGCTCCTCCCGGTACAGGAATGGCAATGGGAGAAGTGGTTGTTGGAAATACCAAACCGATTGCTGTGATTGAAGCTGATATATTCGAAGGAGAAGCTCCTTTGGTTGTTAACTTCGACGCAACCGGTTCGTACGACGACGACGGTGATAACCTGACATATTACTGGGATTTTGGCGATGAGGAATTCAGTAGTGATGCGGTGGTTCAGCATACTTTCCAAATACCCATGGATTATACTGTAACTCTCGTAGTACTTGATGACCACGGAACACCAAAAAATCTTGAAGGCGTAGACACGGCTTTAATCTCAGTTACCGAACCGCCGCCAAACGCGCCTCCGGTAGTTATCATTGGAACGGACAATCACTTCGGAAGCGTTCCTCTTACGGTTCAATTTGATTGTGTTGCAAGTTATGATCCTGATGGTGACAATATTGTTGGATACCACTGGGATTTTGGCGACCTTTCAGGTGAATCCGATGAGATAGCTCCAGAATACACGTTTAACAATATGGGAACATATTTCGTAACTCTTCAGTTAACTGATGATGGTTTGCCAGCTGAATCCGGATATGGGGTACAAGGCATATATGTAGATGTCAACGTACCTCCAATTCCTGTTATGGAAGCTGATATTCTCGAAGGCGAACAACCGCTTACCGTCCAATTTACCGGAGAGAATTCCTATGACCCGGATGGCATAATTATCCTGTACTTATGGGATTTTGGAATGGGTTCTTCTTCGGAAGAGCCAAATCCTGAGGTTACATTCTATTCTGACGGTGAGTTCATGGTCGTTCTCAGCCTCATTGATGATGCTGCCCCTCCGGGAATGGCAATGGATTTCCTTACAGTTAACGTTTCAAAGTGCGCGACAAACGATCAACCCAACGCGGAAATTATTGCAATACCAACTTACGGCTCCGCGCCGTTAACTGTGGACTTTTCCGCTGAATCATCAGCTGACCGGGATGGTGAAGTAATTGAAGTACTCTGGAACTTCGGAGATCCCGATGTTCCTGGTGGCGGTGAAAGCACGGATTTCGTCACGCAACACACCTATAATTCCCCTGGCAGCCACAAGGTTACGCTGCTCGTTTGCGATGATGGAACTCCGCAGCTTTGTGACCTGGAAATTGTGTTTATCGACATCATGTAAATCGCGTGTCTTTTAATTTATTTAAAACCACAAACTCCCGCTCGTTAATGAGCGGGAGTTTTTTCATGGAAAAACCGGACAGGTAATGTCCGGTTTTGTTTTCAAATTAGGCCCGGAAGGAATTGAACCCTCAACCTCTGGTTTTGGAGACCAGCGCTCTACCAATTGAGCTACGAGCCTTTACTAATATAAAATCTACCGTATGAAGCCGCATTTTGCAAGTCCAGGTTAATCACCTGAATACAATTCGCTTTCCCTCTTTTCAATTTCATTGTGAATATCATCAGCCTCAAGGTTCAGAGTATCAACCTCTTTTTTCAAATCCGCGCATTTTTTCCAATCCTTTGAGACATCCGGATTGGACATCTCGACATGCAGTTTTTCAATCTCCTTTTCGATAGTCTCCAATCTGCCATATAGTTCCTCAATACGATTAACCTTATAGACATTCACCTTTTTCGACCTGGCAGTTTTTTTCTTATCTGTTTTATCCAATTTGCCGGATGATTTATCCTTTTCCACACTTTCTGATTGAGCAATTTCCTCTGCTTGCTTTTCACGCATGTAAGCGTAGTTACCCAGATATATCTTTCCTTTACCGCCTTTCATGTAGAGAGTTCTGTCTGCGAGACGGTCAAGCATGCGCCTGTCGTGAGAAACAAGAATCAAAGTTCCAGTGTAGTTTTCAAGCGACATTTCAAGCGCCTCGGACGCGATTATATCAAGATGGTTTGTCGGCTCATCCAGGATAAGAACGTTTGGCTTTTTGGCGATAAGAATCGACAGCGCGAGTTTGCTTCTTTCACCGCCACTTAGGTTTGAAACAGGTTTATCCAAATCATCAAGATTGATATAAAACCCACCCAGAAATTGTTTGCACTCATCGATTTTCCAATCAGGGAAATGCTTTTGAAAAGCCTGAAGGAAATTATCGTTCTCATCTAGTTCGATTCTATCCTGCGCGAAATAACCGATTTCAGTATTTCCACCCCAACGGTATGTTCCGCTGTCCAATGTGTCGCGACCCATAAGGCATCGAAGAAGCGTCGATTTCCCCTGCCCGTTTCTGCCTGTAATAGCGAATTTTTCTCCCTTCAAAATGGTGAATTCCAATTCACTGAACAATTGCTTTCCGACGTATGATTTCCCAGCGTTGTTAACCTCAAGAACTTTTGTAAACGATTGGTCGCCGCTGTCAATATGAATTGAAAACGACTTCTGGCCTGAACGGGGACGTTTCATGGGAGTAATCCGTTGAAGGGTTTTCTCGCGGCTTTTCGCCTGTCTGGAGCGTCGCTTGTCCGCTTTCCATCTGTTGATGAATTTCTTTAGCCTGACTATTTCCTCCTTCTGGCGTTTATACTCCTTCCATTCGCGCTCGATTTTCTCGCATTTCAAGCGAAGGTAATCGCGATAATTGCCGGTGTAGCTGGTAATTGCGCCAACATCAAGCTCGAGTATTACCTGTGTCGTGTTGTCGAGAAAATATCGGTCATGGGAAACCATCAGGCACGCGCCTTTGTATTCCCGGATAAACGATTCAAGCCATTCGACGCTTTCGATATCGAGATGGTTTGTTGGCTCATCCAACAGCATTAGATTCGGCTTTGAAATCAGCAGCTTTCCGAGAACGAGCCTTGTCCTTTCACCGCCCGACAGGTCTTTCACGCGTTTATCAAAATCCTCCTCAATAAATCCAAGCCCTTTTAGAGTCTTTTGAACCTCGCCCTCGTAATTGTAACCGCCGAGAAAAAGGAATCGCTCCTCAAGGTCGGCGTACTCTATTGATAGTTTTTCAATCGCTTTTGAATCAGTTTCAGAGTTAAGGCGTTTAATAATCTGTTCCATATTTACGCTGATATTTGTAATCTCAACACCGGCAGAAAGGGCATCATCAAGAAGCTGCAAATCATCTGAGACGGTATAAAACTGGTCCAGCATTCCAAGATGAAAGTTTCTTATGGGTGTTTCTATAACGCCTTTGTCATACTCCTCCGTACCGCCTAATATGTTCAAAAGAGTTGTTTTGCCTGAACCGTTTGGACCAATCAACGCGACTTTACGCCCGGGTCCCACAGTGAAATTCACCTGTGAAAACAAGAGGCGTTCGCCAAAGCGCTTTTCCAGATTTCTTACAATCAGTGTCATGCCAGATTATTATCCGCGATGAATTTGCTCAAAATATCCAATGATCGTTCAGCCAATTTTTCTCGCCTTTCCCGCCGTCCTCGAATCCGCTTTTCCAAAGGTGGCACTATTCCGAAATTGACTTTCATCGGCTGAAAGCTTTTGCCTTCAAAGTTAATAAGAGATGATGCGAACGAGCCAAGTATCGTTTCCTTGGGAAAGAGAATCGGCTCTTTTTCGTTTATGATTCGCGCAACATTGATTCCAGCGCATGTTCCCTGCGCGATGGCTTCGAGATAACCCTCGCCGCCTGTTACCTGACCTGCTGTAAATATTTTCGAATCCGATTTCAGGCGTAAATATTCATCGAGCAGTTTAGGGGCATCCATGAAGAAATTTTTATGCATGTGCCCGTAACGCACGAATTTCGCATCTTTGAGCGCGGGAATCATACTGAAAACCCGTTTCTGTTCCGGGTATTTAAGCCGTGTTTGGAAACCGACAAGATTCAGATGCCGTCCCTCTTTATCCTCACGACGAAGTTGCACGATCGCGTAATATTTTTCTCCCGTTTCAGGATGGCTCAATCCTACCGGTTTCATCGGACCAAATCTCATTGCCTCGGAATCACGCATCGCGATAATCTCAATTGGAAGGCATGATTCAAACAATTTATCCGGCTCGAAATCTTTTATCTCAATGCGTTCAGCATCGACCAACGCCTTGTGAAACAGGTTGAATTCACCGATTTCCAACGGGCAGTTCAGATAATCATCGCCATCCGGATCTCGCCTGTTTGCCCAGAAAGCGCGCGACATATCGAGAGATTCAAGTGTTACAGTTGGGGATGTCGCATCGAAAAAGTAAAGGCCATCGCAGCCGGCAATTGATTTAATATCCTCCATGAGAGCATCGCTTGTAAGTGGGCCGGATGCCAGAATCACAATCGTGTCGCGGGGAATTTTAGTAATCTCCCCTCTTTTCAATTCGATATTTGGATTTTGCTCAAGGCTTTTTGTAACCGCGGATGAAAAGCCCAGCCGGTCAACAGCAAGCGCCTGTCCTGCGGGTACCGCGTTTGATTTGGCGATTTGAAGAAGTTCGCATCCAAGCGATTCCAGCTCTGACATCAAAAGTCCGTTCGCGCTGAAATTCCTCATGCTTCCAAACGAATTTGAACAGACAGGTTCAGCCAGATCACCGGTTGAATGGGCCGGGGTCATTTTATCGGGTCGCATCTCGTGGAGGATAACGGGAATATCTCGCGCCGCCAGTTCAAGCGCCGCCGCGCTGCCCGCGAGTCCTCCACCGATTATTGCTACTTTTGAATTCATTATTGTGGATTCAGCCCGTTGTTTTCGTAATCGCTTATCTGCTTGCGCCGTCTGATGAATCGCTCGTCGCTATCCGCATCGGTATCCAGCCAGACTTTGAGAATCGCTTTCGCAGTTTCAATCTCAATAAAATTGGCACCGAAGGCAATTACATTCGTATCGTTGTGCTCCCTCGACATTCGCGCCTGATCTTCGTTCATCGGAGCGAATGCAAACACTCCCTTGACCTTGTTTACGGCAACGGTAACTCCAACGCCAGAGCCGCAGATTACCACACCCCGATCAAATTCTTCTGACACAACCGCCTCCCCTACTTTAAATGCGGCGATTGGATGGTCGGATGACTGCTCATCATGAAATCCCATGTCTGTTACTTCGTGTCCGAGTGTCCTTAGGAAATCGAGCAGTGCAAGTTTGAGTTTGTATCCTCTATGGTCATTTCCGATTGCGATTTTCACGTTAAGACTCCATGTTTTGTTGATGAAGCATTGTAAAAGGAAAAATTGTAGCCCGGTTTCTCATGAGGCTGTCTCAAAAGATTGCAAAGGTTAAATAAT
>CBDURE010000020.1:0-37303 GCA_965369605.1 uncultured bacterium
CGTATGTCCTGACACACGGTGTAGCGTATGTCCTGAAACCGTACAGCAAGCAGCGTCCCTACACATAACGCTTTTTCATAAGTTCCCTACTCCTAATAATTCCCCCTAAAGATAAAAAATCCATATGTTATACCGATATTAAAAGTGGACTCCGTGTCGTTCCGACGTTGGAGTAAATGCTTGCTTTAATCAAAGAAACGAGGTAGCAAACCATGCCGGGTGAATCAATTAATTCTCTGCTGACTGAGGGACAGAAAGCGACTCTTCTGTTATCGCGGGAAGAAAGGCCTTATCTGATTACAGTTGAATCGATGGGCGAAGAGAGCATAGAAATCGCCGCTCCACTGATGAAAGGTTATTATATCCCGGTTGAAACGGGAACGCATGTCGAACTTCGTGTCGGAAATAACAACGGTTTATTCAAACTGCCGTTTATTATTTCCAATCGCACTTCCGGCAATCAAAATACCCTTACACTCACCCTCAACGGCAACATCGACAAAGTGCAAAGGCGCGAGTTGTTGCGGATGAGCATTTTTGTCGATTTCGACCTTGATTTTCCTTACGGTGGAGTGTACAAGGCGCCATCGGAATTTAAACTCCTGCATGGCAAAAGGGGAAACTTGTCCGGAGGCGGACTGTTTTTCTACGCCAACAAGCCTCTTCCTGTCGATTTTAAAATGAATGTACGTTTAAACCTTGAACCGCATTTCACCCGTCCGGTAATAGCGCAGGTTAAAGTTGTCCGTGTTGAGGAAAATCCCCATCAAAATGATCTGTTCGGAATCGCAATCGAGTTTATCAATATTCGCGAGGGTGACAGGGACAGGATTATCTCGTATGTTCTCCACAAGGAAAGAGATATAATCAGGCGAAATATGGATTTAGATTAATCTATAATTTGAATGGCAGTTTAGTTTGAACGACATTTATAATTAGCAATCATAATTAGCAGAGGGTTTAAACCCTCTGCTAATTATGAATGCTATTCTCTTGCGTGTCCCAACATGTCAAGAATCATGTCATATCCGACACTTTAAATAAGTTCCCTTATTTGCTATCCTTACCCTGATTTTATGCAAATCCACATTGGGGTCGAATCATGACACACGCGCTATATCCGGGAACTTTTGATCCAATCACATACGGCCATATACGAATTGTCGAGAGAGTGGTTCCGCTTTTCGACAAAATAACCGTTGGTGTAAGCTGCAACAGGTTCAAGGACTTGATGTTCACTACTGATGAGCGAATTCAAATGATTCGGGATGTTCTTGGCGAATGTCCAAATATCAATATTGTCCAATACGATAACCTAACGGTGGAATTCGCAAGGGATATCCAAGCCAATGTGATTATAAGAGGCTTGAGAGCGGTAACGGATTATGTCAGCGAGGTTCAGATGGCGATTATGAATCGCTCGATTGCGCCTGATATCGAGACTTTGCTGATGGTATCCGAGGAAGGCTATTCATTTGTGTCATCCAGCCTGATAAAGGAAATAGTCTTTCATGACGGACCTATTGGCCATCTTGTGCCTGAAATGGTTGCAAATGAACTTAGAAAGAAGTTCAAAGAAAAGAATGAACAACTGTAATTAATTTTACTTGACACGCGAAAAGCGAGATTTTATACTGTAAGTTTGTTATAAAATCAGGAGCAAGGAATAAAATGGCTCTTCCAAAATATAAAACATCGAAATCGAATACACGTACTCGAAAAGCGCACTGGAAGCTGGCGGTACCGACAGTTGGCAAATGCCCTCAATGTCAGTCGCCAAAGATGCCTCACAGGGCATGTCCATCGTGCGGGTTTTACAAAGGCTCATACGTGCCGATTAAGAAGAAAAAATAGCGTATGATTGTTTGAAACCAGGTGATTTGTATTCCTGGCTATGTTATTTTAACTAATTAGTTTTTGTCCCTTTATCTTGGAGGTAGAGATGGCAATTGTTGAAGAACTGAAAGAACTTATAGCATCGAAATTATCAGTGGACGTTTCGCAGGTTACACCTGAAGCTAAATTCATCGACGACCTTGGCGCTGATTCACTTGACTTGGTTGAGCTCGTAATGGAACTCGAAGAGCATTTCAGCATCGAGATTTCCGATGATGATTCACAGAATTTCCAGACAGTAAGTGATGTATCTGCTTACGTTGAAAGCAAGAAAAGCGAATAAGAGTAAAACACACTCTTCCCACTTACCCAAGCCTGAGAGATTATCGGGCTTGGGTAAGTGAAACTCTCACAGGTTCTTCTTCGTTTTTCTCCTGATAGAACATAACGTATTTTTACTGATTTTCCAGTTGCACAGGAGATGTTTTTGTCTTGGCTAAACCAGACTATAATTTCAAGCGAAAGATCAAGCGCCTGCTAAACCGCTTTGGGCTTCAACCGAAGAATTATGATTTGTATTTCCGCGCTTTCACTCACCCATCAGCAGCAGAACACTCATCCGAATCGTATGAGCTTCTTGAATTCCTTGGGGATTCGGTGATACTCATTCATGTAGTAAGGAAACTGGTGAGAAGATATCCTGATGAACGTGTAGGACTCTTATCAAAAGCAAAAAGCCAGATTGTCAGCGGGGAAGCGCTGGCAAACGTGGCATTTGAGCTGAAATTGGACAAGTATGTCAGAATAGATGAATCAATTTTGAAATATGGCAAAGGCATTTCCACAAATGTCATGGCGGATATTTTTGAGGCTTTTGTCGGTGCGATTTTCACTGACCTGGGCATGGTAAAAATTAAGAGCTTTCTTGACCCCACTCTGAAGGAAAGCGTAAACACCGACCTGAACAAACGCCGCGAGGAGGATTTCAAGTCCATTCTTCAGGAAGAAGTGCAACGTTCATTCAAGCAGATACCATTGTATGAAATGATAAAAACATCTGGGCCTGACCACGACAAGGTTTTCTATATCAGGGCAAAATTACGCGGCGTGAACATGGGCAAGGGAAAAGGCAGGAACAAGAAAGAAGCGGAGCAGGAAGCGGCCTGCAAAACACTCAAACGGCTTAATTATTATTTCAACCAGATAAAAATAAACAGCAAGAAAAAATAAGCTTTCTGCTGCCTTTTAAATACTCATGATTACTGTTAAAATGTTCCCCTTGGATTAACTTGTTCTGATTGAAATCTCTGGCTGGATGGTGCGCTTAATGCGTGCCTGAATTTTAAATGCATCTTAAGGAAATTGAATTATACGGTTTTAAATCGTTTGGTGAACGGGTAAAGATTGAGTTCAACCCGCGACTGACTGCCATTGTCGGCCCAAACGGCAGCGGAAAAAGCAACATTGTGGATTCCATTCGCTGGCTGCTTGGCGACCAATCCTATAAAAGCCTGCGAGTGCCATCATCCTCCGAGGTCATTTTCAAGGGCGCGGAAAACGATGCTCCTTTCAATTTTTCCCATGTCGGAATGGTTGTCGATCTTGAGGACGAAGGCGAATTTCAAATCGAGAGAAAATATCATCGTTCCGGTGAGAATGAATATGTTCTCAACGGCAAGGTGGTTCGCCTGAAAGACATCCGCTCACTTCTTTCAACAATGGGATTCGGGCTTGGCTCTTTGTCGATTCTGTCACAGGGGCAGATTGATTCCATCCTTTCACTTGTACCAACCGACAGGCGCGCCGTTCTGGAAGAGGTCGCACAGATTTCCCACTTCAAGGAAAACAAACTGAGGATGTTGAAAAAACTCGATTCAACACGCGAGAATCTGAATCGCATCGAGGACATCATCAGGGAAATAGAAACCAGAATCAGCGAATTGTCTGAGCAGGCTGAATCAGCAAGGAAATTCCGTGAACTGGACAGCCGTCGGAATGAACTTCAGATTACTCTTACGTTCAAGGAAACCGAAAGGCTTATTAAAAATATTCGGAAAAACCTTTCGGAAATTCATGAAAAGGAAAAACTGCTCTCTGATCTGAAAAACGAATCTGATAACATTGACAAGTTAATCACCAATCTGGATACAGAACTGGAGGAACTCAGAGCAAACTTTGAGCTGGAACTGGAGAAATCACGGGTAAGATCGCTTGAGATGGAGAAGGAGCGATCAGCAATGGAACTCGCGAAAAGTGAACTTGATTCGAGAGTTGAAAAACGCGAAGCCGGCATGAGTTCAATCAGGAGGATTGAATCTGAAATTGCTGATTTGCTTAACCACATCGCAGATGAGCAGGGAAACATTGATAAATCCTGCTCTGATCACGCTGATGCTGAAAACAGGCTGAATGAAACTCTCAAGCAGAATCAACAGATTATTGAAAACGAAAACAATCAGCTGGATGAAATAGAACACAGGCAGACCAATATCGCGGAACTGAAGGGTGAGATTGATTTATCGCATGGCATAACAACCATGCTTGAGGATCGCCTGACACGCTCAACTCAGTATTTAGAAGAGGGCGAGGAAGCATTTAACGACCGATCATCCGAACTTGATCGCCTTACCGCTCACACAAAAGAACTTGATGCGACAATCGAAAAGTCATCTGAAGAGATAACAAAAGTTGAATCTAAAAAGGAACAGATTCAAACTCAATATAATAATGCTGAAGATGAAATCAAACGGACTCAATCCGAACTTTCATCCTTGAAGGAAGAATTAATAGGCGTTTCATCGGAATTGAGATTCCTGATGGACCTTGAGAAAAAACTCGCCGGATATCATACCGGCGTAAAACGCCTGATAGAGGCTGACAGAAAAGGTGAACTTCAGGGGGTAATCGGACCTGTTGTTGATTTACTCAATGTTGATGAGGGTTTTGAAAAAGCGCTAGAATCGATACTCGCGGGACGCGGCCAGTATGTCATCGTGGAATCATTCCGTGATGGCATTAACGCTCTTGAATTCCTGAAGAAAACAAGCGGAGGTCGGGTTACTTTCATCCCCATGGATGATTTCAAGCCTGATAATCATCAACACACAGCCATAAATATTCCCGAGAGTGAAGGCTATCTTGGCAAGGCTCTCGACAGAATAAAAATCGATGAGCGATTCACACATGTTATCGAGCATCTTCTTCGAGACGCGCTTGTTTTTACGAATCTGGAATCCGCGCGTAACGCCCGTAACAAATACAATCTCAAACAATGGATTGTTACTCTTGATGGCGACATTCACCGTCCAAAAGGCATTTTCACAGGAGGGCTGACATCGAAACACGCCGAGGGACCTCTTGTGCGGCGTTCCCAAATCGAACAGCTTGAAACCCGCAAGCGAGATTCTGAGATCGCCGAACAATCTCTGCTTGATCGCCTGAACAGCGCGAAATCACTTGGCGATGATCACTTGCGAAACATTACAGTTCTTGAAGATGAAATCTCCAGCGTGCGTGAATCATCGAACGATTCAATCCGTGAGCGCCGTTATATTAAGGAAAGCATCAGTAATCTTGGAAAAGAGGTAACGGAACTTCGCGGTAAAAAAGACAAAATCGAAAATGAAATATTGAGCATCACAAGTGAAATAATTGATGCAAAAAAATCGACGACCGAACTTGAAAAAAACCTCGACAGCATCGCCGCACTTTCTGATGGAGATGACACACTCAAGGATAAAATCCTGCAGGACAGGTCATTGAGAGAGGATGAGATAAACCGTTTGAGGATTCTCATCTCATCCAAAAAGCAGGAAGAGGAATTTATTAAAACCACAATATCCAATCTGGACGATCAACATCAGAATCTTCTTGATGAAATTGAGGAACAGAAATCGCTGTTACTCGACAATCTCTCTCGCGAGGAAGATGCCCAGGCGCGGTATGTTAAATTGAAATGCCATGTTGATTTGGCAAACGCAAAGCTCGATTCGGAAACATCGAGTGAGGATAATCTGCGAAAACAGATTGAATTAAAGCGCGAACAACTGCACGATAGCAGGGAAAATGCATCATTGTTGTCAGCTCAAATCGCTGAAACGGACATCCAACGCGAAACTCAAAGTGTGAGAATTGTCAGGATGGAAACCGAACTGGTTTCGTTTTTAAAGGATGTCGCGGATGATGAAAATATTAAAAATCAGTATCCTGATCTACTCGATACCGACAGCGAGGATTTCAACCGTTTTCTTGAATCCGAATTTATAGACAATCTTCCCCCAAGAAAACAGCTTGTTGATGAGGTTAAATCGCTTACAGATCAAATTGATGAAATCGGCGAGGTAAATATTCTCGCTGAGCGTGACCATGAAAACCAGCAAAGACGCAAGGAATTCCTATACAGCCAGCGCACGGACATAGTCAACAGCGCTGACAAGACAATGCTGACACTCGCTGAGATTGAGAATGAATCGAAAAAGAATTTTAAAGAAGTTTTTGACCAGGCGAAAATCAATTTCGAGGAAATATTCCACAACCTCTTCCCGGAAGGCAAAGCTGAGTTGTCGCTGTCAGACCCGTCAAACCTGCTTGAGTCAGGCCTTGACATAAGAGTCAAATTCCCCGGCAAGAAAGAGTTAGACCTTCTTCAGTTTTCAGGCGGCGAAAGAAGCATCATTGCAATCATCTTCCTGTTTTCCATTCTAAGAACAAAGCCCCCAAGTTTCGTTATTCTTGATGAGGTTGAAGCGGCTCTTGACGACATTAACGTGGATAAGTTCATCAAGTTGATGAGGCAATTTTCAGACAAGTTTCAGTTCATCATTGTTACTCACAACAAATTGACAATGGAATACGCCGGCGATTTATGGGGAGTTACCATGAAAAAAGGCGGCATGAGCCAGGTTGTCAGCATCTCGATTGATGACTGGCTAAGCGAATACGCTGACACTTCGAATTAATCGTTGCCCCGGGAAATGGATTTCAATCCAAAGGATTGTAATTGTAACCCGGTGTCCCTTCACCGGGGCTTTGTGTGAGATAGCCACCTGTTTCCCCGGCAAAGGGATGCCGGGTTACATTTAAAACCTATAGTTTCTCAACTGCCGCTTACGCTCGAATTACGTTTATCTTTCTGTTTGGAGGTTCTGAGACAATTTCCTTGCGACGCCGCTACGATAATACGCGCAAGCAACTCTCAAACTACTGCCACAATCGAATAATCCGCAAACCGCCATCGAAAGCGCCTACATAGGCATAATTACCACGCACGATAATTTCACTTATATCAGAAGGCAGTTCAAAAATAGTTACAACTTCAGGCGAAAAGGGATCTGTAATGTCAAATATAATCAATCCCTCATCGCAGTTTGAGTAAACATAATTTCCGGACAGGCAGATATCATAGGGATATCCGCTTGCGTCATGCCCGCCAAGATATACAAGATGGCATGGATCATAGACATCAAGCACTTCAAGCCCGGTTGAATCGAACATTGCATACACTTTGCCATATCCCCAGCAGGTTGAATAACAAGCTCTTCCATTAGAATAAATTCCGCAATTGGAAAGGTTGGATGGATTTAACGCGTTGATTGAAACAATACCGTTCCACCCCGCCGCCGCATAGATATATCCTGTCTGAAAAGTCAGGTCAAAAAAGTCATACGGCGTCTGCAGCGAGCCAATCTTAACAGGCGACGTTGCGGTTGACGCATCCAGCAGAATCAAGTCAGGATATCCCGCGCCGGTTTGCTGTCCCCATAATCCCGCATAGGTACCGGCAATCTCAACGCCTTCGACATTCCAGTTTTCCCAATCGGGAAATTGGAAATTGCCTGTGTATGTCATTTGGTTTGGATTTGTGATGTTCAACATCGCCATTCCATGCTGTTCATCCGCGACATACAGCATTGCATCCCGAACCCCGCAATCCTTCGCGTATCCCGGAGTATTCACATATGCAAGCATTTCTGTTTCGCCATACGGAATCACGTTCACAGACCTGACTCCGCTTGCGCCGGAGGCTAAATAAACAGTCTGTTCCTTAAGCGCGATACCGTTTACATTTCCCAGTGTGATATACACTCCCTTGGGGCTAAGTTCAGATTCATAAGTCTCAAGGATAACCAAACCAGTGTCACCATCGGCGATAAAAACATTATGCCCCTGCACGAACACGCCTTTTGCAATACCGGGTGTGTCATATCCGCCAAGCAGTGTTGGATTTGTAAGATCATACATATTAATCACGTGCAAACCTGCAGTGCCATCCGCGACAAAAGCGAAATCATCGATTACAAAAACGCTTTCAGCCATTGCCTCGAACGATACAGTGCCCTTGAGCACAGGAAAGTACGGGTTGGATACATCCGCGGTTACAAGTCGCCCATCCATCAGAATCGCCGCGATTCCGTTGCCGATATCAAGATCACGCTTATAGCCGCTTACGATCAGGCCATTTACCAAAACCGGATTAGCTGGGTCCGCAAGCGACAGTATTTCCATACCGTCCTCAGTATCAAGTTTATAGAGAAAACCACCGTACGCTTTCAACGCGCATACTAAAGGCCGATTCATGTAAAAGGTTATAAACACAGGCACTGACGGATTATTCACGTCAACAACTGCGACTCCCGAACTGGAATCGCCAACATAAGCGTATGTGCCATGGAGGGTTACATCGACAACGTTGTTTATTCCAGCAACATAAAAAGTTCCCTGCAAATATGGATCCAGTGGATTCAGGACATTTATTATTGCGACTCCGTTCTCGCCATCCGCGACGTAAAGCACATTCCTTTCAGAATCAAACGCGAGTCTGGATGCGTAACCGTCAGTATCGATGGACGAAAGGAACTGCGGCGAACCCGGAACTGTAATGTCAAACAGCATTACACCAAGCACGCCGGCTGATACATACGCGGCTCCGTTATTTACAATTAAATCATTAAAACATCCGTTTAAGCCATCCGGTGTGATATCCTCAGGATTCTCAGGCACAGCGGTCGATGATGATTTAACTTCAATTTCAAAAAGCTGGTATGTTCGAATTTTGTTGTAAAGAAAAGGGGTTCTACCGTCACGCTTGAACCCAAGCATCGTACAGCTGCTGTCCGCCTCATCCATCGCGACAATTATTCCGTAATACGTGCCGGGAGGAGCCTGATTTTTGTTGGTTATTTCCGTACTGAACTGCTTTGGCCTTGCGCCAGTCCCCAACTCCCTGTCGATGATTTTCAGATCATCATCAAGCGCGGGAATTGAAATGGCAATATATTCAATATCTGATTCAAGAGAAGTCTCGCCAGCTTTTGATATTTTGAAATCCCAGTCTGGCGATACATAACAATCATCCTGCCAATCCCAGACATCAATTCTCAACTGCGCCGTTTGTGTCGGATCATTGCTTGTGAGGAAATTAAGGTAGTCGGGAATAGTGGTTTGAATTTTCCATGCTTCATGGCGATTGAATCTTGGCAGGAAATATCCTGGGGTCAGGCGATTCCCTCTTTCCCCATTCGGAACATCCCATCTCGCTGACACGCCGTATGACGCAGTAAGTACCAGCAGAAACTGAACAGAATGTCCCTCTTCAACATTGAACAAATAATCTGTTGGCACAAAACCGCTTCCCTGTGGAAATACATTATGTCCTGACGGATGCATAAGATCAGTGAATCCCGTTAGTTCGCTCTCAGGATCAAAATTGCCTTCAGTCGCATCCTCAAACATAATTTTAAACGGGTGATGGTCATTCTGTGTTGGCGCGATTTCATCAATGAAAGCGTCATAGGTACCGGAATAGCCGTCCGCATTGGCAAGAAATCCCGGCTTGACTTTAATGTTGGCGCTTGGGAAATAAACGCCGGTGTCAGTGTAAATCAATCCCCAGACATCAAACAGATGAAGGTCCAGTCGATTCTTCGCTGTTGGAGGCCCCGCCACAGGCAGTTCAAAAGGATGGCGAATTGAGATTTGGACATTGATATATCCCTCTTCAGTAATTGCTACTCCATCGATTCTTGCGCAATCGTGGCAGTAAACAGATGTCAGGAAGCTTGTAATATCGCCGAGAAATTGTTCACCGAGTGATGCTCCCCGTGCGACAAGAGGCATCATTGACACGTTTGAAAGTGATTCATCTATGCTAACTTCATAGATGCCAAACACCGCCTTTTGCGATATGGTTGACAATATATCGCTTTCAGAAATGTCGGTTTGATTTAGTGCCGTTTCCATCTGAAGCGGGCCAGAACCACTGCACGATGGCAGAAAAAACGCACAAGTAATAATTATCAGAAGAAGATATGGTTTCATGGTTGTTTTGGGAATCACAATTTTATCCAGTAAAGAACAATTTTTATTTTGGAATGTACTAATATTATATTTTACGCCATGTCGGCGATTTGCTCAATCGGTATAAATGTAAAATGCAGTGATAATACAGCTTTCAAACAATCAGATTGAAAGCGATTTATTGGTAATTAAGGAAATGAAAAACTCAGCTACTGCATCCGCACTATGAAACCGTAAACATCTATTGGCGAACCATCATCAGGCACAAGCTGTCCGCTTAGTGGAATATAAATCCTGTGGTTGTCATCGAGATATTCCGGAGTAAATGATTTCAGTTTGATTTCACCGCTAAAGTCATTTGGGAAAACAATTTTAATGTCATCCGGGTACGGGTCGGCTTCGAATCCCGTTACAAACTCATAAAACCAGGTCATATTGAAATCATCCAGACTGACATACTCAATCGTGTAATCGTAAATGTCAGTTGTCAGATAATCGCTAAAGCCTTTTAAATCACCGTTATTACCCGCGCTTGATGGCATATACACGCCAAGCCACTTCTTGTAAGCGCCATCCACAGACAGTTCCAGAAGTGAACCGGATTTGTCGAACAGCAGGATCCAATCGTACACTTTGACTGTAACCTGTGCTTTATCAGCAGTCAGCGGTTTCTTCTCAAGGGGACCTGCCTTTTCCTTATAATGTGGCAGTATAAAAAACTGCTCCTCATGCTGAACCATCACTTTACCCTTGAAAAGGATGTTTCCGGATTTTAAATAACCCTCACCAATCTGACGCTTGCCATTCAGTTCAAACTCATTTGAAATCTCATACTTAAGCTCAAATCGCTTTTCGCCTGAATACGTTATCATCCCGCTTTTATTCTCGGGATTGGAATCAATGAACAATCCCGGAGTAGCCAAATGAGCCAGTTTTTCGATTGGCACACCAGCGTTGAAATCATCCTTGTTGTCCTCCAATCCCCACCACTCATCAGAAAAGGAATCGTAATACTGAATCATATTCGCGGCTTCCTGATTGAAACTCCCCTTTTTGATTCGGGTCGCGGACTGGATAATAAGCACGCATGGCGGATTCTCATTATCCGCATCTGAAACAAAAATAAAATCGCTGTTTCGCTGCTGCGGACAATTCGAGGTCGTTACTTTTAAATCATACTCAGTTTCAGAGCCATCATCATTGATAACAACAATCGGAGCTGAACCGTATTCAATATTCGCAACGATTTTATCTGAATTCGGTTGCTTGTCCAGATTCAAAAGGTCGAATCCCAGAATTGATTTCACTTTCATTCCGTCTTTCATGCCAGCGACACCAGCAGGCCCCTTTTCTTTTAGTTTCTCCACCAGCACGACACCGTTCACTTCTTTAATGGCAAGCCCGAAGCTGTGCTGAAGTCCCATGGATATCCAGTTTATAGGATCAATCTCTACAATTGTTCGAGGGATTTGTACTTCCTGCTTTTGCTCATCGCTATTCTGAACCTGGCATGATACGCAGAACACAAGCATTAAGAGAGTTAGGCATATTTTCAAGGCTGGTTTCATAAATCTAAATCCTCACAGCTGATATTTCAAGAAATTTCCATAAAAAATGGATTCCGACTTTCGGGCTTGTTGAAAAAACTTATTTTGTTACAGACCGTAGGGGCTAACCTTGTGTTCGCCCACTATTGGTTCGCCCACTAGTGGGTTGACCTGTATTTATGCCTAACCTTCTGGACGAACACAAGGTTCGCCCCTACATTAGCACTTTTTCAACAGTCCCCTCCGCCGGAATTACAAACGACTGTCAATAGTAAAATACTGTCAATAATAAAATACTGTCATTCCGGGCTTGACCCGGAATCCATTCTTTTTCGATTATTAATATTTCACATACAAGCGACTGCCCGGTATGGCTAAATCGCTCTTAATATTCTATCATGAATCGGGGGTTCCAAAAGGCATGAACATAGGCGCACACATATCCACATCAGGCGGTTTGGAGAAATGCTTCGAACGCGCGGAGAATCTGGGATGCTCTGTAATTCAGATTTTCACTAAAAGCCCAAACCAATGGGAAGCCAAACCGATTGCAGAGAATATCGCTGACGATTTTCGCAAACGTTGGAGTGAATCTTCAATATCACAGGTAATCGCTCACAACGCGTATCTGATAAATCTCGCTCATCCGCAGGATTATGAATGGAACAGGTCATGCAATGCCATGCTGGATGAACTCACTCGCGCGGATAAACTTGGAATTAAATGGCTGGTAACCCACTCGGGAAATCATCTGGGAAGCGGTGAAGCCAACGGCATTGAAAGAATCGTTGACGCTATAACCAAACTCCTCCACAAAACTAAAAACCTGCAATGCGGTATTCTTCTTGAGACAACCGCGGGACAAGGTTCCAGTATCGGAACGAAATTTGAGCAGCTGGCATCAATGATTGAGAAAATCGATTGCGCTGAAAGAACAGGCGTATGCCTTGATACGGCACATATTTTCGCCGCGGGATACGATATCAGAACCAGCGAAAAGTTTGAAAAAGTCCTAAGGAATTTCTCCCGGACAATCGGGCTGAAAAAATTAAAAGCCATTCATCTCAATGACAGCAAAAAGCCTCTCGGCAGCCGCGTTGACCGCCATGCGAACATTGGTGATGGCGAAATCGGCGTTGAGTGTTTTCGATATCTTGTAAATAGAAAGCCATTCAGGCGAATCCCGATGATTCTGGAAACTCCGGGTGGGGAAAATATGTTTGAGAAAGACATGATTCTATTACGAAAGCTGAAAACACAAAAACCGTGCTGACATTGCGAAGTCAGAAAAAAACAGGTTGATTTTTAAATGGGGTGTGATTGATAATGGTTGATGTATTTAATTACAGAACTGTCAGCTTGTGGTACAATTCTATTTTGGTAAGTAACCCCAATTGTTGTTCGTTTAAGATATTTCATCATTCTCCATCATAAGATGGAGTGTTGGAACAATACCTGAATATTGAAGCATGATGACAATCAAATGATACAGGAATCATCGACAACCAATGAGAGCAGGCTGCATGTATATACAGGTGATGGAAAGGGAAAGACAACATCATGCGTTGGATTGGCGGTACGGGCATCAGGCGCCGGACTATCGATTTTGTTTATCCAGTTCGACAAAGGCCCGCCTGATGACACCAGCCTTTACTCTGAGAGAAAGATCCTGCACTCGATTGAGAATATTACTTTGATTCCAACCGGATGCGCTCGTGTTCAATCTGATGGTTCCTTCAGAATGGGCACGACTGATGAGGATTCCATTGAGGCAAAACGAGGATTGGATGAAGCCGAAACCGGGATTCGTGATGGCAAATACGATTTAATTATCCTGGATGAAATAGTCACCGCGACTGCCTACGGCCTCATTCAGAAGGAAGATTTGGAAAGCATTGTTAATTTGTGGATTGAATGTGGAAGAAAATGCGAACTTGTTTTATCTGGCAGAGGAGCATCGGACTGGCTTGTCAACCAGGCTGATCTTGTTACGGAAATGAAAAAGATCAAGCATTATTTCGACAAGGGAATACCTGCACTTCACGGTATTGAATATTAAGTTGTTACAGAGTGAATATGAGCGATAATATATACATCGGAACCAGCGGATTCTCCTATGATGACTGGAAGGAGATATTCTATCCCGCGAAGATGAATCGGAAGGAATTTCTCGAGTTTTATTCAAACTTCTTTTCGACGATTGAGATTAACTTCACGTACTATCAGATGCCATTTGCCAAGACAATTGAAGCGCTTTTGCGCAAATCAGGCAACAGGCTCAAGTTCGTTATTAAAGCACATCAATCGCTGACACACGAAAGAATCGAGGATGAATCCATATATACGGAATTCCAGGATGCGATACTGCCTCTGGAGGATGCTAAACTGCTTACATGCATCCTGGCACAATTCCCTTTCAGTTATAAACGGAATCCGCAGAACATTGACTTCCTTGAACGATTCATGAAACGAATGAACAGATATCCGTTAGTTGTGGAATTTCGCCACGCCTCATGGGTCAATGATGATGTTCTCAAATTCCTGGAGGAAAGGAATGTCGGATTCTGTTGTGTGGACGAGCCAAAACTTCCGGGACTGGTGCCCAAAGTTCTTACAAACACCAGTAAGATTGGCTACATAAGATTCCATGGCAGAAACAAAGAAACGTGGTGGAACTATAAAGACCAGTCAGAGCGTTATGACTACATCTACCACAAAAGAGAAATTGGCGACTGGGCACGGCGTCTGAAGGAATTCCAGCCAAAAGTCGATGAGCTTTACGTCTTTTTCAATAACCATCCACGCGCGCAGGCAGTCAAGAACGCGTTTATGCTCAAACAGTATTTTGGAGAGGAAATCGATTATTCAAAGCATCCGGGACTGTTCCAGCAGGAATTGGATTTTGAAGCTGAACAAGCTGAACAAAAAGAAGAAGCTACTGAAGATGTAGATAAGGCAGAAACTGCTGAAGATAAATAATCATCTTTGAAAAACTGAATTTTTACTAATGTAATGCCGGGAGTGTCGGCACCCTTGCCGGCGAAGGGGCGTAAGCCCCAGTTTTTTTACAGGGGTGCTGAAGCACCCAACTTTCCGGCAAGGGTGCCGAAGCTCCCGGTTGGGTTACATAACCCGGGTTTTTGTTTTTCAACCATCTCATCACGATATCAAAATCAAACACTTCGCATATACACTAGCCTGCCGTCTTCGTCATTGCACGATATGTGCAACCGTGAATCGTCATCAATATACAGATTATTAATCATACCCGGCACTCCAAGGTCGATTGATTCACTCCAGCTTGAACCATTATCGCTGGTTTGAATTATCATGTTTCCGGCGGAATACAGGAGATACAGTTTGTTTGTGTTTGGGTCAACCCGCAGTGATGGCGCATTCGCATTGGTATCAACATCATCAATAACAACCGAAGTTGAGAACGTAACTCCGCTATCCTTTGAAACATTGTATCGGACATCATCATAAGCGCCGTCCGAAAGATCAATCCAGACAACATGGATATAATCGTTGTCGTCGCAGGCAACACATGCAAGCCTTGATTCATTATCAGATTCGTTGAGCTGGTTCGCCAGTGAATAGGAAACGCCTGTATCAATTGATCTTGTAATGTAAACGCCATCATTACCGGAATAATCACTCATAAAAGCGACAAAGATATTGCCGTTGGAATCGCAGTCCATGACCGGGAACATTTCAGACGAACCCGGAGTTGGAAAGATATTGTAGCTAAGGTCAAAATCAGAACTCCATGTGGTTCCGCCATTTGTAGTAGTTTGTGAAAACATGCTGAAAACAAAAAATGGCGCGCCGTTTCTAATCGCGTGGATTGTGTCGTTATCCACAGCTTTTATATCGCAAAACAGTTCAAGATAAGAGCCGCTCATATAGACATCGCTTCCGAATGTGATGCCATTATCCTTGCTATTAGCATATTCCATGTTCGAACCGAATCCGGAAAGGTCTCCCCGCGTCCATACGGCGTGAATTGTGCCGTCCGGGGAAACATCGAAAGCTGGAGATAAATGAATGGATGCCGGGTCGGGTGAATTAACCATTGTCGCCGGATATTCAAAACTATCGCCGCCGTCAACGCTTCTCATCAAGCCAATCTGCTGATTATCCAGCTGATCATCATAGTAGTAGGTTAGATATATATTGTCGCCGTACCCATTTATTCCCTTGCCCCCTGTGGAGAAACAATCAATGCTGGTATCGAACGGATATTCATCCACCAATCGCGGTGATTCAAATTCCAAACTATCGTCACCAACCTCCAAAACAAGGACATCATAAAGAATTACAGTCGAACCGGGCGACATTCCGCCGAAGATTACGTTATAAGTCCCGACTGACGCACTCTGCGAATTTGTTATCTCAGCTGTATATGTTTCAGTGGCAGGCTGATATTCAAGGAATGTCAATCCGCCTGTAAATGGTGTCGTATCAGCCGCCGCGATAACGATATCATCCTGATGATCCTTGAATTTGACGCTTATTTCAGCGTTACCGCCTGATGGCGTCATGTTCGATGAAGCCTGGATATCGTGGATTTCAAAAGGCTCAAGGCACTGGTCTGTAAACGATGCCACAATCAGATAATCGACAGAAGGATTCGCGCCTGTGGGAAAAGCGAGTTCAAGCAGTTCAGTATCGATTGCACCCGGCCCCACAACAAAAGCCCTGTCATCATCTTCCTTCATAAAAGCAATCTGCGGATTGAATGGAAAACCGCCTGAAGGGTCAAACAAGCTTGTGTAGTTATCGGAATTAAGCGCTTCCTTGCCATATAAATTAGTGAAAATCATTCGAATATCATACGCCTGCAGGGATGTTGGATTTTCGATTTCGAGTTCAATAGACATCACTTCATCGACATACGACAGGATTTGATATCTGAAACATCCTCCCGGACATCCTGATGCTATAAATCCTGTGATGTCATAATTTGCAGTTCCCGTCCGTTCTGTAACAGTAATAGTTTCAGTGAAGGGGTCAATATCCATCGTGCCCATAAACATCAAACCGTAGCCGTTGATTTCAGGATTCATCAAATCGAAATTACCAAAGGTGGTCTGGCCTGATTCCGCAACTGGTATCATTGGCTGATTTGAGGCATTGGAACACCCGGATGTGAAAATAAACAATACAAACAAAAGGATTAGAAAAGAGAATCGCATGATAACGCTCCAAAGAAAGGATAAGAAATTGACACTCTGCCTGTAATATGATTTAACAAGCCTGCCTGAAATAATTATAATACCTAATATTTTATTTGCAATCTAAACGTGGGTTATTCTGAAACGGACCAACCTTCCGGAAGGTCATCCTCTTCTATTTCACTGTCTCTGCGAAGATCAACAGGCTGAACATCTTTCGATTTGGCTTCCACAATTCTATCCCCGGAATCATCTCTGAATTCCGAGGATTCCTCCGCGAAAATCCTTTCCTTGCTGATAACGGCTTTATATTGCTGATAATGCCTTGCTTTCTGATTATCCATTTCACTTGTTGCTTTCATAATAATTCCCTCAAGGTAATCCTCAGCGGTATCAAATTGCTTCTCGACAATCAACATGTCAAGTTTGATATCGCCCTCCCAGCCTTGAAGCTGCTCCCGAAATCTGCCTGTGCCTGTAGGCGCTGATTCCTCGGCAAAAACTCTTGTAACAAGCCTCGCGCCTGAACGTCTCGCTTTGGATTTGCTTGCAATGACCGAATGATAAATCAGGTATCCCCACAAACCTATCAATGCCAGGATGAAATTGATTGCTGCCATCATCCAAAACGGATAATTAACCTCCTCAACAGCTAGCGCTGAACCCCAGTACCGATGGTTAAAAAAGGCGGCTATCGCGCCAATAATACATGCGCCGACAGTATAGAACCCTATTCCATACTTTGAATGGGATTCCCAGCCAAGCAGTAGAAGCGTAACGAAATACGCGATGAAAATAAATATCGCGATTACGGTTGAGCCTACTGAAATCCCGTATGTTATTTCGACCATTTCACAGAACCCCTGTCATTTCGGCCGGCGTGTTTTTTTCATATCCGACTGATTGACCATCGCAATTTACACCAGTGTATTTTACACCAGTGCATTTTACACCAGTGTACCTTACATCAATTCACAAGCCATATTCTAAAATATAATCAAGCCAGTTGAAAGGCAAATGATTAAATCAGCTCAAATTGGATTAAATATTTCATCGATAGCAAGATCATCATGCGTGATGATTTTGGTGTCTGATATGTCCAACTCAGCACTGTAATATTATGTAAAAGCTATTGACAACGATATAACCAATACGTTATTATACATTGTTAGTCGATGGTTGTAATTAATTCATGGTTTTAAAAAGTTATTAGCACTACAAGCGCATTAACAGTGGACAATAAGTTACTGAATAGTAGTGATTGGATAGAAAGCTTTTTTCACATAGATTTTGAATTATGAATATAAAATAGGAAAAATCAGCCTGGAGGTGTTACGTTGAAATCACTTTACAGCGGTTTTGTAGTTATGGCTATGCTTCTCGCACTTGGCTTAAGCGCATGCTCAAGCTCATCACCACTTGCACCAGTGGACACGCCTGACAATACGGCTCTCAACACAGGTGAGTGGAACGAAAGCTGGCTTGGTCTATACGAGGTCTCGATTCATCCCGACCTTTCGTACGACCTTAACCCAATTCGCAGCACAAGCGCGGTTGGCGATTTCTTTTTTGACCTTGACCTCGGCATTTATTTAAGAGGCCAATTCTGCCCGATTGGTGACTGTTTCAATATCGTATCAATCGGAGCATCACTGGATGTTCCCCCAAGAATTACCATGGACATCTCAATTAAACATCCTTTTGGTCAGTATAACTCAGCTGATCCTTTAAGCGGCTTGAATAGAGCTGACTTGGATGTCTTTGACCCGAAAGTTGTAATCCTCACTGAGGGCGATACTGACAACCCGCTTGCCGGCGGCGTTGATGACACCCTTCTTACACTTGACGGTGGAGTATCAACAATCCTGGGCAACTTCGGATTTGTCCATGATGATGATCCGCTTAATGATCCTCTGCTTTATGGCCAGCCAACTGACGCTCGCCTGACAGATACAATGGGTGACGTGGTTGACCCCGTTACAAACAACGGAGAAATTTTCATCTTTACAAAACCCGATGCTTATCCAACAGCGGATGTTCATCCCTACAAAGCTGTCTTCGGTGGAATAGCTGCAGATGGCGGCACGAACAATCCAACTCCGAATGACAATCGAATGAGCCAGGGAGAAGCTGCGGACACAGCTCATTTCGAGCTTAATGTCAGCGCTGGAAGCCCGACTGTCTCTTTCATCATGGGAGTTTCCTCAGCGTACGGCCAGTCAGCAGTTGGAAGGGACAATCGCGCTCCTGAGAGTGTCAAGTATTTCGTCCCCGCATTCCGCACACCAACCGCGACTAATGTTCAGGTTGTCACAGTTGACGGAACGATTGGCTCAGCTGACGCGACTGTTCAAATTCAGGTTGTTGACCCGCAGGCTGCAGCCCCCCTCATGGCGACATGGCTCGATTATGAAAGCCAGGCTGACGGTGGCAATGGCATTCCGCAGGGAAATCGTGACGGTACGGTTACATTCATTGACATGAACATCGATTATGTTCAGATATCCATACCGACTCTCATTACACCTTACTTCCGTACTTTCGAGCAGCTTGCTGCATCCGGTGGAACTGGTGAAACAACAAACCCATGGGTATTCGACATGGTCGTTCCTGAAAGCGGTGAGCTTGCAGGAACCTATGACGCTTATATTGTTGTCAAGGACGATGTCTACGACAACGAATCAAGCGGCGCGGACTTTGAAACTCAGGCTTTTGTAGTCAAGAAGTTCGAGCTTACTTTCAACTAAGACATTCCAGGCATTTGATATGAATTGTCAGCCCGGGCATTAGCTCGGGCTTTTTCTTTTTTAGTTAAGCGTCTCTGAAATACTAATCAACGATCTTTCAAACCATCCCTTCGCGCTAAATTCAGAATCAACCCAATCGAAACAAGATTAACCAAAAGCGCGCTTCCGCCCTGGCTGACAAAAGGAAGTGGAATCCCTGTCGTAGGCGCGAGGTCCAGATTGACCGCCACATGAAGAAATACATTCAATGTAAAAAATAGCACTACTCCAACTCCGGCAAGGCGAAGAAACTGATCCTCTTCTTTCGAGACAACAGTCAATGCGCACATTATCAAAAATAAATAGCACAAAAGAAGGAAAGTGCCTCCGACAAATCCGAACTCCTCAACAATAATCGCAAAGACAAAATCCGTTGATGACGCCGGAAGCGAGTATTTCATAACACTGCGTCCGATACCGTTTCCCAGCCATCCGCCGCGCGCAATTGCGCTTATAGCCTTGTTTGCCTGATATCGTTCCTCAATGAGTGACCTGTCATCTGACTGCGCCCATTTAGTGGCAAACGCCTCGACTCTCGACCTTTTTTCGGGATCAAGCATGATGAAGATGCCGACTACAATAACGGCTATCATGGCTAATCCGATTACGGATTTCCAGTTTTTACGCGACAGCAGCGCGACGATTATCGCTACAATCACGCATATGATATTCGCGCTGTGGTTAGGTTGAAGGTAGATGAAAACAAATGACGCATGCATGGCAAGCAAAAAAATACAGGCAAGAAGAGCTGAATAAAATCCACTTATTTTAAAGGTCTTGCTTCGTACGAAAATTGATGCCAGCCCGATTGCAAGCGCGAATTTAAATATCTCAACAGGCTGGAATCGGAAACCGAATATTTCAATCCAGCGCCGCGCGCCATGAATCGGGTCGCCGTACTTCAATGTGCAATATAGCAGAATCAGCGAAACAATCATCAGGGCATGCCCCGTGATGAACAGTTGAAATGAACTGGCGCGACGCACAAGGCAAGCCAGCGCGATTCCAACAATCGCTGTCAGGACGAATTTCAAAATGGAAAGGTAATAGGATTCCCCCATCATCTCAGTGCTTGAGTGATAGCTTAAGCCCATCGTCATTATGAATCCAACGCCTAGAAGAAGCCCTACCACCCAGATGATATGATGTTCCAATCTGGAAATGCGATCTTTGCTTTCTGTTTTAGCCCGTGGCATATTCATTATGAAAGATGCTTCTCCATTATCGGAAAGAACAGTTCCTTGAAACGTTCCCCGCGCTTTTCAAAATTTTTGAATTCATCAAACGACGCGCACGCTGGTGAAAGCAGCACAATACCAGCGCCGGCGGATTCCCCAAACGCGCCGCTCACGCATGAATCAAACGATTCGAATAATTGAAATTCGAAATTCCACTTTCCTGATTTAAGTTCCTCAGACATTCTTTTCCCGCTTGGGCCTGTAAGGTAAAGTTTGAAAGGATCATCACGCTCGCGAAGAAATTCCCACAGCGGAGTAAAATCGCTGCCCTTTTCGCTTCCTCCGAGAATCAGAAGAAGATTTCCCTCATCAAATGTTTTTAACGCCGTGATTGTTGATTCAACATTTGTCGCTTTAGAATCGTTGTAGTAACTCACGCCCTCAATCTCACCGAGAAATTCTATTCGATGCTCTATGCCTTTGAATTCATTCAATCCGGCATTGATTGATTTAACCGGAACATCCGCAATGTATGTCGCAAGCGAGGCGCAAAGCGCGTTTTCGATATTGTGAAGCCCAACGACATTAAGATCAATCTCGGAAATGATTTCGACAACTTCCTCCGTATCCCTCATAACCAGTACGCCCTGATTAAGCGCCGCGAAGATTTGAACCTCCCTTCCATTGATTATCTCACGGATTGGAAGATCGGATATTTCCTCAGTAGTGAAGGCGTGCAGAGTTCCAATTGCTCCGCCAAACGCCCGCCATGTTTTTGAATCCTCATGGTTTATTATTGAATGGTCGTTGAAATCCTGGTTTTTAAACATCCGGCCTTTCGCCGCGATATAACCCTTCATGTCGCCATGTCGCGCCAGATGGTCTTCCGTAATATTTGTTAAAAGCGCGATGTCCGGTTTGAATTTATCGATTCGCTCCAACTGGTAGCTGGAAAGTTCGAGCACAACCCAGTCGTTTTCATCGATTTCATCTATCTCGGTTATGAACGCGGTTCCGATGTTCCCTACAAGATGCGATGGCATCCCCGACTTCTCGATGATTTGATGAATCATCGTTACAGTTGTCGATTTGCCGTTCGAGCCGGTTACAGCGATTATTCGCCCCTTGCACAATTGATAGGCGAATTCAATCTCACTGATTATTGAAACGCTTTTTGAAATTGCGAGTTTATCGATATCCTCTGGAAGTTTAATTCCGGGGCTGATTATGATTGTATCGAGTTTATCGAATATTATTTCCCAGTCGCGCTTGTCATCGCCAAGAAACGATTCCAAAGACGCGTCTTTATATTCATCGAGAATGGATGATAGTTTATCGCGCGGGGCATCATCGATGACGGCTGGTTTAATGCTGTGTTTCAGCAGGTAATCCAGGCACGCTTTACCGGTGATTCCCAGTCCATAAACCGCGATGTTATTTCCGAATTTTTCTTTGATCATTTTAAGCTCGAATTCATAATGTGAGTATGTGAAATTTCGGGAAAAAATTAATGGCAACCCATACGCCAATTAACATGGTGATAAAAGTAACTGCATAAAAAAACCAGACAATATTCGGTTCCGACCATCCCCATTTTTCAAATGAGTGGTGGATTGGTGTCATCGGGAAAACACGCTTGCCGGTTAGTTTGAAACTGACAACCTGAATGACAACACTGATTAGTTCGAAATACATCGGGAAAGCCATGATGAGCAGAAGAAGCATCAGCCCGTGTTTGTAAGCATAACAAGCAAGAAATCCACCTATAAACATGCTTCCGCCATCGCCCATGAACATCTTCGCTGGATGCCGGTTGTAAACCAGGAATGCCAGGATTATTCCCAAGAACACGAGTATTTCAAATGGGGTTTTATGTACTATAACCAGGCATGTGTATGGATATGTAGATTTAAAGAATATAAAAAAACCGAAAACTAAAATTAAAGCTATTCCAGCAAGCAGACCGTCAAGTCCATCAGTGAAATTAGCTGCATTAACAGTTCCAGGGATAAAGATGATTCCCAATATCAATAGATAAAGTAGATTTGAACTTCCAGCATTCGCACTAGCATTTGTGGAATTAGCATAAAGAACAAAGAATACGGCGCAAATCACCTGCATTATAATTCTGTATCTCGCAGGAATTCCTTTTGTAGTTTGTGACCGATTTTTTACAATATCATCTGCCAGCCCTATTAAACCAAAGAAAAAGGGGAACACCATAACTGACAATTCAGAGTTAATGATTGCGGGGATAATCCAGAAAGTTAAAAAGGCAGCCAGCATCACAATTCCACCCATATCAGGAATGTTGCTTTTTTCAGCGTGGCGTTCACCTGTTTCAACTCTTACCGCTCTCTTAATTGCTCCCCTGCTTATACATTGAAGATAGATACTAAATCCAAGCATACTGATAAACATTGTTAAACCGCCCCAAAGTAGCGGTGATTGAAAGATAGTCGCGAATTGCATTGAATGTATCATCACCAGACACCCTCCCCTACTTCTTCGAGCTTGAATCCTCGCGACCCCTTAATCAGAACTATGTCTCCTTCGGTTGCGTTATCAGCCAGCCAGTCGTTGACATCCTCGTTTTTCATGAAATGGTGGATGTTCTGTCGCTTCTTTTCAGCAAGGCGTTCGTGGATAAATCCGCCCTCTTTTCCCACTGAAATGATTACATCAATGCCAAACGAGTCAGCATGATCCGCAATCTGCCTGTGCCATTTTTTTGAGTCATCCCCAAGCTCAAGCATGCCTCCCAGAACCGCGATTGTTCGGTTTTCTTTCTTGTATTGAGCCAAGACCTGGAGAGCGTCTATCATCGATTTAGGGTTAGCGTTGTAGCAGTCGAGTATAACTTTGATGCCTGAATCTTTGACATATATTGACATTCTCATGCCTTCGCCTACGTAACTTGTAAGCCCCTCATAGATATATTTATCCCAAATCTTGCCCGCGACCGCTGCCGCCGCGGCGGCAATTGCGGACTGCGCCATCCCCAGTGATGGCGTATTTAATTTGATTTTCTCCGGTTTACCGCCCTGAATTATCAGTTTAAACGTAACGTTTTTATCCTTATCCCAATCCCATTCGGTGCCCATGACATCAGCCGTAGTGCCATCGTGGCTGAAAGTAATGATGTGACGGTTGAATTTCGAGCGGAAGTACGGATAGAAGCTATCACTTCGATTCAATACCGCAACTCCACGATTATCCAAATTAAGCAGCAGTTCAGATTTCGCCTCAGCGATATCCTCCATCGTGCCGAGTAATTCGAGATGGGATGGCGCGACATTTGTAATCAGCCCCACATGCGGTTGTGTCATCTCGGCAAGATACCCTATTTCGCCCCTGGCGCGCATAGCGAATTCAAGAACAAAGGCATCGTAATTTTCTTTCAGGTAAGCGGACAGTGTGAGAGGTACGCCTATATCAGTATTGAAATTACCCGGAGTAACAAGCGGATTCGAGCCCTCGCATTGCAGTATCCGCGCCAGAACTCCCTTCGCGGTGGTTTTTCCCACTGACCCCGTTATCGCGTACCACGGAAAAAGCGCTGTCGCGATACGGATATATTTAGCAAATGAGTTCAACGCATTCAGTGGATTATCTAATGATATTACTGGAAGGTCTTTCGGTTCATGGGGAACCAGTGTCATGTCGGAGACGATTAATCCGCCGGCGCCTTTGTTAATCGCATCGGGAATGAAATCGTGCCCATCGGCATTTTCCCCCACAAACACCATGAACCATTCGTTTTGTTTCAGGTTTCGAGTGTCAATCGAAAACGGCCCGACAGGAGCGTCGCGATTTCCCCTGACAAGAGCGCCATCGAGGATTTTACTAAGAGTTTCCGCCCTTATCTTCACTGCGAAGCCTCCGGGCGATATATTTGCGCGCGATCTTTGAATCACTGAACCTGATCTTGCCAGTGGCAAGAATCTGGTAGTCCTCATGCCCTTTGCCCAGTATAAAAAGCGCGTCTTTTTCCTTCAAGCGAGAAACGCCAAGCGCGATTGCTTTCTCGCGATCAGGTTCCACATGGTATGGCCTTTCCAATCCGCTGTGCTCCACACCCTCAATTATTTCATCGATTATCCTCGACGGGTCCTCGCTTCTCGGATTATCAGATGTAATTATCAATTCATCAGCGAGTTCCATCGCGATTCGCCCCATCAACGGGCGTTTTTCCCTGTCTCTATCGCCACCGCATCCGATAATCGCGATTATCCTGTTGAAATCTTCAGTTCTCGCATCCCTAAGAATCGCTTCAACCGACTGCGGGTTGTGCGCGTAATCCACAAAAACATTGTATGGAACATTCTCGGCACTGACCTTTTGATATCGTCCGGGAACTCCTTTGAACGTGCTGAGCGCGGTTGCTATATCATCCAGAGATATGGAAAGGGTCAAAGCGGTCGCTGTCGCGGCGAGGAAATTAAGAAGATTGAAGCGTCCTGAAACACCCGGCTTGAAACTGCTGAATCCATCAGGAGTTTCAAGAAGATAAGAGCCGTCAGACTCCCGGGCGCCAAGGGTAACATCGGCGATATTATCCAGAGCGTAAGAAAGATATTTTTCATGCGACGCCACAACGAACGAACCGAAATAATCATCATCAGCGTTTAAAACCGCAAGCCCCTCTTTTACTTTCGACTGCGTGGTATCCTCGAAAAGTTGGCGCTTGGTCGCGATGTAATCATCCCATTTGAAATAATCAAGATGATCCTGTCCTATATTTGTAAAAACAGCGTAATCGAAATGGACTTCCATAACGCGTTTCAAATGGATTCCGTGCGCTGTAACCTCCATCACAATCGAATCGTAACCTTCATCAACAAGTTTTCTCATCTCACGTTGAATATCCAGTGATGCCGGAGTTGTCAGGTTGAAATCAATCACCTTTCCGTTTTGCCTTATCAGTCCGAGAGTTCCCATCACGGCGCATTTTCGTCCGGCGTGTTTGAGCAGATGTCCCAGCATCCATGCGACCGACGTTTTCCCTTTTGTCCCGGTGATGCCGATTACTTCAAGTTCCTTCGACGGGTCGGAATAAAAAAGCGCGCTCAAGGATGCCAGCGCTGCACGTGTATCCTGCACCTGAATGTATGGAAGCCTGCATCCATCAGGATCCTCGACACAAGCGGCAATTGCGCCCCTGCGTTTCGCTTCATCGATAAACGCATGGCCGTCAACGACCTCACCTGAGATCGCGACATAAATATCACCGGGCCTAACCTGTCTGGAATCATAGCTCAACCCAATGAAATTCCCGCTGAAATCAGGTGATATCGATTCGATTTTTACTCGTCTTTGTATATCAAGTAAATCCATTAGTTCCTTTGTCTGCCAGCAGATTATTTCACAGAACGAACGAAAAATAAAACGGAACAACCATTAAAGACAGATTTCCCGCCCTGTTGGCAAGCGCAATCCTGCACATATAACGGGTGTCCTTGCGTATAACCCACATCCAGAGAGAATTTTCCTCAGGATATTCAGTATCATGCCATATAGGTCCCCAATATAAATCACCATGCATCATCTCGATTCTGGTAATTAAAAGGTCCTCAAATGCCGGACAGCCTTTCGGAAGATAGGCTTTCTTATCCTTGTAGAAACTCTCCGGTTCGTTTTCCGTATCCTCAGATAAAAACAGGTGATAGCGAATTGGGCCCTGCACTCTCATGAATTTCGAATTGTATTCATCAGGCTCAATTTCCCTTTTGAGGATACCCTGTTCACGAAGTTCCCTTTCACGCCATCGGCGAATATAATCGTGAAAGCCCTCCTCTTCCTCTGGAATCGGCACCGCTCTTTCAATAAAATCAACATGCCTGATTCCCGCACCGCCCCATAATGCCGATAGCATTACACCACCGGAGATAATCCTGTCAGCTTTTATCAGGAGCGAGTCTCCCTCCTTAACCACTTTGCCGTCGACAAGCGTACCGGAAACAATCGCTAATTTGAACGTGTCGAATTTTCGCCAGAGAGCCTCACCAAGACGCTCCTCCCAGTAATTATGCGGAATGACAAACGCGAGTACGCTGTCATCATGCGCCAGCGATTCATCCGATGCCATTCTGAAATAGCCGCAATTTGATTCACCCGGAACAAACTCATCATAGACAAGAAGAGGAACCTCTCCAAACGAATGCCGTTCGAAGAAATCCATATATGAATTCTCCTGAGACATAATCAGATTAAACCACTACCTGTTGTTTCTAGAATCACATGCAAGAAAATTCATATAGATTTTACGATATTGAAAGTGCCTCGTCAGTATTTGTCTCATTTATCGGAGGAATTCCATCCCATACCATGAGGTTTTCAAAAATCACACGGAAAACCGGACCGCAACTTGGACCGCCCCATTTGGGTTTCGGTTCGTCGAGAAGAACAAGGATAGTATATTTCGGTTCAGGCAGAGGCCCGAATCCGACAAAGCATGCATAATGCCGGTTTTCATAGTATCCATGCGTTACACGGTCAGGCTTCTCCGCGGTTCCTGTTTTTCCGGCGATACGATATTCCCTGCCTTTCGCCTCTGTGCCGGTTCCTTCGTCCACAACAGATTCCAAAATATCCTGCATTATCGAAAGCGTTTCCTGAGACAAAACTCGCTCACGTTCAGGCTGTGGGAAATAATACGTTTCCCGAACAGGCGATGACGCATCAAGCACAATGCGCGGTTTGACATAACAGCCATCGTTGGCGAAAACATTCATCGCCGCGACAATCTGAATCGGCGTTGCTGTAATTCCCTGCCCAAACGCGACTGTCGCTTCCCTAACCAGCGACCAGCTCGGTGTGCCAATTATTATTTCTTCCAGACTTTTGTTTAGCACTCCAGCGTATTCCTCCTCCAGTCCAAGCACCTTCTCTCCCAAATGGAAACGCTCCAATGATTCGATAAGGCTCTCCCGCCCCATTCTCATGCCTATCTGCGCCATACCCACATTCGATGAACGAATGTTGATTTTATCAACAGACCAATACTCTGTTTTTTTCGGTGGATGCGAATCCGTTATCGGTTCGTCCTTGCCCTCAACTTTTATTCCTTTCGGATTGATTTCGAATTTCTCATCAGGACTAACTATTTCATCTTCCAGCGCCCATGATGCCACCATCGGTTTAAGAACGCTGCCCGGTTCAAACGACAGCTGTGTAACAAGATTGTGCATCGGATTAAGCTTGTATTCATCGGGGGGAAGAGTGTCAGGATGTTCGGGTCCCAGGTTGATGTAATCATTGTAATTTTCAGGATCGAAAGTTGGATAGTTTGCGAGGGCGAGAATCTCAGCGCTAGGCGCATCAAGAACAATAACGCACCCACCCTTCGCGCCGGTTGATTTTACACGCTCCTCAAGAGCCTTGTACGCCAGCGACTGAATTTCACTCGAAAGAGTCAGACGTAAATTATAACCCGGCACCACTCCCTTTCTGACAGTGTCAAATCCCGGAAGTTTTTCGCCGCGAGCGTTTTTCCATTCGATTACTCTCCCCTCTCCTCCCTTAAGCGTATCGTTATACTTGCGCTCAAGCCCTCTCCATGGAGTGAAATCGCCGTGCACATCAGATGAATATCCGATAATGTGGGCTGACATTTCGCCTCCCGGATAACATCTGTTGTAGGTTTTCCGCGCCTGGATTTCACCAAACTCCCTGTCAAATTTCGTATAGAATTCACTCTTGTCCTTGAATCCGCTGAATAGTCCCGGGTTGGAATTATAGAAATTGTCGAGTTCTCTGGAGAAGTTTAAATAACGAAATTCACAAAACTCATCGAATTCCTGCTGTGTCATTCCCTCAACAAGTTTTATATTATATTTAGTATTGTTATACGCCTCGACAATTTCATCTTCAGTCAGGTGAATCTTTGGCGCCATGAATTTCGCGATAATGCGATACATGTCCGGTGTATCCGGGCGTTTAACCGCAATTACATTTCGAGACAATCTGCTCGCGGCAAGCGATCTACCATCTCGGTCCAGGATATCGCCGCGCTTTGGCGTTTCCTTCCTGCTGCCGAAACCTTCATCAACAGATCTGGATTTCAATTCAGTATTTAAAACTGACGTGTTAAGCAGAGCGATTATCAGAAAAAGGAAGAGAGTTGAAATCCACGCCTTAAGGCTTCCGATGCCTTTTTGGAAATACTGAACACGGATAACTATCAACCATTTAACAATTTTCCTGATAACGACCATGACACATCCGACTTATGCAAATGAACAATCATTTGGAGTTGCGCCGCTTGGAAACCACCTAAAACCGAAACTGCCTGAAAACCTGTATTTTCCGTCATCATGAGCGGAGCGAGGGCTCTCTTCTCAACGATGCGAATTATTCTCATAATGTTAATCATCAACTCAGCAACTTATAGATTCTTCGCTTCGCTCAGAATGACAACGTTTCGTATTCAAATTGTAACCCGGTATCCTTTTACCACGGTATCCTTTTACCGGGTCTTTGCGTGAGATAGCCACCTGTTTCCCCGGCAAAGGGATGCCGGGTTACATTAATACCTATCCCACATTAATACCTATTTCCTTTCTCAACATATCCCTTTTTCCGGCTTTTATGCTAACTTCCGTAAAATTGCTCAAAAAAAATCGAAATGGATGGGAATACAATTAAGCGACTGCACCGGGGTTAGGTGAAATTTTAATTCCAGGTACCCCATCCATTCCGTATATATCATTTGGAAACCTAATTTTAAAAGAGCGATCCGGCATTAATAAAAACTCCCTTTACTGTTGTAAATACATCCTCACAGCGCAAAGTCCAATGCCGGATCTATCTCGTTACCACCAACGTTATCCCCCAACCTCCCAAAGATCATACACAAAGGAACATTCAGGCGTGTAATCCGCGTTGCAGTTCAAAGTCACGTTAAGTGAATCGCCAAACAGCACGTCGATTTCGCCTTGCAGTTCATTTATTCTTTCATCAATCAAATTCATTTCCACTTTCTTGTTATTTACGGAAACATCAAGGTTTGCCGTATAAGCTCTCAGTCCACCCACACACGCAATCATGAGTATGAACAATGCGACCAATGCAACCATCCTTGATGCAAAACTCATGCCAGGATTGCCGGTTTTTGAAATTGTTCGGCTGGCGAAATGAAATCTATCATTTTCGCTGCTTCTTGTTCTTTGTCTGTTGATTGTAGTGGTCTGCATTTTTACCTGCTCCTTCGATATATGCCTGTTCATCTTCCTAAAATAATTTTTCGTAAACTCTGAATTGTGCCGACCTTATCAGAGGGTTCATTCGAATGGCTTCATCTGTCGGTTTGAGCGCTTTTCTTGTAATTACTCTAAGGCGTTTGTTTTCATCATCCGCGTATCGTTCATCGATAAGCCTTGCGAAACGCTTGTAAATCCTGGCTTCTCCTGAATGGTATGAAATAGTCAGAAGCCTTCCTGACTTCTTCAACGCCTCGAATCCCTTTTCCACCGCCACTCTCAGAGTGTTTAATTCGTCATTAACATGAATTCTAAGAGCGAGCATTACAAGAATCTCGGGAGGAACTCGTTTGCGCTTCGCTTTAAATGGGACCGCCTTTGAAACAATCAATGCTAGTTCGCCTGTAGTGGAAATTTCGTTTTCTTTTCGCGCCTCATCGATTCTAATTGCAATCCGCTTTGGAAAAGGAACTTCGATAACTTTCAAGATTGCGATTAACTCATCCACAGGCGTGTTGTTTACAACATGGCCGATTGTTTCTGCCTGAGTCTGGTCGAATCTGCCATCCAGCGGACCTGTGTTTTTCACACTGAATCCTCGTTCCGGATTGGTAACATATTCGAGCCTCAGCCCCGGATCATAAATCGCGCATCCGATTTCGCTCAACCCCTCCATTGAAACCCTCTTGTCAAGGTACATACAACTTTGCTTTTTTATATGAACTCTCTTGCCGAATCTCTCAAGCCGTTTGGATGCCGTATCGATTGCCTTTTGGTCGATGTCAAAATGGAAGTAGTTGAGTTGCGGAAAGTTTTCCAATAGCACCTCGCCATAAGTACCATCTCCGCCGTATAGATCAAATACAATTCCATTTTCGTTAAAATTTCCGTATGTTACTATTTCATCAATAAAAGCCGGATAATGATATTGCTCACTCATTTTCATCATCCACGCTGAATCTATCGTAACGTTTTGGATATCTCTTCTTGAATTCACATTCCGCCCAAACCACTATCTGCTTATTCTTGAAATCAAGAATAATCTTGTTATCACCCTTGGGTAATTGCAGTCGGTTAACCTCGGATTTATATAACTGAATCTTGTTGGTTTTTACTTCACCCGTCCTCAGATTCCCCATGTCTTTCTCGTCCTCATCATCCTCATCACTTTCCAGAGAAATCAGGCTGCGTTTTCCATCAACCGCTTTCTCCATTAGGCCATATAGTTCATTTGTCTTTTCTACATTTAAAATAATGAGAGCTGGCACATCTTCCTCAAGGGGAAACGTAATTCCATATCCAACATCTGAATCGTCATCCTTAATCACGCCAAGATATTTCGCTAAAGGAGAGATAACGAATATCCTGTTCCGCGAATCCAATTTGACTTTTTTTACGTCGAGTACTAAACTCATTTTGTTAAGGTGCTTCAGATTTCGTTATTTTTAAAAACAATCGCGGGTGAGGGATTCCTGGATTTTGGCGACCGGGATTCTGTAATATGTAATTTCTTTTCTCACCCGCAAATTGTGTGTAAACAAAAATAAAGCTGCGAACGGTTAAACGTTATTTTGGATTATTATGACAACCGGGTTTGGTTATTATTTTTCGCGTTGTCCCCGGTCACAGCTTAAAACATTAGTCTAAATCATTTGCACTGACCTACACTCAATTGCACACTTTAACATTTCGTTGCACTGAGTGGCGTCAAAAAATATACACGATTTTGTTGTTTCGAAATACTGAACGAGTGTATTATCCACAATTTCTTTTTCCTTCTTTATTAATTCAATCTTAGATTGCCACCATGCGCTAACAAGCATTATTGCCGGGATTTGCGGATATTATCACCCGCCACCCAATGGCATTTAATTTCACCCCCCTAAAAAAATTTTTGTTTTTCCCCTTGACGAGGTAACCAAACCAACAATTTTTTGTGTTCATTTGTGTTCATTAGTTGCGTCAGGTTCATCTCATTGGCTCAACAACGCATTGGAATTTTCAACCACGATTTCCCATTGATTTGTAATCCATCTTTACATAGCGGGCGTTTTCAATTATATTTTTGTGGCTTGAATCATAACCTGCAATTTCGTGCGGCAGGATTGAGTACAAAATCAGACATTTGGTCTGAGATATTTTATGCCCTGAGCTTATCAGGCATATCCAATGAATGAGACTATTTATGAAACTATCTGATATATAAAATCAAACAGGTGAAGCAGTAATGGCAAAGCAGGACAAGTATCTGAATCAAAAAATTAATAATTACGGTGTGAAGTATCGTCTCGGGCAGGGCGCATTCGCGACGATATACGCCGCGGAGGATTTATCGAAATCCACCTCGCATGAAAAGTGCATGGTCGCCTTGAAAGTTCCATTGAACAAGGATGAGAACTACAAAAAGAACATGGCGGAGGCGGAACTTCTTCTCGGGCTAAATCATCCTCACATCACCAGATGCTATTCAATCGAGATGGACAGGCGTGAGAACATATTTTTCTTCGTAATGGAAATAATCAAGGGCAAGGATCTCAATGAGATTATCGACCTTGCCGGCGGACCGATGCCGTCAAAACAGGTCGATCATATTGGACGGCAAATTCTTGACGCATGTAAATATATGGGAAAAAACTACATTGTCCATCGCGACATGAAACCGGCGAATATCGTTATCCTCGATGAACCGTACGGCTGGGCGAAGATAATGGATTTCGGGTTTGCAATCAACACTCTTGACTGGAACGGCAAGGGCGCACAGGCGGGAAGCCTTCTCTTTATGGCTCCCGAACAATGCAATGGCAAGCCTGAACCGGCAAGTGATGTCTGGGGAATGGGAGTCATCATGTATAAAATGCTGACCGGAAAAGCGCCGTTCCTGGCATCAAGTGAACCTGAAATTCGCCAGAGAATCCTTGAAGAGGAGCCGACTCCTATTCTTGAAATCATTCCGAACGCCGATCCGAAAGTTGTTGAACTAATCGAGAAATGCCTCATTAAAGACCCGAAGGAACGCTACAAATTCGAGGACATGGAAGATGGATTCAGGCCATACGGTGACGGCGACACATAAAGCGACAATATGCTAATGCATTCCATAACACCATGCTTTAGAGCCTGTCGGGAAAGACGTCGCAAATAAGAAACCCCCACCCCAGCCCTCCCCTCGAGCGGGGAGGGAGAGCGTTGTTTTTCCCCTTCGCAAGTATATAGATCAGATATTTTGTTTACAAATGTAAAAACATTTCCCCCCGCTCGCGGGGGGATTAAGGGGGGGATGCGATTAAAAAGAAACACAAAACAAAACCGTCCCTTTCGGGACGGTTAATTTTTTCCTTGTACATCAGTAACAACTACTCAGTTGTTTTTTCCTCGGACTTTTCATCCGTTGCATCTGTCGATACACTCTCTTCGGTTTCAGCTGGTTCCGATTTTTTCTCCGGTTCTTTTTCCGTATGGTCGATAGCGGCAGTCATCACATCGGCATCCACATTTTCCGTGGATTCATCAAGTTCCGGCCGTTCAGGTTGAACAACTTTTGGTTCTTCCTGAATGGTTTTTTCCGATTTCAAAACCGCGGGTTGCCCAATATTAAGCGTAATATTGAGTCGCTTCATAAGGCGGCCTTTTCGCCTTGACGCATTATTTTTCTTAATAATGCCTTTGGTAACCATCCTGTCGAGAACACTGCACGCCGCGCCTACACGCTCCGGCGCATCGGATGTATCCTTATCGAGCGCGACTTTCGCCTTTTTAACATAAGTGCGCAGTTTACTGCGAAGAGTTCGATTGCGAATCGTGCGTTTCTTAATTCGCTTTAGGTCCTTAATACTTGACTTGGTATGTGCCATTCGTCAATCCATATCCTGTAAACAGAAATAAATCACACAAAGCATATGATTATAATGAATATAATGGCAAATATCAAGGTTGAGTAAAACAAATGATTGAAATTCATTTATCATTATATAATATACTGCGATGGCCCGGTTTTCATTCAGGCAGGATAATTGCATGTTTTGTGTGCTAACCATATAATTACGTTCAGTTTACACTTAAAGAAATTTAAGGAATGGACAACGTCGAAAAATCGAAAGAGATAAATGGCAATGGTGGAGTCAAGATTCCAAGCGGACGCTTTCTTGCTACCAGCGCGCTGATTGTCGGGATAGCCACAATAATATCCCGCATTCTCGGGCTTGTGCGTGAAATGGCTATCGCACATATTTACGGCGCGACAGGAAATACGGATGCCTTCTACCTCGCGTTCAATATTCCTGAATTAATCCGCACGCTGATTATATCCGGAGTACTGAGCACAATATTCATTCCGATTTTCGCAGACTTTCGAGAGAACAAATCATTTGAGTTTGCCAAACGAGTGACCACCGAAATCTTTTCCTTTACAGCATTAATTGCTGTCTGCACCGTTGTTCTTGGAATTGTGTTCGCACCCGCAGTAATTCGAGGGGCTGAGATAATCAGCTTCAGAAAAATAGACCCCCAAACCATGGCCACCGCGATTCAGTTAACACGACTCCTTTTCCCGATGTTAATCTTCATTGGGTTAAGCGGATTGATCCAGGGTATTCTCAATTCACTTCACGATTACAAAACTCCAGCATTCGCACCATTGATTTTTAATATAGCTGTAATCAGTACATTGATATTTTGTAAAGTAACAGATCCTGATTTTGACAATATTCGAGTTTTGGCAATCGCTGTAGTGGCCGGTGTTTTTCTTCAATATCTGGTTCAATTGCCCGCGCTCAAATCGCATGGGTTTATTCTTTTTAAGATACCGGATTTCACTCATGAGGCGTTTGTCAAATTCAGAGACCTGGCTCCCGCCGCGATGCTTGGTTACGCGACAATGGTTATCAACTCGTTTGTTGACAAAGCGATTGCGTTTGGGCTTGTTGAAGGCGGAATTACAACTTTATACCTTGGATTCAGAGTTCAGCAATTGCCATACAGCATTTTCGGAGTAACGATTGTAACCGTTTTGTTCCCGCTAATGGCACAACATATCGCCGCAAAAAGATTTAACGATCTTAAAATCGCGATTGATATGGGAGTGCGCATGCTGGCGTTTACGATTATCCCCTCGTCTGTCTTCTTCATGGCGATGAGTACAACGGTAATCAGAGTTCTTTTCAGCCATGGTGAATTTCAAAATTTCGCTCAAGGTGTCGAATGGACTTCTGACGCTTTGAAATATTATACGTTTGGAATCTTCCCCGCTGTCTCCCTTCTGCTGATTTCCAGAGTGTTCTTCAGTTTTCAGGATACCAAGACACCTCTCAAGGCTGGCGCGGTAATGATTGTCGTTAATTTCTGTCTTGACCAGTTGCTTGCTACGCACTTCGGAATAAAAGGTATCGCTTTCGCGACGAGCATTGTTTCGTTCCTGAACTGCATGATACTTTTATACTTCCTGAAAAGCCGCTTGCCTGATATTTGGAAATCCTTTTTCAACAGTAACATATTGAAAATGCTGATTGTCGGGCTTGTTCAGTACGCCGCGTTGGTGTTCATGCTCATGCAATACAACAGTATGTATCCTGAACATACTGTCGTCCAGGATATCATTGCGATCGCCGCTGGGCTTGTCGCTTCAATAGTGGTATTTGGCGGTTTTAGTTATCTCTTCAAATGCGGCGAATGGAAAATGATTGCCGAGTATATTTTCCACAAGCGCAAACGAGAGAAGGAAATCCGCCTTGACGATACTGACATTTGATTTTAATTGCATAAAGAATCTCCAGCCCAACCTACACTCTTGCGATTTCCATTTGCAAAATGATATTTGCAAATGCGATGTCAGGCAGAATAACTCATCATGTTGAATTGCACGTCATTCCCGCGAAAGGGGCTGTTGAAGAAGCCTATCTTCCCTGTAACCCGGTCATGCCTTTATATGAAAATGTGAATCAATCCGGACAATCCTCGCAGGCATGCCGGGGAGGTGGCTAGATATGCAGAACCCCGGAATGCCTGCGAACGTTGTAGAATAGATTCGCTCTTATTGATAAAGGCATTCCGGGTTTGTATATTAAAACTTGGCTTGCAGAGAGAACCTATGAAATTGTAACCCGGTTTCCCTTCACCGCGGTTTCCCTTCACCGCGGTGTCCCTTCACCGGGGCTTTGCGTGAGATAGCCATCTGTTTTCCCGGCAAAGGGATGCCGGGTTACATTAGTATCTATCCCTTTTTCAACAGCCCCGAAAGCGGGAATGACGGAATTTTGTTTCACAGAAATGGCAGATTTTGTTTTGTGGAAATAACAGACCCCTCACTAACGTTCGGGGCTCGGATAATTATAATGTTCGGGGTTAGGATAATTCTAGCGTTAATTGAAAGGCAATTCACAATACTCATTTCAAATTCAAACACCGGGAATCAACGACTGCTTCAAATACTCATTCAGAAAATCACCGAATCGGTTTTCCGAAATAGCTTTCCGAATACTCCTCATCAGATTCGCATAAAAAGCAAGATTATGGTGGGTTATGATCATCAAGCCGGAAAGATTATCCTGCTTGACCAGATGGCTTATCAGCGCGCGAGTGTATGTTCTGCAAACTTTGCAATCGCAGTTTTTATCCAGTGGAGAATCATCATCGCGATACTGTGAGTTTTTAAGGTTCAGCCTGCCCTCCGATGTTATCGCTGCCGCGGTTCGGCCAAGGCGTGTCGGCAGTACGCAATCGAACATATCCATCCCGAGCGCGACTGTTTTAACAATATCCCCGGGATAGCCAAGCCCCATCAGATAATGCGGTTTGTCTTTGGGAAGCAAATCGGATAATTCGTTTATCGATTCAAGCATCGCCGACTGCTCCTCCCCTACAGCGAATCCGCCAAGCGCAATCGCGGAAAAACCAAGTTCAAGAATTTCCTCAAGGCTTTTTTTTCGAAGGTTGTTATAAATCCCGCCCTGCGCAATTCCAAACAGCGACTGATGCTCCTGCCCAAGTTTATTAAAACTCTCCAGGCTTTCTTTCGCCCACGCGGTTGTTCTATTAACAGCGGTTGCAACATCGCTTTCATCCGCAATCGACGGCGGACACTCATCCAGCGGCATGACAAAATCGCTTCCCAGCGCGGTTTGAATTTCCATTACTTTTTCAGGCGTGAAGAAATGCATTGAGCCGTCAATCGGACTTTTAAAATGAACGCCCTCATCTGTAACCTTGCGATAATCGGACAGAGAGAAAACCTGATACCCGCCTGAGTCAGTAAGAATGGGTTTTTTCCAGTTCATAAATTTATGCAGCCCG
>CBDURE010000021.1:0-36174 GCA_965369605.1 uncultured bacterium
CTTCCCAAGCTGAGGGTCGCGGGTTCAAATCCCGTTTCCCGCTTTTTAGGCTACTGGTGCATTAGATTGGAATAAATCACGGCGACGTGGCCAAGTGGTAAGGCAGAGGTCTGCAAAACCTTTATCACCGGTTCGACTCCGGTCGTCGCCTCTCAAAAACACCCTCTTGGGAGCGCCGGAATTTTTCCGGCGCATGAGCGCTAAAGCGCTCCCGTGAAAAGGCGAGGACGCCTTTTTGCGCCGGAAAAATTCCGGCGCTCCCGGGGGGGGGGACGATGTGCTTAGGCGAGAGATGCTTTTACAAACGCTTCGAAAATCTTCCCATGATCCTCGTTCTGGCGCCAGATTATCTCAGGATGCCACTGGACTCCAAGAACCCATTTCTTCTGCGGCATTTCGATTGCCTCAATAACGCCATCATCAGCGCGTCCGCAAACTACCGTTCCCTGACCCACTTTCGACACAGCCTGATGATGATTCGAATTTACCGCTATTTTTTCTTTCTCAACAATTCTAAATAACAGTGAATTGGGATCTACAGTTACCCAGTGTGCAAGTGTCGCGGGAGGAAAATGAGTCGAGTGATTAAAAGCCTCCGCGATGTTATCCGGAATATGCTGGTGAATCGTTCCGCCAGCCACGATATTCAAAAGCTGAATCCCTCTGCAAATCGCGAGAATGGGTATGTTCATCTCAAGCGCGATTTTCGCCATTTCCATTTCACCGTAATCCATGTCGGGATTAACTTTTCCAATGTTGTGCTCAACATTTCGACCAAATAAAAACGGATTAACATCCCCGCCACCGACAAGCACCAATCCCTGCGCGTTGCGCATTGAATCGCGATAATAATCCTCATCCCGCAAAACCGGGATTATAAATGGCGCGCCGCCTAATTCCGCGATTGGCCGGATGTAATCGCTGTAAACGTAAAAGTGAGGCCCCAGAACCTCCCAGCCGTCCGGATGGACTGTGGGATTATGGCAGCATGAAAATGCGATTTGAGGTTTCATGAAATTATCTCCACGAGTAAATTGAAAGTTAGGACAGATTTCCTCCAGCTATTCCTCTTCAATAATTATATTTCCAATCGGTTTGTCATATAGAATAAATTCAACGCCGGATTCCCTGAACATCTCCAAACCCATCTCATGCGGATAATCACCCTTGCAGACCACTTTTTTTATTCCGGCGTTTATTATCATCTTCGAGCATATTAAACAGGGGCGAGTTGTGCAGTAGATAGTCGCGCCATCAAGGCTGATTCCAAATTTCGCCGCCTGAACAATCGCGTTTTCCTCAGCATGGGAACCTCTGCAAAGTTCAAGATTCTCTCCCGATTTAATTCCAAGTTCACGCCGATAGCAATATCCGCGGTCAAGGCAGCTCTCGACTCCGGATGGCGCTCCGTTGTAGCCGGTTGTCATGATACGTTTATCCCTTACCACAACCGCGCCGACTTTGCGCGACAGGCAGGTTGAACGCCTTGCGATAACGAACGCAAGTTCGATGAAATAATCATCCCATGACGGTCGTGTTATTTTCTGATCTGAATTTTCCATAAAAAGGTTGAATGCAACAGATAGTCAATTATTGTAGGGGCGCAGCACCGGAAGCTGGCTCAGAACCCCGATTTAAACAAAATACATTGTCATTCTGAGCGAAGCGAAGAATGACAGAACAAGACAAGTTCTGAGACAGCTTCCGCCGCCGCCCCAACATAACGATAATATCTTAACTAAACCGCCTTATATCCATAAATCGGATACTGTACGCATAAATCGTGAACTTCGGAACGAACCTCATTATAAACACTCTCATCGCCGATGTTCACAAGAACTTTCTTAATCCACGCGGCTATCTTTTTGAATTCATCCTCTTTGAATCCGCGAGTAGTCATCGCCGGCGTGCCGACACGAATTCCACTTGCTACCATCGGTGGCAGAGTTTCAAAAGGAATCGTGTTTTTGTTGACCGTGATTCCGACATCATCAAGCGTCGTCTCTGCAACCTTGCCGGTGACGTTGATTGGTGTCAGGTCAACCAGCAGAAGATGATTATCAGTGCCGTCGCTCACAAGACGCAGTCCCTCTGATTTAAAAGCCTCCGCGAAAACCAGAGCGTTTTTGATAACCTGCTCCTGATATTCCTTAAATTCAGGTCTCATCGCCTCCGCCAGCGCGACCGCCTTCGCCGCGATAACGTGCATCAACGGCCCACCCTGAATCCCCGGGAACACAGCCTTATTAATCGCTTTTCTAAATTTCTTTTTCATCATAATCATTCCGCCGCGAGGACCGCGAAGGGTTTTGTGGGTTGTAGTCGTAACCACATCCGCAATCGGACACGGATTCGGGTGATGCCCTGTCGCCACAAGCCCGGCGATATGCGCCATGTCCATTACAAAAACCGCGCCGACTTCATCCGCTATTTCACGGAAAGCGTCAAAATCGATTATTCGCGGATACGCGCTCGCGCCAGCCATGATTAGTTTCGGCTTGCACTCAAGCGCAAGACGTTTCAATTCAGCGTAATCGATTCTCTCATCATCTTTGGAAACGCCATACGGAACCACATTGAAATACTTGCCGCTGAGATTAAGCGGATGCCCATGAGTGAGATGTCCTCCGTGGCTTAGTTCCATACCCATGATTGTGTCACCGGGATCGCAAAACGCCAGATAAACCGCGGCGTTCGCGCACGCGCCTGAATGGGGCTGGGCGTTCGCGGTTTCAGATTTGAAAAGTTCCTTCGCTCGATTTCGCGCAAGAATCTCCACCTGATCGACATATTCGCAGCCGCCGTAATAGCGCTTCTTTGGATAACCCTCGGCGTACTTGTTTGTCATCAGGCATCCCTGCGCCTGAAGAACCGCCTCGGATACGAAATTCTCGGACGCTATAAGCTCTATCTTCATATTCTCGCGTTCGATTTCGCTTTGAATAGCGTCATGGGTTTCGGGATCAGTAATTTTTACCTGTTCAAGATCAGCCATTTACATACACCTTTCCTTGTGTAAATTTTATTTGTTTCTAAAAAGAGACATGCCGAAAATAATCGCTCCGGCAATCACAAGCGCCGCGGGAAGTGAAAATATCGGGCGTACATCGCCATGAACCTCTTGCGCAACCATGAGAAGAGTCGCCGAGTTTTTACTCTCGACTCTCTCGGCAGCGACAAAAATCCCCGCCGACTGCTCCATCTTGACATTTTTCGCCGTGATTGAATTAACGGAACACTGCCTTAGCTCGATATTCTCCGCGGTAACAGTATCCAGCTCACGTTCCTTGAAACTTACATTGTATCCGCCATCTGTGGAGGAAGATCCAGTTTCAGCCATGTTTAACACCACCTTTGAAAAAAAGTAAAGGTTAATTATAAATCCCCCAAAGACAATCCTCAAGGATAAACGTCCAGACATATTTACACAAATACGAGATATGCTGATATAATAAATGTGCGTGGATATTTTACACCAAATGGTGGTGGAGAAGTATACCAACTGCTGAGTTTGGAAGGAGGCATTTGAGCTTGGGCTTTCAGCCTGAGAATACTGAGAAAGGATTTACGCTTCTTGAGCTACTGATAATTGCGGCTATTATTGGCATCATTGTCGCGATTGCTATTCCGCAGCTCTTAAATGCGAGACGTTCCGCATGGGAAAACAGATGCAAACTAACCTTGAGGTCAATCGGATCAGCACAGCTTACCTATATTGATACAACTCAGGAAAACACATACGGTACTTTCCAGGCTTTATTGGATACCAATTCGATGCCGGCCGGTTATACCCGCACCAACCTGATAGATAATTACTCATTGATTGTTTTTGATGTTGACCCGCCGACAATGTCTTTCCGAGGATGTCCGGCGTATGACTCAACTTTTACAATAATTGCGATTCCACGAAGCCAGAAAAACAGGCTCAGAACTTTCGGCTTTAATACAAGGCAAACTCCGTACGTTTACGTTGGCAGCAAAGAGGATTTCCCCCGTGCCTATGGAATGAGAAATATGATTCATTGGGAACCGCTCCGATAAAAATATTTTCCACGTTCAACCCCTCATTCTCTTTTCTTGGTTATAATAACCCGGATGACTTACGCTTTGAAAATCAAATCATCAACTCACGGCGCCGGCGAACAGGAACTTAGCGGACTTGACCCTCTCGCGGTTGCCAAACTTGCCCCTCTCGAGGAGAACACTCATTCATTCATTTTGAAATATTTCAAAAAGGAATGGGAAATACTTGAGGCGGGATGCGGACTAGGTCGGTGGATGATTCATCTTGATAACCTCGGCTACTCAATGAACGGAATCGACCTAAGCAATCAGGCGATTGAAAAACTTAAAAACATACGCTCCCATCTCAAACTGGAAGTTGGCAATATATCCTCAATGCCGTTTGAGGATTGCCAATTTGACGCTGTCCTTTCAGTCGGAGTTATCGAACATGACCCGGACGGCCCCGAAAAAATGCTTCATGAAATGAGCAGAGTGCTTAAAGAGAACGGCGTAATGATTATCATTGTTCCCGTTGAAAGTATCCTGCGAAAGCTTATCCACAGGCCGTTATGCTCCATCCGATATTTCCTTCTAAACATTGCAGGGAAAAAACTAGAATTCGAAGAATATCGTTTTTCACTGAAAGACATTCTCAGGCGCGTTGAAAAATCCGATTTGGAAATCATGGAATATTCATGGGTCGAATTGACTCCACCGGATAAATCATACACGTTGTGGGTTGACTGGGGAGGATTATTCAAAAACCGAAAATCCAGTGAACTGTTCAGCCTCAACACAGCCGGACGAATAATCAAACGAATTCTGAATTCAATAACCCCATGGGCTGCGGCGGAGGGTGTTGTAATCGCCGCGCGAAAGAATGTACGGTGATTTTTAGAGAAAAAAAAGGTGCTTTTTGCACCCTCTAAAGGTCTCTAGATTTTTGATCCCCCTGCGACTACGAATACTCCAACGTGAAAATAGCTCTAACTAAAAAGAAATAACAACGTTATTTCTTCTTCATTGTTGTTTTCTTCTTCGGAGCTACTCTCTTCTTTGCCACAGCTTTCTTCTTCGGAGCGGCTTTCTTCTTTGCCACAGCTTTCTTCTTCGGAGCAGCTTTCTTCTTTACCACTTTCTTCTTCGCTGCAGTTTTTTTCTTCGGTGCGGCTTTCTTCTTTACCACTTTCTTCTTCGCTGCGGCTTTTTTCTTCGGTGCAGCTTTCTTCTTGACTACCTTCTTCTTCGCTGTGACTTTCTTCTTCGGAGCAACCTTCTTCTTCGCTACTACCTTCTTTGCTGCCGGTTTCTTCTTTGCCACAGTTTTTTTCGCTGTTGTCTTCTTTTTGACGACCATAATTCCATCCTTATCTTTCTGATTGCCCTTTGAGAATGAATCTCATTCGACCTCGGTAACGCCTGTGTTATTCAGGCGTTCCGCTTGGGCAATTTAATATGGTAATAAATAATCAATTGATGGTAGAAAATATTCCATCATTCATATTAAATCCTATCATATCACTTTTAGCTTGTAAAGCATTCAATCCTATTAAGATAACGCTTCTTAACTAATCAAACCTCTCTTGAAATGTATCGTAATATTTGCATGCACATTTAGCCGCAGATGAAATAATTATTTCCAAAAAAAGGCTTGCACTTTTTTTCGGCATGCATTATATTTCGACCGACGGGTCGGTCGGTTTAATTATTCGAGCGCACGGAAGGATAAATATGGCAACATGCAAAACAGAAAAATGCCTTAAACGAAGAAACGAAATCCTCGAAGCATCGATGTATGTATTCTTCGAGAAAGGCTACAACACCACTGGTATTGCGGATATCGCTGACAGGGTCGGTATCGGCAAAAGCACGGTCTATGAATATTTCGACTCCAAAGCGGACCTTTTCATTGAGACTTTTCGATGGTTTGTCATGAAATCGAAAGAGATTATGGAGCGGGAAAGCAAAGAAAGAAAGACCAAATCCATAAAAAAACAGATCGCAAAATTAATAGATCAAAAAATCGTCATGACCGGAAATAATAAAAAAAAAGTAAACGTCAATTTCTTTCATCTTATGATGGAGTTCAAATCGTCTGAAATATCTGAAGAGCTAACGCATAAATTAATCATCGCTCTAAAAAATGCGCATGAAGAATTTAAAAACGGAATTGTCCGGATGCTTGAAGCGGGCATAAATAATGGGGAATTCATGCGCACTACAAACGTACGGATTGTGTCTGAAATAATTTTCAGTGCAACCATGGGTATGAACATGCAGAAACACCTTAATGACAAGTTCAATCGTGATGCTGTTTCCAAGGAGTTTCTTAAAATCCTGTTCGCTGGAATATCGAGCTCTAAAGAAAATAAAAGGAAATCAAAACAATCAGGAAAATAAAATTATTGCATGGAATCATTATGTATTTTTAAAGTATGTTTCAACTTGAGGAACAATTATGAAAAAGACGATACTCCTTTCAATCACACTCATTGCGATACTCATCCTGCCAATTACCGGATGCAAAGCGCCAAACGGGAAAACCGAAAATCCGGAATCGGAAGCCGTTGAGAAAAACGGACTGCCTGTTAAAGTGCAGACAGTTTCCAAAGGTTCAATCAACCGTCAGATTGCCACATCGGGAATCCTTGAAGGCTGGGATGATATCACGATCACCGCCGAAGTCGGCGGTACTCTTGAGAAAATCCACATTGACGAGGGACAGCCGGTTAAAAAAGGTGAGCTGATTCTTGAGATCGAACACGCCTCTCTCCAGTATCAGCTTGCATCCGCGGAGGCCGGATTAATCAGCGCTGAACAAACACTTAAAATTATTGAAACCGGTGTAAGGCCGGAGGAAATGGCGCAGATTAACGCACAGTTCGAAAGCGCGAAAATAAATTTTAAAAACGCTGAAACGAATTTTACCAGGATGCAGGAGCTGTTTGATGAGGGCGTGATTTCCAAAGCTGAACTCGACGGCGCTGAATCGCAGCTTGCGGGAGCGAAAGCCGGTTATGAAACCGCCCTTAAAAGCAAGGAACTCGCCGATATCGGAGCGCGTAAGGAAGATCGTGAATCTGTGAAAGCGGCTGTGCAAAATGCGAAAGCGCAACGAGACCTTTTAAAAAACCAATACAACAAAGCGTTTTTCCACAGTCCAATCGACGGCACTGTCGCGTTTATCTTTGTCGAAAAAAACGAGATGGTCGGGCTGGGAACACCTTTAATAAACATCGTCACGCTGGACAAACTAAAACTTCCAATCTCTTTAAACGCTCTGGAAGCGGCTGATGTAAAAACCGGCAGCGATGTGAAAGTCCTGCCTGAAGCTTTCGCTGGTGACATTTTCACAGGAAATATCGCAAAAGTAGATATCAAAGCTGACATTCGAACCGGTACATTCGGCGCTGAAATTGAGGTTCCCAATCCGGATGGCCGCCTCATGCCCGGTATGACTGCCACCGCGAAATTTCAATTCGGTGAATGTAATAACATCATCGTTATCCCGCTTGATTCAATCGTCAATCGCGGGCTTAGCAAATTTGTTTTCATCGCCGACGGCGACAGGGCATCAATCCACGAGGTCTTCACCGGCATTATCGATGAGAACAAAGCGGAAATAACCAGTGGCCTTGAAGTGGGACAAAAATTGATTATTGAAGGACATAAAAATCTGAAAGATAGCGATACAATCGCAGTTGTAGGGGAGGATAATTAAATGCATGCTTTTTCAGACTTTTTTCTGAACAGGCCCAGAATTGTAACGATGATCCTTATCTTTCTTTCGATCATCGGAATCTCCGCTACATTGTTCCTTCCGAAAGAAGCCACACCGGACATCACAATCCCGATGGCATTTATTCAGGTCATCTATCCCGGTGTATCAGCTGAGGATATCGAACAGGAAGTAACAAACAAAATCGAAAACGCTGTTGAACAGCTTGATGAAGTCGATTATTACACTAGTTACGTTTCTGAGAGTTCCACATTTACAGTTGTCCATTTCCTTGCCGGAACTGATATTGATCAGAAAATACGTGAAACCCGAGATGAGATAACAACCATCCGGAGTGAATTACCGCCTGATATCGAGGAACCGGATGTCTCCAACTGGTCTTTTACAGATTCTCCCGTTATCGTCATTTCACTCACATCACCAGTTAGCCCCGGTGAACTTAAACGCATCGCGGAAGACATTAAGGATGAGATTGAAAAACTCCACGGCGTGGGTCAAGTTGATATAGTTGGTGCGCTTGACGAAGAGATACATGTAAATGTTGATCCGGCGAAACTCGCTCTCTACAATGTATCACTCAACAGCATCGCACAAATCATCAAGCAGGAAAACTTCAACATCCCCGCAGGAACAAACCTGATTGGCACGAATAAATTCGTTCTTCGTTCGATGGGAAAATTCGACACTCTCGATGAAATGGGAAAACTTGTTCTTTCAGCGGATGCTGGACGAATTGTTACTATTTCCGATATCGCTGAAATCGAGTTCACGACCGAGGAGCGCGACTCGTATGCCCGTTTGAATGGAAGTGATTGCCTTAATATACTCGTCACAAAAAAAACAGGCGAGAATCTTATTAAGACGGTTGATGAAATAAAAAGCACTCTCGCAGAACTTGAAAAGGATTTCCCGCCGGGCACGGAATATACATACATCGGTGATTCGTCATGGACAGTAAGAGAATCCAACACGGATTTGTTCCAGAACCTAGGCTGGGGGCTTCTGCTTGTTTTCATAATCCTGCTTTTCTTCCTCGGATTCAGAAGCGCAATAATAATCACGCCGACAATTCCATGGAGTCTTTTCTGCGGTTACATTTTTTTATGGACACAAGGTTATTCAATCAGCCACGTTGTTACATTCGGCGCGATTATCGTTTTGGGAATGCTGGTCGATGACGCCATTATCGTTACTGAAAACACGATGCGGCATCTTGAAATGGGTAAGGATAATAAAACCGCCGCACGCGACAGCATCCACGAGGTTGGTGGAGCGATACTCGCCGCCGGACTTACAACTTTCGCGGCTTTTGCTCCCATGATGTTCATGCCGGGAATCACTGGACAGTTCATTAAGTTCATTCCTATTATGGTCATAGCATCGCTTGCTGGAGCGATTCTTATCGCGCACGGATTCACTCCCGTCTTTTGCCAGCATTACCTTAAAAGAGAAGAACACCAATCTAAAAAAGGAAAAATCCTTGGCGGCTGGATTGAACCCTTGATTCCGACATACCGTAAACTCATCCAGCGTTCACTCAAACGTCCATTTTTATCGGCAATTATCGCCTGGATTGTTTTCTTTATTGCAATCGGAGTGGTTGCTTCAGGTTATCTCCAATTCGAACTCTTCCCGGATTCTCCTTTCTACAAGTACACTATTGATGTTCGCGCACCGGTGGGGACAAATATCGAGGAAACCAACCGTATCGTAACAGAAGTGGAAAAGAGAGTTTCCGATGTGCCTGAAGTTGAATATTATGTCGCAAGTATTGGCGATGGAGCCTCTGAAACAAACATTCACAGATACTCCGGCGGCAGTTCGGATAACTTCGGGTCCATTTTCGGCGACCTTGCTGAAACCAAAGGCGGAAGGACACCACCTGAAATCCTTGGCGACATGAGATCAAGGGTGAAAGATATCACAGGCGCTGATATTGAATTCATTGGCATGGATATGGGACCGCCTGAAGGTGCCGCGGTTGAAATAATGCTGACAGGAAAAGATTTCACTGAACTTGAGAGAATCAGCGAGGATGTCCAGGATATCCTCTCCGGTGTTGATGGCATTATTGATATTCAGGATAACTACAATCCCGGATTCCCAGAGGTGCAGATTGAAATCGACAGGGAACGCGCGGCGTTGCACGGTCTTACCAACACTTGGATTGGCGCTGAAATACGCGCGGCTTTCGACGGCGTTGATGCCGGCAAGTTTTACATGGAGGGTGAGGAGTATGAAATAATCGTTCAGTTTCCGCAAAACAAACGATCATCTATCGAGGACCTCAGGCGAATCAATTTCAGAAACATGAAAGGACAGCTTATTCCTTTTTCACAGGTTGCCACCACCAACATCACTTCCGGAATAGCAAGGATAATTCACAGGGATGGCGAAAGAACAATCACAATCAGTGCGGAGATTGACCCCCTGTCAGGCGAAACGGCAAATTCCCTCCTGCAGGAATACATGCCCACTCTCAGGGAATATAATCTTCCTCCCGGTTATGAATTCAACTTCGAGGGCAGAAACAAGCAACTTGAAGATGAATTCATTGCGCTGCTGAAAGCGATGATTATCGGCTTGATGGTCATGTATATAATTCTCGCAGTGACTTTCGATTCGTTCCACATGCCGCTTACAGTGCTGGGAGCAATTCCGTTCGCGTGTATCGGTGTTGTAGTCGGCTTGATTGTTACCGGCAACAGATTCGGTTTCATGCCCGGTGTTGGAATTGTTTCATTGTCGGGAATTGTAATCAACGATGCAATCGTTCTGATTGTCTATATCAATCAGCTTCGTAAAAAAGGCATGAGCATTGAAGATGCCCTGATAAAGGGCGGCTGCGACAGATTCCGTCCGGTGCTCATGACAAGCATAACCACAATCGTGGGAATCCTGCCTCTGGCAATTGGAATCGGTGGCGGTTCCGAATTCTGGGGTCCTCTGGGATGGGCAATTATTTTTGGATTGCTCTTCTCAACCGTTCTCATTCTCCTGATAATTCCGTCGTTCTATAAAATTAGCCAATGGTTGTTCCATCCGGGGGAATATGTGCAAACGGATACCAGGTTCCTTAGATTTTTCAGAATTGTTACACTAATCGCTTTTGGACTCGGTATGACTCTTCTAATTGTGGGAGCAGCGTTTTTCGTTCTCTCAACAGGTTAAATTATTGATTTAATGCGGAGCAGATAATATGAGAAATATACTATTTGGAATAATCATTCTTGGAATGTTCATTCAGGGAATGTTCATTTCCACTGCATACATCAGCGCACAGGAAATCGAAACCGACTGCCCAACAATAACGCTTGAGCAGGCAATCGAAATCGCGATGGAAAACAACGATGAAATCAACGCGCTTCGATGCGAAGTCAGGGCATCCGAAGCCGCGCTTAAAAACGCGCGCGCGAACTATATGCCCAACCTGTCTGCAAAAGGTGAAATGTCGCAGATGGACACTTTCCCCGACCCCGAACCGGCTCCTCCGGAGTCGCCGCTCTACGGCATGGACTTCAGCATGACAAGCGATATTGTCAATTCCCTTTCGTTTACTTTCGTTCAGCCGATAAGCACTTTCGGATTAATCCCCGCGTCTGTCCGAGCCGCAAAGGGCGCTCGTAACGCCAAAAAGGAGAAACTCAAACTAAAAGAGCAGGAAATTGCTCTTTCGGTAATTGAATCTTTCTACGGCATATTTCTCGCTGAACGTTCTGTGACAATAAAAAAAGACGAGGTTCATCGAAGCGAACTCGCTCTTAATCATGCGAAGCAGAAATTCGATGTCGGCCAAACCGCCAAATTCGATGTCATCCGCAGCGAGGTTGACCTCGCTCAGGCAAGAGAATCTCTTGTAGGCGCGAAGAAAAACTCCGAAGCTACATTACTGATGTTCCAGCGACTCCTTGCCTCCGATAAAACCTGCCATCCCAGGTTCCCCGAAAATCTTGATATTCCTGAATGGGACATACCGCTCGATAAATGCCTCGAACTCGCGTTTGAATCACGGCCCGATATCAAACAGCTTGAGGCCGGAATCGCCTCGCAAAATGCGCTTGTCGCGATAAACAGGCTCCGCCCGAATTTGAATTTCATAGCGAATCTGAAATATGCTGACCAGGGCTCCGCGTTCGGCGGTAAAAACTCGTGGGGATGGTTCGTGCAATTTGATCTTCCACTTTTCGACGGCGGCAGGGCAAAACATTCTGTCGATGAAGCAAGGGGAAATCGCGACGCGCTCAAAAGCACAATGGAGGATATCTCCGCGCTCGTTCGTCTCGATGTCCAAACTACTTTCCTCGCGCTGAATGAATCGAGAGCGAGAATTGAATCATCGACCAAAATATTCGAACAGGCTCAGGAAGCGCTCCACATGGCGGAGGTCGGATACAGGGAAGGCGTAATTACTTATCTCGATTTAATTTCGACTCGCAACCAGTTCACATCCGCTGAATTAAACAAACTCGTCGCGCTTACGGATTATCACATAGCATATTCACGCATGATGAAATCGATTGGCCAGATGCCGGGGGCGACTAAATAACCTCGGGTACCGCTCACGCATCACGCGAAGCGGGATTTGTGGGTGAAATGCGTAACTTCGCGCAAACACCCATAAAACCGGGACGGCTGTATGAGCGGCACCCGGTTTAATGCTGTTTAGGCAACCTCAAATGTTGAACGTAGAGTATAAGCACGCCATAAATGCTATAATACTCACACATCCTTATGAGCAATGACATTCAGCAAATAATCAAACTTCTAAAAAGCATGTCCGATGGACAATGCAAGCGCCTTGTCAAATGCATACAGGATGATGCTGGCTTGCTGATATGCGTCGGCAAAAGCAAGGCATCGATGCTGATGTCGATTCCCAATATCGAGATGATTATTTCAGAGACGCATATCGAATTTTGCACCGAACTTCGCACAAACCAAAAATTCGCATCCACATTCAAATCACTTGTTTACAGGATAATCTCACCCGAAGATGACATGATAGACTTCCTCGATTTCCGCATGGAAAATTGGCCGGAGGAATAGAAAAAGCCCGGCGATGATTCGCCGGGCTGTTGTTTTTTGAATTGTTCCGTAATATTTCTAGGAATCGTCCACCTGAATAATGCTCAACTGCACATCAGGGCCGACATAACAAATTACCGCTACAGTTCCGCCCTCTACGGGTGTATAACCTTCGCCATTCGCCTCAGCCGCAAGAACCATCTGCAGCGCTTCAGGATCAGTCGGATATTCCGTCTTGTTTTCCGTGAAATACCAGATAGCTTCCTGAATATCCTCAGGTGTGGCGGCAGGTGGTGTGTGACTAATTACATAATTGATCATGTCCCAGTCATATCCTGACGCTTCCGGCGGAAGGTCGCTTGCCAGTGATGAATACAAGTATGTCCAGAGTGTCGTTCCGTACTCCATCGGAACATCCTCCTGTATGCACCAGCCGCCATACCACCAATCCTCAACTGAATATTCACCCCACGGAATGTTCCTCAATTCCGTGTCGAATGTCGCCCAGTAACCGGGATTAACAATCATCTCGACAGGGAAATCAGGAAGAACCAGCCAGTCATCCACTGCCGGAGCACATTCCTGAACAGTATAGAGAAAATACATCGCCCATGATTTATCGAATCCTTCGCCCTCAGCCCACGCGGTTTCCTCCTGAATTACCTCTCCATTCTCACCAAGCAGCTGAACAACAGCGTGCGCTGCTATGTAAAGCTCGGTGGCATCGGGCCACTGGCTCAACTCAATAAAACTATCGATTGTGTAATCAAAAATCCCGACTTTGGGACTGCCTGATTTCGTTTGAGGAATGCCATCGAGTGTGTCTGAAATCGCTACATGCGTTTCAATCAGCACCCACGGATCCCATGTGACGAATTCAACATAAATGAATTCCTCATCGTTGGTTACTATTACTTCACCCACTGTAATATTCTGCCCCGCGATTAAAGGCACAATTGTAGCCTCGCCGCAGTATTCATCCGGCAGGTAACTCGTACCCCTTGCCTCATCAGGATTCGGGATAATAACAGAATTTGTCGAGCTGCTGCATCCCGCCAACATTAAAACCATTACTGCCATCAAGGGCAGCCATATTTGGGTCCACTTCATCAGTGGCACCTCCAACTTATAGATATAACTAATGCACTATTATTTCTATCGTTATCACAGGTAGTTTCTTTAGAAAGTTAGTAGGTTAGCAGGTTAGTAGGTTAGCAAGTTAGTAGGTTAATAGGTTAGAAGGTTAGTAGGTTGACAAGTTAGTTGTTCCTGAAAACGTAGGGGTGAGTTTAAAACCCACCATAACGTTCGGTGTAATAGTTCCATAAAACCAAATTTTAAAACCGAGCCTCGAACGTTAGTGAGAGGTAAATGCGACAATAGATAAACTTGAATGTAAATCGGAACCCATCTCACCCACGCCTTGAATTGGAAACAAATCCTAAACACCCTTAAGACGCTTGTTGGAGTTGAATAACTGCGTGACTAAATCCTCGCTTACAAAATACGCGCCCTCAATATCACTGAGCATAACGTAATATCCCTTGTCCTTATCAATATTCCCTATAACTATTTCGAGATCGCTATAATCGCCGCGGCGTTTAACCACAATTTTCGCCTTGTATGATTCAAATCCGGTAACATCCTCTTCAATGTTTTCCAAATCATCCTTGGAAATATACTCACTCGGACGAAGGTTGGTCAGCTTCTGGAAAAACTCCTTCAATGCCGACTCAACCATGTCGCCGGCATTTGGTGAAATCATTTTCCATTCATTTTTTTGGTTCTGGTAGATGCTAAGGTTCTTTGCGCCGCGCTCGCGAACATCCAGACTCTCAATCTTTGTCGGGTCAACAAGAAACAAACTGTTCTCGCGAAGGTCATCCGCGGTCAGTTTGAGTTTATGAAGAATGCTCGCCTCGATAAGAACATCCTCATCCGGCAGATCTGAAAGCCTGGCGTAAATCGCGTTTTTCTCTACCGATGTTTCACCCAGAATCATCTTTGTTGTTTTAGTTTTTTTATCAACCTTGCTGATAATTTCAACAACGACTTCGGGAGCATTCAGCCCATGAGCGTCATCGTCGGGAAAACGCTGATTCAGGAATTCTGTAATCTGCATCGATTTCAGCTGCGAAAGAATCATGTTAATTTTTGAATTTTTAGCCCTGAATATTTCAGGTTCGCTAATATACCAGTTGCCGGTATCGCCTCGACGGTCAAGATGCCAGTAGCCATCAGGATACGTAAACACAAGCGATGTAACAGAATCCGCATCAATTCGAATCGGCCTACGCGTCCTGTAATGGTTCGGGTCATAAACGAGCTTGTCATCTATTTGAACCGCGGTTGTGAAAACCTCGCCACCGCCGCTTTTCTTCGCGTAAAAATCACTGCCGGTCGGATTCCTGTCGCCCAGTTTTAAATCAAGAAGGACTTTCCCCCCGCCATAAAGTGTTACAGATTCACTTGTGTCGGAAAGGCCATATTCAGAAAGTTCTCCTATTTGGTCGGATGGCAATACTCGATGCACCGGATTTTGAATGATTCCCCCGAGAAGGGCGTTAACAACACTTGAATCAGCGGGAGCTTTGAGTGGTGACTCAATCTGCCATTCATTCCCTTGTTTGACAATCACGATATTCCCATCATCGCTGGTAAGCTCCACTCTGTCAACATCAGCAGCCTTAACAAAAAAATACTCACCAACAGTGGCAAACACACCTTGTTCTTTCTGAGGGCTTTTATGTTCCAGAAAAAAATAACCAACAGCAAGAATTATCAATATGGGGACGAATACCTTTGCGTATTTCATTATGTTTCTCCGAGTAATCCGGCACTAACGCCTTCTAATCCACATGAACAAACCTACGGCTGCGACAAACAAAGGAACAAATATATTGATAATATGCATTGCTTTAATCTGCGAAGGCTCAAGATCAATTCTGCGATCCTCGGCAATCCGCACACGCTCTGCTATCATTGTTTCCTCGTCCACCAGCCAGTTAATCGAATTGAGTACGAAATCGAAATTGCTGCCCTCTTTCAAAGTGGCATCGGTAAGCAAATCCGCATCACCAACAACAACACAACGGGATGTAACCGACTCAATCCCCTCCTCTTCATTCATCGGGAAATTTATAGTGGATACAACTGCTATATTTACAGGCCCCACATTGTCCTCATCAGGATTCAATTCAACAATCGTGCTGTCAGTCTCACCCCACGACATCGTGCTGGAAAGCGCAAGCGGTTCCACACTCAGTTCCTGCGGAAGTTTTTCAATTATGCGAAAGCTTGTCGCGGTCGGAACTATCAATCCACCAACAAAACCGCCCTCTTCCTCTTGCTTTTCCATAAAACCTGAAGTTATCACGTGATGCAGATATGTTTTTATTACAGGAGTTGTCTCCTCCTGAAAATAGTTCTCCTTGCGGTCGATGACCATATCATCATTATCCTCAACCCCGATTTTGCCAAGAAACGAATCAAGCCCGTGATTCAAAAATGGTTCGATGAAAAGCGCGATGGAACCGCCACGGCTTGAAAAATCCGTTAATGCCGCGATTTCTCTCTCATTGACCGGACGATTTGGCGCCACTATCAAAACAAGCGAAATCTCAATCGGAATGTTTCCCTCCGATGCAATATTAAGCGGTTTGACAATAAAGTTCTCTTTTTCAAGATACCCCACCAGCTGCGAGAGAGACCGTCCACCTGTCCCCTTCGGATTGAATTCCCCATGCCCGGAAAGAAGCCCGATGACTTTCTGGTCAGGATGAAGAAGCTTTAACAACGCGCTGGTAATACTCCGCTCATCAAATTCATTCGCGATCTGTGACATGCCATCCGATTCAAGCAGAAGGCACGGCCTGTCAATTCCCTTTTCAATTGCCAGTTTCTTTTTTATCTCATAGTCAACACAACCGTATTTCAGTGTTGGCGCGAAATGGCTAAATCGTTCCAGAAGCGCAAGGGACGGCATCTTCCTCGGACTGTCATTTCTTAAAAATGCCGTGATCTGAATATTTCGTTTTGTTGAACTGACATCATCCAGGATTTTCCTGGTCTGTTCGCTGAGTGTGTTTTCGCTGTTTTTTGTCAGGTCAAATGTAACATAATGATTCGACGCGACCGAATTCACTATCACAAGAATTCCAAACAAAGCGAGAAGAACAATTGTCAGGTTGGTAGAATAAACTGTTTCTCGTGATGACAGAAACGCTTTGACTTTCCTGAAATCAATCGCGATAAACACAAGCAGTAGAAGCAGTCCCAGACCTGACAAGCCAAGCGTATAAACGTTGGTGGAATCTGAAATTGCGATGATTAACAATCCAAGAACAAGCGCGATAGCGCCCACACTGCCAATCAGCTTTGGTATTGCGTTTTGGGATCGCCTGATTTTATCGGATGGATTGCTATCCATATATATGTCCCTGATATTATCGTGATCCGGGTTAAAACCTACCATTCTATGTCTCCCGTATTCGCTGCTGTTATACCAAATATCTTTTTAGCTTCTCCAGCGCCTCATTTCCACAAGCCTTACAGAAGTGAACAGCGCGAAGAAAATAACGCTAAAATAGAACACGATATCCTTGGAATTAACGACCCCCATTGTAAAATTGCGAAAGTGCTCCGTTATCGATATGTACGAAACGAAATCCGCAATAACTCCGGTTCCCGCAAAACTGATTGCGACCTGGCCAACTACTGTCAGCCCGAACAAAATTCCCGCTGCCATGATAAACGCGACGTTCGGCGATTTGGTGAATGATGTCGCAAGCATGCCAATGCTGAGAAACGTTCCACCAAGCAGGATTAATCCCAGATAGCCGGCGAGTATTGCGCCGGGATCCGGATTCCCCCACATTAACAGGAACAATGGAAAGTGAAATGTCAAAAGAAGCATCCCAAAAAAAAGCGCGAATCCCGCAAGGAATTTGCCCATGACAACCTCCCAGTCCTGAATCGGGTAGGTCATAAGCAATTCAATTGTGCCGCTCCTGCGTTCCTCCGCGATCAGGTGCATGGTCAATGCTGGAATTATCAGGATGAAAAGATATATCATCAGAATAAACAGCTTGACCATTTCACTGGAATGGTCCTTCAAAACGTTGCTGTTGAAAATGACTCCACTAATCAGCAGAAACAGGCACAAGGCTGTGTACGCTATCGGTGACGTAAAATAAGCCCTGAGCTCTTTATCCATTATTGTTTTTACGTTTCTCATTTCTTAATCCTGCTCGATTTTGATTTTATCAATTTCATCATCGAATAGAGCCTTTCAGGCAATCAGTTCAAATTCATCGATTTGGCGCCCTTGGTTGTCAACTGAAGGAAAATATCCTCCAGTGAAAGCGCGTGGCTTTTCAGTTCAAGAAGCCCGAATCCACTGTTCACAACACATTTTGCGATAAGTTCACGTATATCCCTGTCAAGCTGGGCGTGAACAATAAAATTATTCACATCCTCAACATCACTCGGATGGCTCTCCACCACAAGCACACCCTCAACTGTTTTCAGGCTTTCCTTTATAAGTTTAAGCGGGCCGTGAATCGTAATGTATGTCATCTGCGTCTTGGTCAGTTCTTTTGTAAGATTCTCTACGGAGTCCTGCGCGACAACCTCGCCGTCATGAATGATAACGACTCTGTCGCAAACCATGCTGACCTCGTGAAGTATGTGAGTTGAGAGAATAATCGTATGCCCTGATGCAAGTTGTTTAATCAAATCTCGAATCTGGGCTATCTGCCTTGGGTCGAGTCCTGTTGTCGGCTCATCAAGAATAAGAACCTCCGGACTGCCAATCAGCGCCTGCGCAAGTCCAACCCTTTGCTTGAAACCCTTGCTCAGTTTGCCAATCGTTTTATTTTGAACCTCTCTAAGTCCGCAATGAAGAAGAATTTCATCAATCTGGTCGCTTCTGGTTCGCACGTCAGTATCTTTCACACGCGCGACAAAATCCAGAAACGTGTTAACAGAAACGTCATTGTAAAGAGGAACGTTTTCCGGCAGGTATCCGATTTGACGCCTTACTTTCATTGAATCCTTGAAAACATCATATCCGACAATCCGCGCGGTGCCTTGTGTGGGTGGAAGATAACCCGTAAGCATACGCATTGTCGTGGTCTTGCCCGCGCCATTTGGTCCGAGGAATCCAAGTACCTCGCCCGACTCAACAGTGAATGAAATATCTTTGACGGCGACCATATCACCGAACGATTTGGTCAAGTTTTCCACTTCAATCATACTTCACCTGTCCACAGATGGATTTCAACAAGTATCTTGTGGTATTTATCATGCCTTTAATCATCTTTAGACTTCTTTAATAATATCTGTCAAAATCAAAACAACTTGAACATCAAAAAATAATCACTATTCCTTGCAGCGAAATCCAATTCGGCGCCGTCTATTAATCAGAGCGCCTTTCACTAAATATAGTGTCGGCATTAATTATAAAGTATAAAGCGAATATTAAAGTTGTTTAAATCATCTTAACAGGAAATTTGCATTGTACGCCTTTTACGTTCTACTTGCTTATGCTTTCGGAATCCTTATCGGTTTCGAAATCACTATCGACAAACTCGCTCAGGCATTTCTCATAATGACAGCGATTACGCTGCTCTTAACCTCCTTTCGAGCCACCAGTTCATTAATGCGTTTCACTCTCTTAATCTCATGTCTCATTGCCGGATTGGTTCGAGAATCATACGGCGCCATCTCTTTCTTTCCTGAGGAGTGGTTCCTGTCATTCCAGCAGGCGATTATCCCTCTTCGGGAAAGTCTGGTGGACGGCATGGGTTTCGGGATGACATCAGCCAAAAAAGAACTGGTTGGAGGAATTATTCTTGGTCGAGGAAGCGGAACTATTGAAATCAAAAATTGGAATCACTTTCTCCAAAGTGGAATGTCGCATCTGCTTGTGGCATCCGGCGCGCAAGTCTCACTGACTATTTTTCCAATTATCCTGCTCGCGGAGAATTTCAAACTGCCATCAAAGTTAAGAAATTCGCTTTTCTTTGCCGCTGGAATTCTGCTGTTTGTGCTTCTTCTGCTTGTAGGCCAGGAACCATCAATCCTCAGGGCAATCACAGCATGTTACCTTTATCTTGCCGCCCGCCTGATAAATCGCAAGGCTCATTCGTTGAACATAATCTACGTTACAGCTTTATTCTGGCTTTTCGCAAACCCTAAACTGATTAACGATATCGGATTCAGGCTGTCATACGCCGCAAGCTGGGGATTGATCTACATCTATCCGCGCCTGAGCCTGATAATGCCTCTCTCAAAACAATTAATCAACAAATTCAAGCATGTCAAAATCATCAGGAAACCGCTCGAATACGCGCATGAAATATTCCTGCTGTGTATCGCGGCTCAGGCTGCCGTGATTCCCGTTCTCGCATTTCATTTTCACAGGATAAGCCCGTCAGGCTTCATCGCGAATATCGTTGCAATTCCAATCTGCGAACTCGCGACATACACGGGACTCGCATCGGCGTTAATCGCGCAGGTTTACGAACCAGCGGCTGGTATTCTTAACATTGGAAATTCATTCCTGCTTGGCTGGCTCGATTCAATCGCTCATCTGTTTGCAAACGTCCCTCACATATTCTGCGGGAGGATTCACTGGCTGGGATTAATTCTCCCCTACATGTTCACAGGTCTGCTTGTCGAGGCGAGATTCCGTCCGCAATCAATAATTCTCTTCACACAAACAGCATACCGATTCACACACCCGATTGAGGAGACAAAAGCGATAATCGCGAGAGTATATGGAAAATCACATAAATAATGGCAGATTTTCTACTGGTTTGAATTAAAAATGTGGGCTATAATATCAACGCCGAAATGCTGAACGAATGTTTATTGCGTTTATAAGGTTGACACAGGCAACAAGATGGTGATATACAAAATGCGAAATCAGTTTGAGCTATTCGAAATGAAAGTAAAAAAACCAATAGACATCTCATTCGACTCGATCATCTGTGGCGACTGCGCGGATATTCTTAAGGAATTTCCATCCAATTGCGTTGATCTGATTGTAACCTCACCCCCCTATGCCGACAGGCGAAAAACCACCTACGGCGGCATACACCCGGATGATTACGTTGAATGGTTCATCCCAAAGGCACAAGAATTTCTACGAGTACTTCAACCAACCGGCACATTTATTTTGAACGTCAAAGAAAGCGCTGTAAATGGCGAACGACACACTTACATTATTGAGCTAATACTCGAAATGAGAAAAATGGGATGGCTGTGGACAGAAGAATTTGTCTGGCACAAGAAAAACTGCTATCCCGGCAAGTGGCCTAACAGATTCAGAGACGCATGGGAAAGATGTCTTCAATTCAACAAAGCAAAAAAATTCAACATGTATCAGGACGCTGTAATGGTTCCAATCGGCGACTGGTCTAAATCACGGCTAAAAAAACTCAGCGATACAGATAAGAAAAGAGATGAATCAAAAGTAGGCAGTGGTTTCGGAAAAAATATTTCAAATTGGGTAGGCAAGGATACTGTCTATCCAACTAACGTGCTTCATCTTGCAACTGAGTGTTCAAACAAGAACCACAGCGCCGCGTTTCCTCCCGCACTGCCTGAATGGTTTATCAAACTATTCACAATTGAGGGTGATGTCGTTCTTGACCCGTTCATCGGCAGTGGAACTACTGCCATTACCGCACAGCGTTTAGGCAGGCAATATATTGCCATCGATATAAATGAGGACTATTGCAGGATAGCAGAAGAACATCTAAAGGGGATTGTTAAATGAAACCGCTGAATTTGAATGAAGTTCAGAAATACGTAAGTGAAAATATTGCTTCTTTCCATGAAGCCAGGTTACAAGCGCTATCAAAGCTAAACCTTAAAAAAGTACTGCGTAAAAAGAATCCGTATCTGTTTAAAGCAAAGAACATAGTAAAAGCATCAGAACTGGTAAACGGAATTCTTGAGGCAACACTGTCATCATCAGAGGAAAAGTGCTTTGGGAATTTCCTCGAGGACCTTGCCATTTTCATTTCCGAAAAAACTTGTGGTGGCGAAAAATCATCCGCGACTGGAATTGATTTAGAATTCAACCACGAAAACATTTATTACATTGTCTCTATTAAATCCGGCCCCAACTGGGGCAACAGTTCTCAGCAGAGAAAAGTCGCTGAAGACCTGGTCAAAGCCATGAATGTTAAAAAGCAGTCAAACCGTCGAATTAATGTGCAACCTGTTTTGGGAATCTGCTACGGAAAGACTCGTACTTCGCATCTTCGCGGATATATGAAAGCAGTTGGACAGAATTTCTGGTACCTTATCAGCGAAAACGAAAATCTCTACAAAGACATCATCGAACCACTTGGATACAAAGCAAAGGAATTCAATGATGAATTCAGGCGAAAACGAGACATCCTCGAAAACAGGTTTACAGAAGAACTCCTCTCGGATTTTTGCGTCAACCATGAGATTGACTGGGAAAAGATTATTGAATTCAACAGTGGAAATCTTGACCTGACAAGTTGATATAAAACCATCACCTGCCGCGGCGAGAAAAAACGTTATTCACCTTATACTTCAAGCGCCCCAAAAAATACCTGTCATCAAGCGCTGAGCCAATCATCCAGCCAACGAACCCGATAAGCCCAATCGCGACAAGTTTCAGGATTACTTCAAAAAACAAAACAGCGCCCGCCACTATCACAAATACAACACACAGCAATACTCGATTCGAAATCAATCCGAAAGGTGACATATACGTTTTCATTTTACCTGCTCTCCCCTGCCTTCCTGGATGAACTTATTCACTAATCCTATGATACTCGAACAACCGCATAAGTTGCATTTCGTGACTAAAAAATCAGCTGGAAGAATTTAAATAAAATATAGACGATGACAAGTGTTATAATTATTTTTACGCCCATTCGAAACACGCGGTTGATATCGACTGGAAAATCCAGCTCAAGCGGTTCCGTGCTTTGAGTTTCCGGTTTTTCAGATTCCCCTTCTTTTTCAATATCATCCTGCTCAGGCGATTTCTTAACTTTATCTTTCCTGTATTCAACTCCAATATACGCACAGTATGATCGAGTGTAAATCAGCTTGTAAACTCCCTCCGGCAGCCTGTCATCCATGCCATCCTCGATTGCCTCAAGATAGTCCTCCTGAATGAGAAGCGCTTTTGAAGCCTCACTTAACGTAATGCCTTTCTTTATCCTTGTCTCTTTTAATATGCGGCCTATCTTCAAACTGTCTCACCTCAAAAGCAAAGCGACAATATCTCCAATCCCCGATGAATAAAATATCATATCATATTGCTTTTGTCAGTTCATAATCTTCCACCACAACTATCTCTAAAATTATTGGGTTTGATTTGCAAAACCGTTTCAAATGAGTTCAAATATGTTGCTGTCAGTTTAATTTGGCATTATCATTTTTCACAAGGAATGCGAATCTGGTATCATTATTGCATAATGTATAATTCAAGGCATAGGATTTGAAAAGCTTAAAGAAAATACTCGCGATATTCGGAAGCATAATCGGCTGGCTTAGCTGGATTATTCTGTTCACCTTGTGCATCGGACTCGCCTTTCTGGTTGGCTTTTTCTCTCAGGTCGTTCAGGATATGCCTCTCCTCGACAAGCTATCAGTCCCTGAACCCGTTCAGGCAAGCCGTATCTACACCGCGGACAACCAACTTCTGGGAAAGGTTTACGCTGAAAGGGGAAACAGAATCATCCTGCCGTATGAACAAATCCCATTAAATCTGAAACAGGCGATTATCGCGATTGAGGACAGGGACTTTTACGATCACAGGGGCATCGACTTCAGGGGCATCACAAGAGCCTTCCAGGCGAATATCAAAGCCGGCGGAAAAATTCAGCAGGGTGGAAGCACTATCACTCAGCAGCTCGTTCGTAAACTCTTCCTGGAAAAAGAAAGCGACACGCTCGATAAATACTTGCGTAAAATCAAGGAAATGATTATCGCGCTAAGGCTTGAAACCAAATACTCCAAGGATGAAATTCTGACTTACTACCTTAATGAAATGTTCTTTGGCTCGAACTCATACGGCATTGAGGCGGCAAGCCAGAATTATTTCGGGAAACACACAGTGGAATTAACTCTCGCCGAGGCCGCATTGATTGCCGGAATCCCGCAGGCGCCATCAAACCTGAACCCCTATTCCTCCATCGAAAGAGCGACCAACAGGCGAAATCTTGTTTTAAACGCCATGCTGGAGGAGGAATATATCACTCCGGATGAGCATAATGCCGCATTGGAAGAGGAAATCACTCTCGTTGGATTATCAAAAGGCGGCTACAAAGACCTCAAACACCCATACTTCGGAACCTATATTCTTGAAGAGGCGAAAAAACTTGTCGGACAGCGCAAGCTGTTTTTCGGCGGATTGAGAATATACACGACGCTCAATACTGAAGCGCAGGAAATTTCTGAGGAAAAACTGGTTGAATATATACTAAGTAATGAATTCCAGAAAGCTAAAATATCACAAGGGGCGGTTGTTCTTTTGGATTCCTCATCCGGCGCTGTAAAAGCGATGGTTGGAGGCGTTGATTTTGAGCAAAACGAATTTAACAGGGCATGGCAGGCGAAACGCCAGCCGGGAAGTTCGTTCAAACCTTTCGTTTACCTTGCCGCTCTGGAAGCAGGTTATTCGCCGGGAAGCCTTGTTATAGATGAACCTGTCACTTTGCAGGACAAACTCGGTCGCGATTACGCTCCCCAGAATTATGACCACAAATACAAAGGCGTCATCACGATGAAGGAAGCCCTGCAGCACAGCCGTAATGTGGTGGCAGTAAAAGTCTGCAGTCTTGTTACACCGGAAAAAGTAATCGAATGGGCGAAATACATGGGAATTCACAACGGGGAACTTGACCCGGTAATTTCCATCGCGCTTGGCACAGGTGTTGTCTCAGTGCTTGAATTGACATCCGCGTACTCGACAATCGCAAACGATGGCATATACAACAAACCGTTTGGCATACGGCTAATCACCGATTCCAACGGGCAGATTATCTATCAGCATTCCCCGAATCCTAGAAGAGGAGCGCCGAAAAACCTTACCCGGCTCATGACTCACATGCTTAGAAGCGTGGTTCTGCAAGGCACCGGAACACGCGCGAGAATTGAACGCGACTGCGCCGGAAAAACAGGCACAACAAGCGATTACAAGGATGCCTGGTTTGTTGGATTCACGCCTGAATATGCAGCGACGGTTTGGGTCGGCAATGATGATGAATCCATTCACATGAAAAAAGTTACAGGCGGACGATTTCCAGCCCGAATCTGGCATGACATAATGAAAGCCGTTACTCTCAACCTGCCGGAAAGAAAATTCCTGCAACCAGACTGGTATCCGCCGGCGATTATGTCGCTTGAACCGCTCTACTCCCAGGAACAACTTCATGTAATGCGTAAAAACCAGGAAGCTGAAGAGGCACTTGCTGAAAACGGCGAATCAACTGACGATGAAACTCCCTCTAATGTATTTCAAATTCCCAAACCTGACAATGACAATGACGAAGATGAGGGTGAGGATGAAAAACCGGGAAACCCCGGAGTGCGTTTTTAATCCAATGCCAGCATTGCCCCCTCAATCAATTCCCAAATACAATCAACACGAGCATCCCACGAATTCGCCTTCGCAACTTCTTTTCGACGCTCACACAAATTCAGTTCCTTCTCCCTCTCCCCAAGCGCATCCTTAACTTTCACAACGAAATCATCCGCGCCATCATAAAAATAAACCAAATCGCCCAGATTAAGAACTTCGGGAAGTTTTGAGCTGACAATCGGAAGCCCGACCGCCATATATTCATAAACCTTTATTGGATTAACATGAACAGTCATCTCGTTAACTTCAAACGGAATCGTGCAGACATCAAAATGATGAACAAAATACGGCAAATCGGCATAATCAATCCTGCCAAAGAAATGCACGTTCGGCAATGCGCGAAGATTTTCAATATCACGTTTTATTGTCCCAAGGAATACAAAACTGGCATCTGGCATTGCGGACGCGCATTGAATAAGGGCATCGACATCCAGCCACGATGCTATATCACCCATGTAACCGACTATGGGCCGTTTTATTTGCGAAATGCCAATCGGATATTCCTTTTCGGGTTTCGACATAACCCGCTGAAAATGGGAAACATCGGCTCCATTCGAAACAAGATGCACATTCGCGTTATGCCGTCTGCATGTATCCGCCAACGATTCCGCGCTGGCAAGCACAAGATCAGCTTTCGCCAGCGATTTTAATTCAAGCTGTTTTGTTTGGGCTGATTTCCATTTCTCCTCAGCAAAATCGCCAAATGAATCATAGCAGTCGTAGATACACAAATCGTAATCGAGATAATCTGCAATCGCGACCCCTTTGGGATGCGCAATCCACAGAATAATCCCGCCTTTGGCTTTTTCAAGATGCGGTTTCAGATGATTATATGTCGTGATATGATTCCGGCGATTCACCCAATCAAATCCAAGTTTCTCCGGCAATCCCGGTGGTGAGCTAATATGAAAAAGCCCCTGCGATATTTCCCGCATGCCTTTTTTATATTCAACAGCCTGCGAAAATGAATATTGCTTTTTCAACAGGCATGACAATATGCTGGGAGATTCCTCCTGATATATTATTCGAATCCGGTTTTTTAACCTGTTTACGATTTGCTGATGCCGCTGCATCAAGCCCCTGTAGGGAGGAGCATCAACGAGAAGAAGCAGTCCATCATCGGTTTTGAATTTTCGTTCACCGCGCGTCATCACCCGACATTTTAACATTTTTAACCTGTAACATGCCGCACCACGCTAAAGCATTGTGTTATTATGTCAATTCAATTTTTCCAACCTGCTAACCTACTAACCTGCTAACCTGCTAACCTACTAACCTACTAACTTACTAACCTGCTAACTTTCCCCTAACCATCATACTCATAAAGGAATTCATCCCAGAGAGTATCAGTGAATTCGAGTTTGACATAATCAGCGCGCTTATCATCATTATAACTGCTGTTGTAGCCGGACGGGAACCATATCTGCATTCCTGTTTCCGCGTATGGACAGGGGGATGCGCCGTCGCCGGTATGCCCGTGAGCTACCATCGAGTTTTCAATTTCATCTATTAATATCAACGATGCGTCCACAAGAGATTGAGGTACAGATGCCGCTCCAATCAATTCAGCCAGATATCCCAAATCTTTGACATAACCCTCATCGCAATATGCTCCCCATTCCCCGCATTGCGTTCTGCATGTTCCGATTGTTGATCTGTCGTCAGGCATCGCGTTTACCAGTTCAACCGCGAAATCATTAAGCGCCGGAATCACATAATCCAGCAATGCATCAGTGCTGACAGCGGAAAGCGTTTTCCCGATATAGGCGCTGTTTAAATATTGCACCACAATATCCTCAGCGATAATCTCCCCCGTGCAGGTTTCTGATGTTTCATTAATTAATTCAATCGGAGAGTTATAGTTCCATCCTGTCGCCGGTTCAAGCAGCTCTGACCCGATTGTAATGTCAGTTACTTCTCTCAGGCAGTATGCTGTTTCAATCCATGCCATGAGGCATGCATCAAATCCCATGAACTCAAACTTGTCGATCTCAGGATGCTCATCAAGAACAGTCTTGCAGGCATCTCTAATCTCCCAGATTGACAAACCGTTGCAGCAGTATTTAACCAGATGGTTGTCGGGAACGATTCCAAACGGCCCATTCCCATGATCCCAGAAGGTAAGCGCGTAGTTCTTAGCCGGATAATTCTCAAACGACCAGCGCAGGAATTTCTCCACTGTTTCCTCATCGCCCATTGCCAATCCGCCGGACGGAATAACCTCACCGCCGTCATCAACCTCAGGCGATATGATATTCGGATTGAAACCGTTGGGGTCTTTTTCGATTTGCAGGATGACATCATCCGGCGTTCCATCTTTATCCCAAAGAACGATTACATTTGTGTTGAACGGTTTTACTCCCGCTTTCTCCATGTCATTTATATTTTGAATCGCGTACGCCCCAAGGTTGGACTCATGCATATAAACAAGCCATGTCCAGTCCGCGACCTCGGATGCCTCTTCGATTTCAACCGTAATATAATCATACAAATTGAGGTCAAACGGATCCTCACTGGAAGCTTTAACAAGAATCGAATACTCACCAGCCGGCGCTGCAGTATTGTTTACAAGATCAATTCCCCACACATAACTGCCCATGAATGTAAGCGCCGTTTCAGTTTCACCCGTAATTTCCTCAGCGTAGATTATCGTGCTGTCAACGCTGTTCTGCCAGTCATGAACCTCGATTTGAATCCAGCTCGACCAGCCCTCGGCACTGTAAATCTCCTCTTCCTGCACGAAATTAACCATCTCGTACGGCTCACGGCAGTTGAACGGAAAACTGGCGTCAATTGTGAAACGCACCCCAAGATTCCTCCCCGGCATATAAATCTGAAGATTCTCCGTGTACTGTTCATCAGGGCGAAACGTTCTGAATTGGTCTTCTTTCGCGTACGCCATAAACGGGTTTATTTCCTGCCCGCCGTCAATATCGAAGAAATCAACCCATCCCTCGTTGTTTACAAGCAAATGGCCAACATCGCTGGTATAAATCATCAGCCGAAGGTCAAAACCTGTATATGCCGATGTGTTGGTAATCGTAACATCGACATCCATTATCTCCTCTACGCCATCCCACGAATTCACCTGAATTTCGATTGGCAGCATCGCGCCGACATTGTAGTGAAACGAATCGGCGAATGAATCACGAACAGGTTCAACCGTCGCTGTGAGATTTTCAACATCAAACTCGACAACCCACGTACCGAGAAGCACATGTCCTGAATCGGACTGGTTTTCCGTAAACACGATATCGGATAGGTTACTGGCTGAACTCGATGGTTCAACCGGACTGGATGAATTGGATGAACAGCCACACAAAAATAAGCCAAGCAGAAGACACAACAGATAGAAGCGATGCATTTTGGAGCTCCGAACCTGAAAAATGGTATATAAATAACTAATACGATAGTATCACAGATGGCGTTTTTCTCAAAACACTCGCTTTCTTATTGAAATCAGCGATTGAGCTCGTTGCCATTCCGGGCTTGATCCTATCGTTGTCATTCCAGACTTGACCCGGAATCCATTTAGGAATTGCAATTTGGCATATTATATAGCTAATTTGCTGGTATAATTGGCATAGTAGGCTGTCGCCTGGGTCAGAATTTCCAATTAGCCGTCAGAAACTTGATGATAACACTTACAAATCCATGTAGTAAACGAATTCTGAGTCAACAGCTTCAGCTATGGCAAAGATGCGACTAAATCCGGGCATTGATGCGATAGCTATATCCCATAGACCTTCATTGCCGAGATTGAAGTACGTTGGTGTGTAGGATGGGTCTGTCAGATCGAATTGAACGATAATTTCTGAACTTCTCCAAATGTATTCCTTCAACTCAGGATCATAATAATCCCTCGGGCCAATTGTTCCGTATAGTTTCTGATTTATCGGATCAATATCAATATCAAGGATCCCTTGCTCGCCAAGACTGATATTCTCAATAATCTCATCAGTTTCAGTGTTTATCACTATTAAAGAGATTTCAGAATCTATATAATGGTCGGGAACGGGGTGGGAAACAAAAAGCCTGTTATCGTAACACATTTGTAATGAAACCGGTATAATATTACCGATTGATATTTCGCAAATCATTGACATGTCTTCCGTGTTAAAAGCACCTATGTTAAAGTAGTATTGTTCTGTTGGTGGCTGCCCTGAAATATGCAGCAATTGATCTATGACATATAATTTCGAGTTGTCGTTTGTTATGGCAATTGAATTAGGTTTATATCCATAATCAACTGACTCAGGCATGACCTGAAAATCGGATATCCGAATCTTGTTAATAGTTGCCGGTTTTTTTGATAATCCCCAAGACACATATAGAAACGTTTGATTGCTATCATCAATCATGGTTAATGGTAAGTCATCAAATTCTATCTCATACCCGGGAATAAGTGTTCCGGTTGCTGCATTAACTTTTCTTAATACACCATCGTTAGTCGATGTATCACCATCTACATTTGATAGAAGTAAAAGCAAATTAACACCACCATCAGTTGGTATAACGGATTCAGCTGTACCACCAATATAAAAATTATGCTCCTCTGTTAATGTAATTGGATCGAAAGTTATTAAGTCCAGTGTACTGAAATCCCCAGCACATGCAAGATATACTTTCGATGTTATTGGGCTGAAAAAAATAGTATAGGTATGGTCACAATAAACGATACTATCAGCATATGCCAGGTTACTGCATATTAGAATTAAAAAGATCATGCAAAAACTATAAATTGTCTTCATTTTATATCTCCCGAAATAGATTATAATTAATTTATTATTCAAAACAAATTAATTTAATATCTTACTAATTATCTTGCAGCTAAAGCTTTGTCCTTTTGCATTCTGATAGTCTTCTCCCTGTTCCTCAAGTGTATAGTAGTAATGCTGATAAATGTTATCGTTATTTTGGTCAAAATTCTCTTTGTCAACTGCTGCTGCCCATTGCAAGCCAACAAGATTCATTTTCAATTGTGTATATCCCCAACTCCTCCCGATGGTTTTTACAGCTGCTTCCATAAATGCAGATACACTTATATCACATGAACGTGGACAAGCCCAGAAATAAATGTTGTTTGGGACGCCACATGGTCCTGTTGGTTCATAAGGATTATCAGAAGTTGACCAAATCTGAAAAATATCTTCCATGTATTCGCTGTATCTTTCAAAGAATAATGACTGATAACAAAGATACAAGTTAGTACCACTATTAAAAGAGCATACAGAACTGAGAAAATTATCGTTATTGCCTATTCGTTCTTTCCATTCTAGATTTCCATCACCATCAGTTAATGTGCGACACCCCATAATTGTTAACCATCGTAGTTCCGGGTTAGGTTGATTTTGCCAGAATTTACCATTCTTCTCATAACCCCAACCATTTCCATAGAAGTTCACACTTGCTGGTTCATAATCAGTTTTTTGGCCAGTTGCAGGATAATGTTCTTTATGACAATAATCCCAACCTTGCTGACCACCGAAAGAACTTGGTATCAGATCAGGATCATAATCTGGGTATGTAAAATCACCACCAAATTGACCACCTCCTGCGCCGTGTGCGCTAACTAATAAAATATCTGCTTCACTTTGAACTGGAACATAATCAATGCCTGAACCTCCAGGTGGTGTTTCGGGTTTATAGGCGCTATCCTCAACCTCTGCATATACAACTTCGATTCCACCATTTGTTAGAAATTCATCATATGAATACCATCGTTTTGGATCTGGTAATGGATCAGGAGAGATGCAACCAAAACCGCGTTGTTTCGTTCCAAAATGAAAATCCTCCATGGTTACAATACCAGCATCGTTATCAACAGAAACTACATAATCCATTTTTGCGTCCCAATCATCATTCCACTTGTCATCCGATGAACTGACATATAAAACAGGTTTATTGTTTGTGCAATTAGAAGAAGGATCATTATCAGGTGGTACAAAAGACGAGCATGTTTTCCTTGAATCCGATACGGTTAATTCAACATGATACATCAGACACATAGAAGGCTTAACTGCATCTGTATGAAATACCAAAGTTATAATCCTGTTTCTTACAGAAAGAGGCAAAGCCAGGAATGATGGGTCTTTAGAGCATATTTTTGCCATTGCATAGCAATCTGCTCCGGTATGTGTATCTTCCATACTGACAGGTATTTCAGATTCAGAGCTGAAAAATTTGACCAGTATTTCATCAGGATACAAATCAGATTTTGCAGATGGCAAATCCAACGGGTTAATCGCAATATAATAATCAAGTTTCGCTTCCCCATTATCATCTCTCAGGTAAATAAATGATGTATCCGTGTAATTTGTCTCACCACTGTAATGGACTCTCTTTAACTGTTTATCATCAAAATAAGGGTCCTCAATATCATACGGATTATCGTTTACGAATTCTGTTGTAACTATGTAATTGCATGTTTCATCACCAGCAGCGTGCCTTCCACCGCCCCTGGTGGGGAACCAGCAGATTTGCTCAACTACATTTTCGCTGCGACACCAGTTGTACAAGCCGTCGTTATTGGGTCCGGTGTTTATCGGGTCTTTCACCTCGTCCTCGAGAACGACACGGATATCCACCTCCTGGAAATTTTCACATTCGGCAAGCAACTCGGATATATTCCACCACTGGAATGCCAGTTCGGTTCGCATGTAATCCTGTTTCAGCCAGCCGGGATATCCCGGTGGGCAATCGGGATCAGAGGTGCAATCCGGCACTTCCTCCCATGTGCTGTCTTCCCATTCGGTGTAAATCTCGTAATCAGCAGGATAATTCATCATTCCCTCATCCCAAAGCACGGGCGATCCCCAGGGTTTAAAATCCATTTTCCATCCCAGCGTTCCCGCCAGCAGATGTTCGAAATGCGGAGTTCCAGTCGATATGCCATTCCAGGTAATGCCCGGAACACCATTCTCATCTACAGTATACACCTGCAGCCCCAAAACGGGAAAAATCAACTTGTGATTAATATTCTCAGGATGATAATGATCAACCGGCGCCTCATCCCAACCCGCCGCGAATACAAACAAATCGCACGGATACCATTCCCTCAGAATGTCCAGCACGCCATCATCAAAATATGGAGGTGAACCTTCCAGTTCGTATCGCTTTTTACTGTAGCAATGGATATCAAAAGGTGGATCAGGATAACCTGCATCATCATACAAGGGAACATTGGTAAATATCTCTTCAAGGTAATCAGCAAGTTCATAGCCATACATAACAACCGGATTGGGATAAGCAGATGCTGTGATGCCTAAATCCAACAGGTCAGGAAAATCCGGATTTGTATCATCGAAAGCGCTATTAAAAATAAAATTACCGAAATCTGCAGTGCTGGTTTCATAATGCGCGCAGTTATCACCGTCATTCCAACAGTACCTGCATTTGAGTACCCACGAAATATTATGTTTCCAGTTGTGCGGAAATTTCAAGGTTCCGATTAATTTATCATCATAAATAGGTAAATAATAAGGACCAGCCAAAAGAGGTTGAGTTGGATCGCACAACCTGTGTGCCGAACCTTCAGATAAATCATCCTCATCCTGATCATAAAGAAGAAGGTTTTCAAGATCAGAATTCAAGACGGGAATAGCTATAACGTCAATTAATTGAAGCTCAAGGTTACAGCCATCCGGATTTGCTGCCTGCCATACAATTGCGTAATCCTCATTTTCCAATGGTTCATGTTTGCACACCTCCCCGATTCCGCAAAGATAATCATTATCACAGATGCAAAATTCAACGTTTTCGCAATCCGCACAAGTTAAGTTGTAGTCACATGGGTCGCAGCTTTCACCGCCCCTGCCTATTCTCCTTGAGACATTCAGTTCATAATCCGATGTTCCAGTTTTATCCGTGAAGGTTAGAGTTGCTGAACCAATGCTCCTGAGAGCATCAAACGCAGACGCTGAAAATGCGAATTGCACAATCATATCACCAATATTCAGAATCTGTATTTTACTTTCCAGGATTCCCTGGTATCCATTTAGTTTCCATCGGGACATATCAGTCAGGAAAGCAGGTTCCACATGACGATCAAAAAACACAATCGCGCCACCATAATCGTTAAGGAATACCACAGAGATTTCAGGTGGTGTTGAAACAATCTTGAACTTCCAGGTAAATGTTAGAGGATAACCGTCAGGATTCATAAATCGAAGTTCCGCGCGATGCTCTCCATCATTAAGCATACTTGCAGGTGTGAAACTGACATCATTTCCGGAAAGAGAAACGCGAACATTCTCGAAATCCACGTTTGCGCTGAAATTATCAATTGATAAAGCGGTGATATTATTCTCAACTCTCACAGAAAACACTGGCATATTGTTTATCATCTGCGGTGGATTAAGTTGCGATTCATAGAGTTCCAGTGGTCCTGTTCCAATCAATCGAACCCTGGCTCTGTCTGAATAACCCTGCCCATAGGTTCTGGGAATAATGCGATTGCTTGCCTGAAATTGATAATCACTGTCAGGAATAACAGGCATAATCGGTGAATGTCCGGATTTTCAGCCGATCAGCAGTAATAGAAGGAAAAGCAATACCAAATAAATAGGTGTTAAGCGTAACACACTGCGGGGGGGGAATCTCATCATTTCAGCCTCCAATTTCAAATCAACTGTATAAGATTAAACCAATATTCATTATACCATAAACTTTTGAAAAATACATACTTTCACCTAGGATGACACTATGTGCCCATTTCTGCTATAATGCCTCTCGATTTATGCATGAATCCACAATTACACACCACGTTAACTTGCGACAGGTAAATTAATGACAAACGATGAAACCGCGAAAAAAGAAGTCGAATGCCCGATGTGCGGAAACACAAAAATCGAGGAAATCAAACACGCCGAAAACAGCTACGGCACCTTTGTAATTATCTATCTATGCAAGGATTGCGATGTTGAATTTGAAATCGAAATGCAAATGTAACGGGTCTATTGAAAAAGTTAAATATGTAGGGGCAAACCTTGTGTTTGCCCTGATTTGCGCCTTATTCCTGTCTGGCTGCTGCCAAAACGATTCCGCCGACACAAAAAGCAGACGGGATAATGACTCATTTAAAAATATCCCGCAGAAATACCATTCGATACTGGCGGAATTCCAATTCAAATCGCCTGAGAGGATAATCTCGATTGCGCCATCCACAACTGAATTGCTGTATGAATACGGTGTTGGCGAATACCTTGTCGGCGCGACCATCCCCCACGATTACCCTCCCGAAGCTGCCGGCCTGCCATCCATCGGCGACATGTCGCTCGATTACGAAAGAATAATCGCTCTTCAACCCGATTTGCTTATCGGCGAGGGAAATTTGTTTGCCGGAATGGTTGAGAATATAAAGGATTTGGGAATACCGGTACTTCTTTTTGATACTCGCTCGTTCCAGGAACTCGCTGATGATTTACGTATTCTCGATATATTATTCAAGCGCGATGTAACAAATGAATTAGTGGCTGAGACCAACAGGATACTCTCTAAGATTCCCGTACCTGAAAACAAGGTAAAAGTCGCGGCTATAATCTCATCGACTCCGCTTATCCTTGCCGCGGGAGATTCGTGGCTTGTCAATCTAATCAAAATCGCTGGCGGGGAGAGTATAACATCTGACACACCCGGCGATTATATTACACTCTCAAAAGAGGACATGATTCTGCTTAATCCCGATGTAATCATCTACACATTTGATGGAATCCGAAATGACCTTCTGCAGGACAAAGCCCTGTCGGGAATTGAGGCAATAAAAAATGACCGAATCATAAAGGTTGATCCGGACATTGTTCTTCGTCCGACTCTCAGGTCAATAAGCTACGGAGCAATGACACTAAGAAAAATCTTTCAAAAATGCATTTCTCTAAAATGATAAAAATCACCCGGCTGATCGACCAGGCGATTTAATATCATAATACAAATAAAGGGGTCCCCTCAAACTCGTTATACGACCTCATGAACTTTCCTTCTCCGTCCTTCTTCCGGGAAAAGGTCCTTGGGAGTGCATTTAAGCGCTCGCGCAAGTTTCTGTTTTGTGAGATCCATAGGAGTAGAGAGAGAGTTCTCAATGAAGCTAATCGTAACCTGACTAACTCCTGACTTCTCAGCTAATTCCTTCTGAGTCATCAGCTTCTTTATTCTGAACTCTCGAAGGTTATTCATCTTTTCTCTCCTTAAAATCGATGAATCAAGTTATATCTTTAAAAGCCGCTCATCCCTGAGCGACGGATTAAGATCATACATTGCTCATTCAATTATAATATCCATATGCCATCTTCAATTGTTTCATCAAATCCAAATAATCTCGAAGTTTTTTTATCTTTCTTTTCATACCACAATTCACCTTATTATTCACTGCCTGGCTTTCTCCTTCCTGTACCCCTCACATACTTAGAATTTCGCAATCAATTCTAACTACTTACATATATTATTGTCGGCTTTCTGAACATAAATATTTAGTCTGATTCATGATATTTCAGAAATATTTAACCTCATTAACCCATTCCCTGCCCTGGAGGGTTATTATCGTATGAAAAGACCTCCCCCCCCTTCGGCTGCGCTCAGGGCAAACCGGTCCCTCTCCTGCATCAGGAGAGCCACTAGTGGCGAGGGGAGAAAGCATATCGTTTTCCTGCTCCCCCTCCCTACATGGTGGAGAGGAGAGAAAGCATATCGTTTTCCTGCTCCCCCTCTCTACATGGTGGTGTACAAACCACAGACATGGTTTACACATTAACAGGGACATGGTTTACGGATT
>CBDURE010000022.1:0-33992 GCA_965369605.1 uncultured bacterium
AGAATATTGTCTTTTCCCTTCGCAAGTGTATAGACCGTGTATATCGTATGCAAATGCAAAAATATTTCCCCCCGCTCGCGGGGGGATTAAGGGGGGGATGGAGAATAAAAACAACCTTTTTCAACAAGCCCGGGACGTCGTCGCTACGAAAAAACAGCCTCGGATTTCAGAATCGTTCTTTTGCTTGCTATAAAGCAAAATATATGTTATAAAACCAAGTTGAAGTACTCTCTATGAGAGTGGGTTATATACCCACTTTTTTTGTGCTTGAATATTTTCAGGTATATTCGGTTAAATGCTGTATATCTGGAAGTGGGTTAATGTGGAATGGTCTTTGTTGGGGAATTTGACATCGAACGGATTGAGGCGAAAATCGAGGATTTTCTTTTCCGTCGTGGGGTAGAGCTTGTTGATTTGCGTTATGAATCCAATCCCATCCGGCCATTCCTGGAAATATTCGCGGATAAAATAGGCGGGATTACGGTAAAGGATTTAGGCGAGATCAGCAGACGAGTGATTCTGTTTCTCGAAGCGGGAAAGTTTTTCCCGGATGCGTTCAACCTGGTGGTGTCATCGCCGGGGCTGGACAGGGTTATTAAAAAGGAGGCTGATTTCAAGCGTTTTGCAGGCAGAAGGATTCGCTTGAAGCCGATAAATACAACCGGCAAAGAAGTTAAGAGCTGGGAAGCCACACTTATTGGGTTTGAAAATAGCGAAGTTATTATCGAAACGAACGATAAAAAAACTGAAAGATACGCTTTAAGCGAACTCAAAAAGGTCAGACTCGTGCCGGATATCGATTTTAGTATTGATTCTGCAAAAGGTGCAAAAAAAAGAAGAGACAAGTAGATATGATTAATGATGTAAATGGCATAGTAACAAGAAAGACCGGAGGATTTGCCCTGTATGTTTAACGAACTGATGAAATTGGAAATACAGGAAACAATGAGGGACAAGGGCATCCCTATCGAAATAATCAAGGAAGCGGTAGAGGCTGCTCTTACAAGCGCGTACAAAAAGGACCATGGGCGCGAACTGAATATCACGTTCAGAGTTGATACGCAATCAGGCGAGATAAAAGCGTACGAGGCCTATGAGATTGTCGAGGAAATCGAAGAGCCAGAAAGGCAGTTTACCCTTGAAAAGGCGCTTGAATACGACCCTGATGCTGAAATCGGCGGGGAGATTCTTCTCCCTATAAAAAATGTTGAACTGAACTTCTCGCGAATCGCGACTCAGTCAGCGAAACAGGTCGTCATGCAGAGAATCAAGGATGCCGAACGGGAACTGGTATTCCAGGAATTTGTTGATAAGAAAGGACTGCTTATCAGCGGGAAGATTCGACGAATGGAAAGCGGCACTGTGTATATCGAATTTGAAAATGTCGAGGGTGTGATTCCGCAAATCGAGCAGGTTTTCAAGGATATATACAAACCAAAATCAACAATAAGAGCGATTATTCTTGAGGTCGAGCGAACAAACCGCGGACCGCGGATTACTCTCTCAAGAGCTCACGCCGACTTCGTTCGCCAGCTTTTCATGCTTGAGGTTCCCGAAATTGGTGAGGGGCTTGTTGAGATAATCAACATAGCCCGCGAACCGGGAAGCCGTACAAAGATAGCCGTATATTCAAACACGCCGGACATCGACCCCGTTGGCGCATGTGTTGGTTCCAAGGGCGCGAGAGTTCAAGCGGTTGTGAATGAACTGAAAGGCGAGAACATCGATATCATTCACTGGACCGATGACCCGTTCGACTACATCGCGAACGCGTTGTCACCGGCTCAGGTTTACAGTGTGGAGGTTTTCGAGGAGGAACAGTCCGCAGAAGTAATAGTGCCGGATGACCAGGTTTCTCTTGCCATCGGAAAAGCCGGACAAAATGTTCGCCTTGCAGCGAAATTGACAGGATGGCATATTGATATCAAGAAGCAGAGCGACAAGGTTGCCGAAGAAGAGAAAGAGCATGTTGTCGCGATGGAAGAAGAACTCAAAGTCGTGCTTGTGACCGAAGTAACCGATCTTCCAATTCGACGAAGCGCCCAGAATGCGCTTGCCGAGGGCGGTTTTACTGTCCTGAACGATGTTATTGAACTTACCAGGGATCAAATCCTTGCTGTAAAAGGGTTTGGTGCCAACTCACTTGAGGACCTAAACAGGTTCTTGAGGGAATATGGAATTGAGATAGAGTGATAGCACAGTGAATCACATACCAGTTAGAAACTGTGCTGCTTGTCGGGTGAAACTTCCCAAAAGGGAGTTGGTTCGAATTGTGCGAACTCCCCATGGGACGATTGAATATGACCCGACATTAAAGGCGGATGGTCGCGGGTTGTACTGGTGCGGACGAGAGTCGTGCCTTGATAGAATCCGCAAGAAGGGGATGGTTGCGCGGTTTCTCAGAGTTAAGCCGTCTGAGAATTTGTTCGCTCAACTAGAGAAGGTGATATCGGGGAAATAATACGGGTCTCCCGGACCCATACTTTTACAGGTGTTTGATAAACTATATGCGCGTACATAGTCTTGCAAAAGAACTCGAAATCCAGACGAATCAACTTATCACGTTTTTACAGTCTAAGGGTTTCGATATTAAAGGTCCTCTTAATACGCTTGGTGATGCTGAGATTGAATCTGCCAGAAACAATCTGGCGGAGCTGAAAGGCATAGAGAAGGACAAAAAATCAACCAAGGCTCCAACAAGCGGAGTAAAGAAAAGAGTATTTGTCCGTTCAAAACAAACCGCAGACCCAAGAACTCGTCCCCGACGCCAGCCAGGCTCGACCCAGCAGATAAGGCCTCCACAGATACCACAAAGAAAACCGGGAACATCCAAAGCCGCCGAGAAAGCGATGGCGCATCAGAAAGCTCAAGCGGAAGAGGCAAAAGTTAAAAGAGCCGCTCTTGACAAAAAAGCTTTAGAGGCGCAGTTGGCTAAAATCCAACCGGATGCTCCTTCGGCAGATGAAAAGAGAAAAAGGCAGAAACCAGAGAGGGAGAAAGCCGCCGCGACTGATAACAAGACTGATGTCAGGCGGGATAAGCAAGGAAAGAGGGAACATATAAAAGCCGATCCCGGCAGGGGAAAGGGAGCAGAAAGGCCCAAGAAGAAAAAATTCAAATTTTCGAAGGAAGATGCTATCCGTGTCGCCAGGGATAAACGGCGGACCCCGTCTCGAAACAAGCCAGCTGACCAATCTTCTGTAACAGGTTCTGATGCTCTGGGAGTAAGGAAACCACAACCCATGCCGGCGGATCTCAGGAGGAAGAGGAAAAAAGGCAGACCGGATTTCAAGGGAAAAGATCAGGCAACACGGCCACCAAGAAAGAATGAACCCAAAAAAAATGTTGTTCTCGAAGGGAAAGCTCTTGATGTTGGCATCAACAAACTCAAGGGCGGGTTCAAAACCAGTGTCGATGCTGATAAGAAAGCGGGTGGCAAAACAAAGCGCCGCAAGAAAATCGTGCAGGACAAAAAGCGATTCAAGCCCGGCGCAAAGTCAGGGAAAAGAACGGACAGAACAGAATACGGCGGACGCGGTGTTCTGGTCAGAAGACATAAAAGAAGAAAAAGCAGAGATTACATTCCCGAACTGGCGGATGCTGCCGGTACCGTTGATACGCACAGGAAAATACGAATCACCGATCACATGACAATTAAGGATCTCAGTGCGGCAACTGGCGTTAAAAGCCCCACTATTGTGAAATTCCTTCTTGATGAGATAAACGTTATGGCGACAATAAACCAGGTCGTTGATATTGACATGGCGTCGCTTATTCTGGAAAGCCTCGGCTACGAATATGAAATTGCGATTAAACAGGTTGAGGATATCCTCAAGCATGAAGATGATTCCGAAGAGGACCTCAAAACGCGCCCACCGGTCGTAACCGTGCTTGGGCATGTCGATCATGGTAAGACAAAACTGCTTGACACGATACGAAAAACAAACGTGGCTGAGGGTGAGGCAGGCGGAATTACGCAGGCTATCGGAGCCTACCAGGTACACATGAGAGATCGGGCAATTACATTTATCGACACGCCCGGACATGAGGCTTTCACCGCAATGCGCGCTCGCGGCGCGAAGGTCACAGATGTCGCGATTCTCGTCGTTGCATGTGATGATGGTGTACAGCCGCAGACAAAAGAAGCTGTCGATCACGCTAAATCCGCGGGCATTGAAATTGTCGTCGCGCTCAACAAAACTGATCTTGATACGGCAGACCCGGAAAGAGTCAAGAGGCAACTTTCAGAACTTGATCTTATCCCGGAGGAGTGGGGCGGGAAAACGGTCATGGTTCCAATCAGCGCCAAATTCGGCGATGGAATTGAAGAACTTCTTGACCTCGTTCTTCTGCAGGCTGATATTCTGGATTTGAAAGCCAACCCGGATACGCTTGCCGAGGGAACGATAATCGAGGCGAAAATCGACAAAGGCAAGGGTGCGCTGGCGACTGTCCTTATCCAGCGTGGAACGTTAAAAGTCGGAGATTATATTGTCGCGGGCTGTTCCTATGGGCGAATCAGGGCAATGCTTAACGAGTACGGCAAAAAAGTTAAAGAAGTCGGTCCATCGACACCAGTGGAGTTATTCGGTTTGAGTGATGTTCCCCAAGCGGGTGATACCCTTAACAAGGTTGAAAACGAGAAAATAGCGAAAGAAATCTACGCGAAACGAAGCCTTGACCGCAGGCAGGCGGCAATCCGGGCCGTAAACAAAATCAGCCTGGATGACCTGTATGCCAAAATCAAGGAGGGTGAGACAAAGGAACTCAATCTTATCATCAAGACAGACACACAGGGTTCGATTGAGGCGATTATTCACGCGCTTGGCAAAATTACAAATCCTGAAGTCAACATTAAATTCATCCACTCCTCTGTCGGTAATGTCAAGGAATCGGATATCATGCTCGCTCTCGCATCAGAGAGTATCATTCTCGCTTTCAATGTTGTTGTCTCAGCGGAAATGAAAAAACTCGCGTCGATGGAGGGAGTTGATGTCCGCAGTTATAACATCATCTACAAGGCCGTGGAGGATATCGAACTCGCCATGAAGGGCATGCTCGAACCTATATTCGAGGAAAAAATTGTCGGTACAGCGGAAGTTCGCGCGATTTTCAAAAAACGCAGGGGTACTATTGTCGCTGGCCTTATTGTTACTTCGGGCAAACTTATTCGCGGGAAGGATATTAGAATCAATCGCGGTGATGAAAAAATCTGGGAGGGCAAACTTTCCAGCTTGAAGCGATTCCAGGATGATGCCCGTGAGGTTGACAACGGACTTGAATGTGGAATCTCCCTCGACAATATTCCCAGCCTTGAAGAGGGCGATGTAATCGAGCAGTACGAAACAGTCGAGGTACCAAGAAACTGATTTTATAACCTCTGAAAAGGTAAATTCTAATTGTAACCCGGCGTCCCATCGCCGGGTTTTTGCTGCCATCTTCCGGGAAAAAACTCCCGGGTTTGTATATTAAACTTCGCTTAGTAACACGAATTATCCGAGTCCCGAACGTAAGTGAGGGGTGGGTGGTTATCATTACTACCCCTCACTAACGTTCGGGGCTCGGTTCCTTTCGGCAGGCTCAGGATAGGCATGCCGGGGAGGCGGCTGTTTATGCAAGATTCCGGCATGCCTGATTCACCTAATAGGTAATTGTTTGTTTTATTCGGGACGGCATGACCGGGTTATAGTGGAAATCGACTTTTTCCACAGCCCCCAGAGACCAGTTTTAATCCTGAGGAATCGAAGGGCGCTTACAGGAAAAAACAGCAGAGGGTTTAAACCCTCTGCTGTTCCTTATGTCAGGCATATTTACTTTACAAACAGCGAGAAAACCTCTTTGCCGGCGTATTCGCCAACCTCATCAAGTTCCTCTTCAATTCTCATAAGCTGATTGTATTTCGCCACACGTTCGCTTCTGCACGGCGCTCCGGATTTAATCTGCCCGGCGTTCACAGCGACAACAAGATCGGCGATTGTCGTATCCTCAGTTTCGCCGCTTCGATGCGATACAACGCAGGTCATTCCCGCGCGATGCGCTGCCTCGATAACATCAAGGGTTTCAGAAACCGAGCCAATCTGGTTAAGCTTGATAAGAATCGAATTGGAGCATCCCATTTCAATTCCCTTTGACAGTCGATCGGGATTTGTCACATAAAGGTCATCACCAACAATCTGAATCTTATCGCCAAGCTCGTCCATCATAAGCGCCCAGTTTTTCCAATCATCCTCATGAAGCGGATCTTCGATGGATACAATCGGATATTTTTTAACCCATTTGGCGTATCGTTTTATCAGTTCTTTTGCCGTGAAATATTCTTTCGTGGATTCGAAGTAATATTTGTTCTTGCTCTTTATATAGAAATCGTTCGCCGCGCAGTCAAGTGCAAGCAGAATATCCTTGCCTGGCTTGTAGCCGGCATCTTTAATGGCTTTTACAATAAAATCGAGAGCCTCTTCATTTGATTTCAAATTGGGAGCGAATCCACCCTCATCGCCAACTCCGGTTGAGAGTTTTTTATCTTTGAGCACTTTTTTCAGCTTGTGATAAATCTCGGCATTCATGCGGACAGCCTCTTTGAAACTTTTCGCGCCGACTGGAAGAATCATGAATTCCTGGATATCGACATTATTGTCCGCATGCCCTCCGCCGTTGAGTATGTTCATCTGGGGAACCGGCAATATTCCGCAGTTTGGTCCGCCGAGATAGCGGTACAGCGGGATTCCAAGGCATTCAGCTGCGCAGCGTGCGACCGCCATTGAAACTCCCAGAATTGCATTTGCGCCGAGTTTGTTCTTATTATCAGTGCCGTCCAACTCGCACATTATGCCGTCAATCAGACGTTGTTCCGTAACCTCAAGCCCGATAATTTCCGGCGCGATTTTTGTCAAAATGATATTAATGGCTTTTGTAACACCTTTGCCATTATATCGCTTGCCGCCATCTCGAAGCTCAAGCGCTTCATGGCTTCCCGTTGACGCTCCCGATGGAACAATCGCCCTGCCAATTACACCGGTATCGCTCAGAATCTCGACCTCAACCGTTGGGTTGCCCCGGCTGTCAAGAACTTCTCGCGCGATAATGTCTTCAATATATCCGCTTCCTGTTAGATACATGTTTGCACCTCTTATATGTTTTCTCAGTTTAAAAAATCACGGCAATTCTAACGCCACTTGATAGTATTATCAAATCACTTTCCAATTTTAACTTACTAACCTGCTAACCTGCTAACTTGCTAACTTTCTTCATGTTATACTATCGAGCCTGTTATGCCGTCACTGATACTATTCATACAACGAATGCATCATCCGGGTAATGTCGGGTCAATCCTGCGCACATCGGAGGTTATGGCTGTTGACCGCGTTATCATGTATGGGCACAAAACGTTCTCACCAAGCGTTACAAAAGGCTCTCACCAGTGGACACCAATCGAATTCACCGAGGATGCGGATATAATCGACATCTACAAAAAAGATGGCTATCGCGTCATCGGAATTGAAAATGACGAGAACGCCGTTTCGATGTATGAATACAAATTCAACGAGAAATCGCTGCTAGTGCTTGGCAGCGAAATGGGTGGAATCGAGAAGGCCGTTTACCCTAAACTGGATGACACGGTTATCATCCCGCAATACGGCGTCACCGGCTGCCTGAACGTAGTCCACGCGGGCGGCATCGCGCTGTATGAATTCCGAAAGCAGTATCCGTATTTGGGGTAAGGGAGAGAAAGGAGCCAGAGTCCTGGTTTTAGCATTTCATGCTGCTAATTCCTCAATGAAATCTTCTTTCTTACTCCATTCAATTGGTCGGATATCATAGTTCTTAAAGGCAACAAGAACTCCGTTTGATATTCTTCCTTCAGTGTCATTTAAACAGGCATATGCTTTTGACATTGGAGGGCGATCATCCTTTGTATCGAGCCATGAAAACATCAAAGAGCCTGCATTATCGCGGGTTGGTTTATTAATTACCTTTAGTAATCTTTCAGGATGCGTTTTTGATTTTGAAATCACGAAATCAAAATGGTGGTCATATCCACTTCTACCGGCGAATTTGACTCTTGGAGTATAACGAATTTCCTGTTTTTCCAACCAGGAAACTACATCCTCATAAAAAAGACTTGTTATATATGACTCAGCCATATAGAAAAGGTCATTTACTGCAAGCATTGACTGCAAAAGACAATGTTTCCTAAATGAAAAGTTACTTTCATTTGAAACAACCATTAATGTATCTTTTGATTGCTCAACGCCAAAGCCTCTTAAAGTCTGCTGAAGTAGCCTCTGTCGTTTTTCTGTATTAAGGTCACAACCAGATAAAGACAAATCATTGATAATATACCCATCATCAGTTAGTAAATAACCGCCATTTTGCTTTTTTACAAAAATTTGAAGATAATCATTATGTCGATCAATATATGGCGTTGTTATTTCTACCCATCCATCAATCTCGCGTAATGATGTCTTACCTTTCAGCCAATTCTGGTATTCATCCATCAATTTCTGTATTTCTTTAATCATAGAATGGCCTTTTGAACGTCAGGTTGTTTTGTAATATTACAAAATTTCATAAAATCGTATAAGGCATCCGTCAAATCTTCTGAATTCGTAAATTTTTCCAAGAACTTCTCTGATGTAATATCATACGCATATTTATCACCATATCCTTCACGATAAATATGAATGTGGGAACCCGAAATTTCCTCACCGTCAGGATTCCTATGTTTTGAACCATTCAAATCCAATCGAACAAGGATTGTTGATGTTCTAACGCGGTTTTGATATGTTGATTTTCGAATATTAATATAACCGCGTGTTATATCAAGTAAGAATTTCTCCCTCATATCGTGTGAGATTAACTTAAGGCTGATCTTCTCTCCAAGACCTGGGAAATCAACGGGTTGTTTACCTTGATAGTGCTTTTCCACATTAATCAATTCATCTGCTTCTGTTTGTGTTAATTCAATTTTGTCCATATTAACCAATGATTTACTTTTCTTTAAAACTATCTATTTTTAATTTTACTTATAATTGCTCCTAAAGCAAATCAAATTGATTGCATTACATGGTTAATAATTTTCAAATTGAACCTGAGAAACGCTTTTTCCCCAACGAAAAAAGACGCCCTAAAGCGTCTTCTTTTTTTCCGGCTTGTGCCATCTGATCTCTCAGATGTTCATCACCTTAGTTCAATCGAACTGGTGCCGGCGTGATGTCGGTAAGAGCTACCGGCTCAGCTTTCTCAACTGCAACATTGCTGATTACAAGTGTGTTTCCAGCAATAGCAGGGATGAGTAGCGCTGCAAGGATGATTCCTGCACTGATAGCAACTACGATCTTTTTGAGCATTGGAGCTACCTCCCAAATAATTCTTCGAAGAATTCAATTACTAGTCTTACATGTTTTCAGTTAAATTTCAAGTCCTGAGGCAAGAAATATTGAGAAAATGTCTAAAAAAGTGCTATGGGTGTTTCTTAAGTGCCTCTGGCTTATGAAATCCCGACTGACAGACAGGTTTTACCGATATTCTGATTATCCCTGCCCACCAAATTTGATGCGTTTTTACAGCTGTAAAATATTATTTTACCGATAATTCTCTAAAATAATTATGAGTAGCTAAGCGGAATAATTGTTCATTCTATATAATTATCCTTATAATATATCAATCCCTTCATCGCGGACGCGTGGATAATATCCGCATGGTCGGGTTGATTCTCGAATGCCATGCGACTCGCGGCAAGAATATGCCTTGGTTTGACATATTCGGTAAACTCATCGATTCCGGCAAGTAATTCCTCCGCAACCACTCTTGAAATCACATTATCAAGATTATCGAACTGGATAATATCGGTTAGCGCGGCGCCGCCAAGGCATTTCATTTCACTGAACAGTATTTCCGGCAATATCGCATCGAAACTTCGAAGCATTTCATCAGTTGAAATGGTGAACAGCTCGATCCTGCCGGACAACGTGTAATCGACCCACAATAAATCATCACTGGATGTATAACGTGAACAGACACCCAGCCAGCGTTCATCCAGAGCATTCCCGATATCCTCAAACCCGAGAACCTTGAGAATCCTGCCGCCAATGAGGGGTCGAATATGGGCGGTTGGATGTTTTGTCATCTCCATGTCGTCAACATTCCATATTGCGGTGGAGATTCCATCAGAATGTTCCGCGGCAAGCATCGCATCATCATGACGTGACATCACAAACGACGGGCCTGTGAAAAGGACTCCGAAAATGTCCGCAACCAGTTCATCAAGCCAGAAACGCCATATTGTTTGAATGATTTTCTTGCCGCTGACGTTGTGTGAAAAGTTGATTCTATTAACCTTGAACCGTTGTTTTTCCAGTACACGCCTGACTTTTTCCCAGAGTTCACGCTCATAATCAATGAAATGAGCGAAGATGTTATGTCCGATTTCATGCGGAATAGCGAGCCAGTTCCATACAGAGCTGACTCGTCCCTGCGGAATTGAGATGACAGCGATAGGGCGTTCCATATCATGCGTATAAGTAAAGTAATAATCCTCGGTTCGACCGAGAAAAGTCAGTGGGATAGTCTCTTTGGCAAAACGGCTTTTCGTGTCTTTTAAATGCGTGTGACTGATAAAATAATTAAACAGGTCGCTTGTGATTACATCGCTCACTTCAAGGATGTCATCATAGATGCCTGAAAAGCGCTGTGCGAACAGGTTTCGATACGCGCGCCACAGATGGAGGTCATCGCACTCGAGTCCTGACTCCTCGAAATACTCCTCGATTTTAATAAGCGCTTTCTGGTATTTTGCCAGAGTTGGAATTGAGCTTATCGCCAAATCAATCCACCGGCTGACATCATCAAGTTCAGAGATTGCAACACGCCCGTTTTCAATTTCCCGGAGCGTGTCTATATCGGCAAGATGGAAGGATTTGAACATTTTTTTCTTCTCGATACCTTAACCCTCGAAGAGAATATTCTCATCAAGTGGATAGAATTGCGTCGCCGCTTTTTTCAATTCCTCAGCGGTGTTCGCGGGAAATGAATACACTTCCACCCTGACACCTTTAGCCTTGAGCATTTCGACAAGCGCGGTGAAATCGCCATCGCCGCTGACCAGCGCGATGACGTCCAGCTTGTCGGACAACGCCACAGAATCAATGGCGATGCCCATGTCCCAATCGCCCTTCGCGGTGCCGTCGGGCCTAAGTTTCAATTCCTTGATTTTTACTTCAATTCCAAGGTCCTCAAGGATTTTAATAAACCCGGACTGGTCGATTTCGGGTGTGGTTACCGCATAAGCAAGCGCCCGGACTATTTTCCGGCCTCTTGCAATATAAACAAGCAGTTTCTGATAATCAATTTTCCCGCGATACTTGTATTTCGCGGAGTAGAACATATTCTGAACATCGACAAAAACACCTGTGCGCTGTTCGAAATATACATCGACTTTTTTTCTTGGACGTGGCATTTAATTGTGCTCCAGTGAGTTATTTTTTTTAGAATTGTAGGGGCAACCCCCCGTGGTTGCCCTGTATTTACAGTCGATTCGAGGGTAACCACGGGGGGTTACCCCTACAATTTGCTTTTTCAACAATCCCCCTCTGACCAGTATCTTTGCCGGAATAAAATTTCTATTTACTCCTCAACAATTGCCTCTTCCTCAACTTCTTCTTCAACCTCTTCCTCAACTTCTTCCTCAACAAAGAACGCTCCCTCAAGAAGTTCGCCGTTTGTAAGATACTGCTTTGCTGTCTCAAGCTGGAAATCATAATCCTTGAGATATTGCATAAGTTCATCGCGGATTGCAAGCAGTTCAAGGCGAAGTTCCTCCGCCTTCTCATATTTTTCTTTCAGGAATGGATCAGTTGTGGTTTCAAAATCAATCTCCGCATGAATATTCGGCTGGATGCCTGTGTGATTAATGTCATGATGATTGGGAGTCAAATATTTGGAGATGGTCAGAAGAAGCAATCCTTTGGATTTCTGTGGCAGAACACTCTGAATGACACCCTTGCCGAAAGTCTTTGTGCCGATTAATGTTCCGACTTCATGGTCTTTAATAGCCCCTGCCAGCACTTCTGATGCTGACGCGCTGTACATATCGACCAGTACAACAAGCGGAATATCCAGTTTCTTTCCACCGTCACCATTGCCCTCGCCCGGATATTCAATCAGATGTCCATCTCTGCTTTCAGAATAGACCATCACACCGTCCGCAACGAAAATGTCCGCGATTTCAATCGCCGCCTGGAATGACCCTCCTGTATTCTGCTTGAGATCAAGAATCAGCGATTTCATTCCCAACTCAAGAAGCTCATCAATAGCTATCTGAAAATCCTTCGCGGTTTCGTTGTTGAAATTCGCCAGTTGGATATATCCGATTCCATCAGTGCCCTCAAGGATTTTCTTCTCGAAAACAGATGGGTATTTTACATTTTTGCGCTCCACATCTATCTCGATATTGTCGCCGATGGATTGGCGGAAAACCTTCATTTTGACATGAGTGTTTTCAGGGCCTTTGATTCGCGCGACGATATCCTGCAGGAACATGCTTGAAACATCCTCGCCTTCCACTTCAATTATAATGTCTCCCGCCATGATGCCGACATCAAATGCCGGGCCGGTTTTGAAAACGGATGTAATCAACGCGCCCCTGCCGTCCTGGATTGGCTCGACCATGATTCCGATGCCGCCGTAGAATCCATCGAGGTCCTCCTGAATCTCCCTGCTGTCAACGGGAGGATAATATCTGCTGTATCTGTCGTTAAGCGATGCGACTCCACCCGCGATAGCGCCATCGATAAGCTGCTGTTTCGTTACATCATGATTGATAAAATGCCTTTGAATCAATTCAAACGCCTGTTGCACCTCTTTCAGGTCTTTAAGCGTGATTATCCCTTTATCGCTTGTGCGTGTGAATGCGAATTCACCGATGGATGAACTTGCAATCCACTCAGGCAGAATTTCAACACCCGCTGTTTCAATCTGGCTGGTTTTATAGCCCAGGAAAAAAGAGAGAAAGATGATTATTACCATCTGCACAAGAATCCATTTATTTACTGACATTATTCAAACTCCTTAGATTTAAACCTGCGAAAAGTATTTATCCACAGGAACATTATCGGCAAAGCGCTTAATAAAACACAATTCAGCTACTCAGTTCGAGATTCACGCTGTTTCTTCATTTACATTTCTGCAAAAGAATGGATTCCGGTTTTCCGGGTTGTTGAAAAAGCCTATTTCCACCGTAACCCGGTCATGCCTTTATATGAAAATGTGAATCAACCCCGATAATCTTCGCAGGCATGCCGGGGAAGTGGCTGGATATGCGCAACCCCTTTCGCCGGAATCTATCGGAATCCCTTAAAACAAAGTATCAGAAACTTAAAAACTCCTTCGGATTACGGTGCTTGCCGTTGACGCGTATTTCGAAATGAAGATGGTTACCTGTTGAAATCCCTGTTGACCCCACCTTTCCGATTGGCTGTTCCTCCATGACCTCCTGCCCGTTTGAAACCAGAATGGTTGACATGTGCGCGTAAACAGTCGCATAGCCTTTTCCGTGATTAATCATGACCATGTTGCCGTAGCCGCCCTTTCTGCCGGCGTAAATTACCATGCCAGCGCCGGAGGCTATTATCGGAGTGCCGTATGGAGCGGCCAGGTCAATTCCGTTATGATGTTTCCGCCGCTTGAATATCGGGTGAATTCTCCAGCCGTATGGGCTTGAAATCCTGTAGCTTTTTACAGGAAGAGAGAATGAACCATCGAAATTCGTGCTTAAGTTGCCTTTAGCGGCGGCTTCGAGGAAGAACTCCAGTTCAGTTTCCTCTTTGATTGTTTCACGCAGGAGGCTTTCAAGTTTCTTTATATCGTTTTTAATGCTGTTAAGCTGATGCTTTTTTCCATCACGCAGGCTTTTTATTTGATTACGGTCATTAGCGATGTCACCCCTGAGTTTGTCTTCCTCATGCGCTTTAAGAGTGCATTCCTCTTTTAATGCCGCCAATTGTCCCTTTTGAACAATAACATTTTCAATGGCTTGTTCATGGTCTGTCAACAGCTTTTCAGTACACCGGATTCTGAAAACAAGGTCGCTGAGGTCTTTTGCATCGACAATAATACTCAGAAGGCCTTTCGCGCCGTTTTTGTAGTACACTCTCATTCGTTCTTCGAAAATCCCCTGCGAGAGATCAAGATCCTTCACCGCAAGATCATGCTGTTCAGTGTAGATGGTTATCTGCTTTTTTAATCGCTCAAGATCGTTTACCTTGTTGACAAGCTTTTTCTGAGTATATTCAAGTTTATTATCCGCTTTTTGGTAATCATAAGCCGCTCCGGCTTTTTCCTTTTTCTTCTCGTCAATCTCACTTTGGAGTTTCGATTTCTCACTCTTGACCTGAGTTAAATTCTCCTTTTTTTCCTCGACAACGCTCTGGTCAACCTGCGCGAAACTCAACGATTGAACGCCAAATGCTCCTATTAAGAAAAGAGCCGTAATGCTGAAAACGGTTATGTGGATGAAATATCTGTTCATATGCAATTATCTTATATGCGCGGCAAGATGTTTATCAACGGATATCATGCTGCCAAGCATGCCGACCAGTATCCCGATTACCCCCATAAGGATGCCGAGATTCAGCATGACCTGTCCCGTGCTGACAAACAGGCTTATGACTGGATTTGTTAAATTAACATAATTCATAACAAGCGCGTATGCTCCGGATGCCAGTACAAATGCAATTATTGAACCTGCGAAACTGTAGAATAATCCCTCCATCATGAATGGCAGGCGAATGAAGCGGTCAGTCGCGCCCACAAGGCGCATGATTTTGATTTCCTGCCGACGCGAATGAATCGCAAGTTTGATTGTGTTTATTATGCTGAACATTGTCATGCCGGCAAGAATAAGTGCAAGGAAGAAGCAGCTGACCTGAATGAAATAAAACACCGGAAGAATCTTCCCCAGTGATTCCGCTGCGTAATTGACCTCCTCAATTCCTGCCAGGGCACTTATTTCATTGGCGATTGGTTCGATTGATTTCGTTGATTTGACTTTAATTCGAAGCGATGCCGGGAATGGATTTTCGCGCACAAGCTCATCGAGATCAAACTGCGAATTTTCCTTCATCCACAAATACGCGTCCTCCCTTGAGATATACTCCATCTCACCGACACCTTCGAGTGATCTGATATGGCGTTGTATCTGCACAAGCTCGATATCTTCAACCGTATTCTCCAGAAAGACATTTATCTCAAGGTTGTTGAAGAAATTCGTAACCATGTGGTTGGCGTTGAAAATGAAAATCAGGCAGATTCCAAGTATCAGCAGGGAAACAACTGTCTGAGCGAGCATAATCAAGCCTGACTGGCTGTTTCTTCTAATGTTGAGTCGCGTTTCTCTTAGGAAAAACCTGATCGCGTTGAACCGCATCCTGGTACCCTCCACTAGCAATATCGGACAAAATCTTTCCATCCTCTATCTGAATCACCCTTCTTTGAGACATATCGACGATACTCTTGTCGTGAGTCGCCATCAGCACTGTTGTGCCTTTTGCATTAATTTTCATAAGCAGTTTGATAATCCCGACGCTTGTGTCAGGATCAAGATTTCCTGTCGGTTCATCGGCTAGCAGGATTGGCGGATTGTTGATAATCGCGCGAGCGATGGATACACGCTGCTGCTCGCCTCCGCTCAACTCATCAGGATAGTTTTTTTCTTTTCCATCAAGCCCGACCAGTTTAAGAGCGGCGGGAACCTTGCGAGCAATTTCATATTTTGGCGCGCCGATTACATCCAGTGTGAACGCGACATTCTCCTCAATTGTTCGATTGGAAAGCAGCTCGAAATTCTGGAATACAACCCCGATGCTTCGCCTGACCATGGGTACCAATCTGGATGGGACATCGCTGATATCCCCTCTTAAAACAAGAATGCTGCCGGAATTGATTTTCTCCTCAGCGTAAATGACTTTAAGAAGGGTTGATTTGCCCCCTCCTGTGGAACCCACAATGAAGACAAAATCCCCACGTCCAATGTGAAGGCTCACATTATCAAGCCCGATTATCCCGGTGGGGTATTTAAGGTTAACATTTTTGAAAATAATCATAGTTTCGTAAAAAATCCACGCAAAACCTCCCCCTGTAAAACTTAAGGAATCTTAACACCTATTGCGTTATTAAACAACGATGGATGGCGCATGGCCACAATCAACCAGAATTTCATCAGCGGGAATATCTGAGAAAAACGTGATGGTTCTTTTATCATTCGCCACAGCCATTCGAGTTTTAACCCGCGGAATATCCTTGGTGCGCGTTTCATTTGCCCCGAATAAATATCCAAACTTCCCCCGGCTCCTATCAATATCGCTCCCTTGAATGAATCCAGATGTTTCAGAAGGAACAATTCCTGCTTGGGCGACCCCATACCGGCAATAAGAACCTTTAAATCCATTTCAGTTAACTTACATACGATATCCTTTTCATCATTTTGGTTGAAATATCCGTGAACTCCTCCCTTGATAACAATCCCGGGATATTTGCGCTTTAAATTGTCCGCCGCCATTTCCCAAACATCATCCCTTCCGCCAAGAAATCCGATGTTCCATTTTCGTTTACCGCTGGCGGCTTCGCTGCTGGCAGCTTCGCTGCTGGCGGCTTCGCTGCTGGCGGCTTCGCTGCTGGCAGATTCGCTGCTGGCAGCGATGATCTCCTCTGCAAGTTCAACCCCCGGAATGAGAGGAATATCGCTGTTTTGAATTTTACGATACGCCCACCTGACACCCTGCCCATCCGCGACAATAACATCAGCTTTATCAAGCACGCGGGCGAAATCCCGATTGTGCCTGCTAGCCATAACCATAAGCGGATTAAGAGTTACTATAAACGTTGTTTGCCCGGCTTGAACTCGATGCGCAAGATAATCAAGCAGTTCATTCCTGCTTTCACACCACAGTTCGATTCCCGGAAGGAATTCGCAATGTCCATGCCGTAATTCCACGGCGTTATTATAACCATAAGAAGAAGCAATCTGAAATTGAGCCTAAGAAATAGTCGCTCCTGAAAAGAGTTATTTATGGAGATAAACCATTCTATGTAGGGGCGCTGCTTGGAAGCTGTCTCAGAACTTGTCTTGTTCTGTCATTCTGAGCGAATTCTGTCATTCTGAGCGAAGCGAAGAATCTCTTCTGGACAGCGTGGATTAATTTTGTCAGATTTAATCATCAACACAACAACTTATAGATTCTTCGCTACGCTCAGAATGACAATGTATCTTGTTTAAATCGGGGTTATGAGACATATTCATTGCTGCGCCCCGGAGGGTCGCCCACGTTCCCGATAAGGACACAAAAAAACCGGGCTTCTTACTTTACCCGGTCAGTTATTCAAATTTGTTGCGCGAAAATTTTGCCATGCGTCCAGCAACGGTTGAAACACTGAAAGTGTCAACCTCCTTCCTTCCGGAATTGCCTTAGAAAACCGGGTTGCAAAGCTATCCGGTTTGAACTCCGTATTTAACAAAACTCAGCCGTTGCCATACAACTAGATGGCGGATATCGTAGTAGTAATTTCAGTTAAGTAATTACTCAAAGATCCCCCGAAAGTTGTTACTGATGCAACGACGGCGATTGCGATCAGAGCGATAATTAACGCGTATTCTGTCAATCCCTGACCGGATTCATCTGAAAATATTCTGCTGTGTGGGAATTCAATCGCCTCCCTTTATGTCATCACCCCAAAATAGGGGTATTAAAAAATAAGCTTCATTAAGTTTGCAAAAATCGCATTAACTCACCATAAAACCAAAGAAAAGGCACGCATGCCTTTTAATCGCCAATCCTTATGTAAGATGTATTATACCACACTTCAGATGTTTCAACAAGTGCTGACGCCGATAAACACTGGCATTGCCTTTAAAACTGAAAAGATTTGATATAATAAGAGCAGTTTTTATCAGATTGTTTAAAGGACAAATTATGCAATTTGAACTTGGAAAAATGGATTTCGGAACTATTCTGGACCGGGGATTTAAACTCTTTAAAACAAACTTCGTGCCTATGGTCATTTTAATGGCAATTTTCTTCGGCCCATTCCTTTTCACAGCTAATATTTTTATGGCAAGGCTTGATAATAGCCTTGAGAGTACGAACATGGTCACAGATTTCCTGGATAAATTTATGAGCAACGCCGATGAGGATGAGATCGCAACTGAATTGGAAAAAGTTTTTTCCGATGAGGAAATGATATTCGGTATGGGTATTACTTTCTTTCTGTTATTTCTGATGCTGGTATTAACTCCTCTTGTCTATTTGGGCGTTTTCAGGATTCTGTCGGAACACATACTTGGCAGGACACCATCGACCCGGGAGGTAATACAATTTGCCGCAGGCAGATTCTGGACATTGGTCGGCGCTGTTATTCTTTGCGGTTTGATATTTTACTTTATCACTTTCATACTTTCGATTGCTCTGGGCATACTTGGTTATGCCATAGATTCCAGCATGATTTTTCTGCCCTTGCTGTTGCTTCCTTTTTTCATGTTTGCAGCTCTTGCAATGGTGGTTTTCAATATTTTGCTGCCTTGTGTTGTATGCATGGAGAACGTTGGTTCATGGGAGGCGATAAAACGTACATGGTGGCTTTTAAAAGGATTCTGGTGGCGCACATTTGGAATCTATCTCCTTGCCGCTTTGCTTGTTGCGATTGTCACACAGATATTCCTGTCAATTGGCCAGGGAATAGGCGGGTTGATACCGGGAATGGTCGGCAACGCGTTTGTCGCGGCGATATCAACATTGTTCACAATTACTTTCCAACCGATTACCTTAACAATCGTATTCCTGCTCTATCTGGATATTCGAATCCGCAAGGAGAATTTTGATCTGGATATCCTTGCGCAACGTTCATTCAATGCGGATTCGGATGAAACCGTGGCAGCCCAATAAAACATGGTGACTCACGAAAATGATAATAACGAACCGCCGCTAAGAAACGATGCGCTTACCCTGATTCTTGCCTTTTTTACATTTCTTTTTCTATCCGCTATTTTTTCTCAAACGTTCGGATTTAAAGAAGCCATAAAAGGTCCGCAGATAATTTTTATCATGGGGATTAATTACATACCACTGATATTCATCCCATACTTTTTCGCCAAACAAATATTTCAAGGCACATCGTTTCCCGGTTTGAGCCTTGCCGATTTCAAGCGGACGCTTCCTTGCGGAATTGCGGTATTTGTTATTGCCGGAATCTGGCAATGCGGCATTCTTGAATTTCCCAATGTGGCGCATTACCCGGATTGGGCGATTTTCCCATATATCGCGACTTTCCCGGCAATTATTATCATCGCCTTTTTCGAGACACGAATATGCAAATCCCGCAAATGGATTCCGGGGTTTGTTACGCTTATCGCATGGTGCTTTTTCGCCTATTTTTTCCCGACAGGCGATGAAGAAATCGGGCAGGCTCTGTTAGAGGCATCATATAATCCAATGCAGTTTCTTCTGATTATCTTCCTGATTGGAATATTCGTTCCTTTTGCCGAGGAATATTTCTTCCGCGGATATGTGCTGAGCCAAACCAGAAAACGCTTCAGCGTATTTTCATCAGCGCTGATAACAGCAGTGTTGTTCGGATTCGCCCACCTTGGCTCTCCGGTTGCGCTTTCACTTGTCCTGTTCGCAATTGTACCCGGCCTGATGGCGTTGCATTTTAAATCGATTTATCCCGCAATATGGGCGCATGTAGGATTAAACCTCAGCGGGATGATTCTGATATCCACGATGATCTAGCAAATATCATTACGCGGAAGTGCCCATTGACACAAAACCCCGGCATGCCTGCTAGGATTGTCAGGTTTGATTCACATTTTCATATAAAGGCATGACCGGGTTACGGGGAAAATAGGCTTTTTCAACAGCACCTTTTGCGCCCTCCCCCATTATCATGTAAAATTATGTCCAGTATTTTATTAGCAGTGATTTATCAATTAAACCATGATTACTCTCAAGGAAGTACTGAAAGAAATTCGCGAACGTTATGCCCTTAAAGTGGTCGATGACCGTGACGCTGTTATTAATGCATTTTGGAAAGTGATTGAAACACGCTTTAAAAACGAGCCTTTCAGGGAATTTATCGTTGGCTGTAAATTGAGAAGGAACAAGTTGGTTGTGTCTGTATCGCATCCGGCGGTGATACAGGAAATGGACGCTTCAAAAGAAAAGATGATTAAAGCGGTGAATGCTTATCTTGGCGAGAGTAATATCATGGACATCATTTTCAAGGTTGTTCCCACGTAAAGCAGTTAGCAGGTTAGAAAGTTAGCAGGTTAGTAAGTTAGTAAGTTAGTAAGTTGGCAGGTTGGCAGGTTGGGTTAAGGTAGTGAACCTGAAAAAAATGGATCCTGCTGATACGATGAGCAAAACAGAAAGAAAAATAGTGGATTTACCCGTATCCCTGCTGGATTATAATCTACCACAGGAGATGATAGCGCAGACACCGCTTGAAAAGCGCGATGATAGCAAGCTGCTTCTCTGCGACAGGTCAAATGGCACAATCAGGCATCATATTTTCAATGAACTTCCAGGTTTGATTCCGCCCGAAACCGCTATTGTTATCAACACAAGTCGAGTATTCCCCGCGAGAGTGGATGGTGTAAAGGAAACCGAGGGGAAAGTTGAGATCCTCTTTTTAAGAGAAATCGAACCCGGCAAATGGCGCGCGATTTTTTCCCGGCGCGCTCGTATGCCCATCGGACGGCGCATTCACTTGTTCGATAATCAGATAACCGCCACTCTTATTGAGCGAATCTCGGACGGCAAAGACATTCTCGAAATAGGCAAGCCGGATTTATTTCGCAAGTTGATGGCATCCCACGGCTCGACTCCGCTGCCGCCGTATATCACAAATCACAATATCGAACCTGAACGATACCAAACCGTTTACGCCGATGAATCAGGTTCAGCCGCGGCGCCTACCGCCGGACTGCATTTCACCGATAGCCTGATTGCACAATTGGAAAATTCAGGATTCGAGTTCATCCCGGTTGAACTTCAAATCGGGCTTGATACTTTCTCGCCGATACGAACAGACAACTTGAAAACACATACTATTCATACCGAGCGAGGGATTATTTCAGCAAACAGCGCGCGCCATATCGCAAAGGCAAAAAGCGATGGCAAACCAATCATGACAGTCGGGACAACATCGACACGCCTGCTTGAGTATGTCGCTCACAATTCAAATGGAATCGAATCTTTCGATGGCAATGTCGATTTGTTCATCGTGCCCGGCCATGAATTCAAAGCGACGGATATCCTTCTGACCAATTTCCACCTTCCGCGAACAACGCTTCTTGCGCTGGTCGGAGCATTCATGGGACTTGATTTCATGTTCGAAGCGTACAAATCCGCGATAGAAAACAACTACCGCTTCTATTCATTCGGCGACGCGATGTTGGTGATTTAAAGGTCATCCTGAGCGCAACTCAGCGGAGTCGAAGGATAAAATACAAGAAAGTTTTTATACCAATTTGCTCCTGTTTTTCTTTTCTCAAGTAGTTTTGGTATAATATTAGATATATGTTTTTATCAATTCCATATATCAACTTAATTTTATTATTCTGTGGAGGTTGTAAATGCGTAGTTTATTATCTCTAATCATGCTCCTGACGCTGATAGTCACAGGTTGCTCGTCGGTGAAAAGCAATCCGATTCAATCAGATAATGGCAATGTAATTATTAACTGCAATTTGCCAGTTGGAATTTCTTCGCGTTTTCCCGATGGGAGTCCGTCCGAGGGTTTCGGTGTCATGGGCTTGTTTACTCTTGATATCAATCCAGTCGAATCCACAGCTGAATTAAATCCTGTTAGAAAAACAACATTGACCGATACTCTTGAGGTCATTGACATTACTAATTTCCTCAGTGTATCGCCCTGTACGGATTGCGCGAAAATCCATTCGGTATCTCTTGATGCTGAAGGAAACCTGGTTGTGTCAATCGGGATAAAACATCCGTTTGATATTGGTAACCCATCGGCTCCAATCTCAGGAAAGAACAGGGCAGATTTGCATGTTTTCAATGTCGAGGGAATCCTGGCAGTTCAGGATGACAATACCACTTTTTTCCCCGCTCTTGAAAAAACAACAGCTGAAACAAGACTGCTTAATGCGTCAGGATACACACCATATCTTGATGTCGTCCTGGATGAATTCTTTAAAACAGCAGCAGATATTCATCCGTATATTCTTTACTTCTCCGACTACAGTTCGGGAAATTTCGACGCGTCAAATCCTATGGGTTTTGAATCGGTCACATCCCCCCCGCCAAGTGGGAACCTGGTTATGGCTATGGGATGTGACTATGGCTACAGAGATTATGTTATTGATTTACCAGATACACCGATGGCTTTTATCTACGCAATTGGATGCACTTATGCTGTGAGCTGTACGCATTACTTGCAGAGATTTGAACCTGAATACAGAGTCCCTCAGCATCTTAAGAAGGCAGCAAGTGAAATTAATGTTATTCCACCTGTTGACAAATTAAAGGAAAATGATCCTTCCGCAGAGGTAACGCTTCAAGTGGAGGTTCTGGATTTATCTCATGGTGTAGATGTTGGCGATAAACTGAACGAGATGCTGGCTGATTCATCGGTTGATTCAGTTGCGATTGAAATTCCGGGAGTGCTGGCATCGCCTCATTCTCAAACTGGCAGCGAGGCAATTTCGGGCACGGGGCACAATCCTGCAGACCCGCTTGTTTATGAATTCATATTCCACAATGAGGAATCAGCGGTTGAGGGAATTTATCCCGGACTCGTGAAAGTTACAGACAGTTATCCTTCAGGATTAAATGAATCAGTTTCTCTTGAAGGCAAGGATGGCATTAAACGAGTTGATCCGTCTGCCAGTCCGTTTACAGGTTTGTTTGATATTGATGAATTTGCATCCTATGCAGTATTTAATATCGAGGTTGAATACGTACATACTGGAAATAATCCTGTTGCGTGTATTGAAGCTTCTTATCCTCCAGCATGTGCGCCACTGGATGCTAACCTTGATGCATCCTGTTCAACTGATATCGAGGATGATCTGGTAGACCTGAAATTTGAATTCGATTATGACTATGACGGTATTAATTTCACAGTTGACAGACCTATTGATTCTGACCCCACAGCAACAGCACATTTTGATACAAAGGGATGTTATGTTGTTGCGGTAAGGGTTACTGATACTGATTTGGACACGGATATTGCAACAACCACCATTCCAGTTGGAGGTTTTGAACCGGACCCCGCCGGGGAAGCTGACATAACCGATGGCATTTCAATTACCGATATTGACTTTATGCGCGGACTTCCCCCTGCTTTTCCAAACCCAGATCAATGTGGTATTGGATATGCAGCAAAAAATGCTGCTGAAGCTGATGGTTATCTTTACTGCGTATTTTATGGAAAGCAGTCAGGTATAAATAGTATTTTCTTCATCAGGTCTGAAGATGATGGAGTAACTTGGAGCGTTCCGGTATCGCTGCATGATTACGATTCAGTTGGAGAGTATGGCGGATGCACCATTGCTGCAGATGAAAGCGGGCAGGTCATTATTGGCTGGGCGGATTTCCTTCACAGAGATTTTTTCATCGAGTACAGTTTTGATAATGGTGATACTTTCACGTCAAAAGAAATATGCAACTATGAAGATGTCCATGACGGCTGGTACGAGAGCCATTGCTATCGAATGCCTGATGTGGCTATCGATCCATCAGATCCTGAGAATATTCTGTTGTCTGTTTTGGACGTGAACATACATTTTCATAATGGCCATTATTATTCAACATTTACACAAAACACAAATATCCCTGTTTATTACAGCTCCGATGGGCCTGACGGAACATTTAATGAAGTTATTTGTGTAACATCTTCAAGTCTCAGGCCTGCATGGCCATCAAATGTACGTTCCGCGCAAATCAATTATGCAGCTGACAGTGATGGTTATCTGATTCTTGGTGAAAACAAATACAACTTTGTATTCCGATCATCTGACTGCGGCGCCACATGGCCCGATGACTCAAATCATAGATTTGCGCTTGTTGATCTTGAAGAACCTGGCGGATATCGTGAAATGGATGCCGCGTTTGATCCAAATGATCCTGATGTGTTTTATGTTGTAAGAGTTTGCAGAGCACCATGGAATGACAAGTTTCCGATTCAGCTTTTTAAATCCACTGATGGAATAACTCTTACGCAGATTCATTCTCGCGTGAACGACAATGACGGTGATTTTATACACAATTTAAACCCGTCAATTACGGTGAATGATGCCGGGGTTTTATATGTCGTATGGCAGTCGGATCAAACCGGTAAATGGGAAATCCTGGCAGATTACTCCTGTGATAGCGGTGCGACATTTGGCACGGATATCACTGTCAATAATGACAGTGCTGGCTATAAAATCGATGTGGAAGCAATTTCTAATCCCTGCGGCGACGGAGTAATTTGCATCTGGGAGCAAAACGGAGATAGCCCGGACGGGAAACTTGTATTCAGAAGCGGATAATGGAGTAATACCAGGTTACATTCAAGTTGGGACACTTTCTCGCCGATACGAACAGACAACTTGAAAACACATACTATTCATACCGAGCGAGGGATTATTTCAGCCAGCAGCGCGCACTTAATCGAAAAATCTAAAAGCGATGGCAAACCGATTATGACAATCGGGAAAACAACTACCGCTTCTATTCATTCGGCGACGCGATGTTAGTGACTTAGAAGTCATCCTGAGCGCAGCGCAGCGGAGTAGAAGGGATAAAGGAATAGAGCCTTTCGTCAAATAACGCTATCTAAAAATTCTGCTGATAAAAGGGAACGGCAACTTTTGCACAAATGTTTTGTTATCCATGCCTGTAAATATGGTAAACTTAAATATCATGACCAATTTTATTGGTTATTCTTTAGATTATTATGAGGTGAACAGAAATGCCTAAAACAACGACCATATTTTTTCCCATATTGGCATTTGTATTATTTGTTTGCTTTACTGGGTGCTCGTCTTCCAATTCACCAGTTGACACTGATATGTCCGCTGATAATCCAAATCCGGATTCGGCGCTCTTTTCAGGCAATCGTGAAATCATTGGCAACTACATTGCCCAAATTGATCCTGCCAATCAAACATTCACCATTAAACCGGTTGAAAGGTCTGGAGCGTTCCATTTCAATTTAACATCTCTTTTCCCAAATGTACTGACAATTGAGCATTACGATTTCGGCCCACCCTTCATTGCGGATATAAAAATCTCCCACCCGCTTCCGGCGAGTAACATAGATGTCTTTGACCCGCGAGTAATCGCAATAATTCCCGCTAATAGCGGAGTCAGTATGTATTACCCCGAACATAACATCCTCGCAAACAACTCAGCTGTCCTTAACGCGGATGGTTACACAAAAATATGGTATGGCCCGGCATTTCCGGGAAACGCGAATCCCTTCATTGCCTATATGAAATCTCGTCCCAATCGTTTGTGGTCATCCATTTCAAACACTGAGGAAACTGTAAGATGGAAAATCGACCTTGCCGGATTCGGCGGTCCGCTGGTATTCGAGCTTGTCGTGGATATTTCAACCAACTACCCATCACCACCATACCCCTATATTGACAACGTTCCCGAACCATTCCAGATTGATGCTGAAATCAGTTCCGGATTGGATGACCAGGGTGGCAGCGCTGAAATCGAGGTTACTCTGATGGACTGGCAGGGAGAAACCACTATCGGTGGAGTAACAATCGAAGCTCCGGACTTATTTAATGGAACTGTCAGCCTTGATTATTCAGGCCCTGGACCTGAACCGTTTGAATATATATATAACGGAGTAATCGCAAATGATCTGCTGGCTTACTCAAGTGAATACGGTGTTCTCATATCAGCCTGGGATGATGCATCTGGAATTCATGTATATAACGAATTCACCGCGTATGTTGAATTCAATGGCGCATTCAACCTTCAGGATGTTACTCCCTATTGGCTAAAGGCTGAATTCCATTGGGATTATGTTTATGTTGATAATAACCTTGCGTATTTATCCGGAGGAAACACGTTAACAACAGGCATTGATGTATATGACGTTTCCGATCCTGCTCATCCTCAGTTTGTTATTCAAATACCAACTGATAACTGCCCTTATGAAACCTGTGTTGCTGACGGTTATCTGTATTTTACGGACGGCTCAGACCTTAAAGTTGTCGATGTGAACCCGATTACAAATCCACAGGTAGTGCAAATAGTAAACCTGTCGGGCACCAGGGCGTTAATAAAACTTAAAGGTGACTACGCGTATGTCGCGTCTAATTATTTTTATATACTTGATATCTCAAGTCCCGAGGATACATTTCTTATAAGTTCAGTTGATGTTGAGCCTGGGGATTTTGGTGTTCGAGATTTCGATATCAACGATGACTATGCGTTTGTCACATGTTCAAAACGTGAACCCTATGTAGATTATGGCAAAATACAGATAATTGATATCAACCCGCCTCAGACAGCATCGCTGTATCTAACTCATGATGCAAACTCTAACCCACTTGGTGAAATAGTGGTTTCTAATGGATATGCCTTTGCCATCCCTGATATCCATGTCGGTATGCTGATTGTATATGATATCGATCCTGTGGAATCGATGTTCGAAATTGAAAATTCCATAGATATTTGGCATTATATAACTGAACTTGATGTTGATGGCGATTTGGCATATATCGCCGGGATGGAGGTATATAGCGATAAAGGAGTAATGCATATAATTTCCATTGCAGATCCAAACCAGCCATATAAAATCAAAACCGTGAATTCATCCGGCCAAATCGATGATATACATGTTTCTGATGGTTATGCGTATGTAACGGATGATGTCGCCGGGCTTCAGATTTTTGATGTCGACCCGCCCTTAAGCACTCATCTGCTAAATCCTGTTCAGGCAATTCCGGATGCGCAAAATGTATTTTTTTCAGACGATTACTTGTTTGTCAGCAGCCATGATTATATTTATATCCTTGATATGGACCCGATTGGAACCTCCCAAATTGTGGCATCATTCCCAACCTATCTCTCTCGTGCTGCTGTACAGGATGGTGAATACCTGTATGTAACTGATGCAAACGGGTTGCAGATATTTGATATTGACCCAATACAATCAGCTGAACTTGTCGGTTCGGTTGATTGTGGCTGGTGCACTTCCTTAGATGTACAAAACGGGTATGCTGTCGTTACTGATTATTCGAGAATCAAAATTCTGGATATTGATCCGCCACAAGACGCTTATCAAATAAAAGAAATTTCTGACCTGAATCATAGTTGGCGAGATGTAAAAATTAAAGATGGGTATGCTTATGTTGCCGACAATGATGAGCAATTATGTGTTTTTGATATTGATCCTCCTGAGGATTTTCAGATGTTGTATTCCACAGGCTCAGTTGCCTTAACTAGCCTTGATATCATTGACAATAATCACCTTTGTGGTGTGGGATGGAACTCAATTCACATTTTTGATATTTCAGATCCTTTGAATGCCGAAGAAATTCACTCAGCATGGAGCCATAATTTACTGGATGTCGAAGTCCAGGGCAATTATGCCTTTACATCTTCAGGAATTCCTCATGATGGAAAACTCACTGTGTTCGATATCAATGATCCTTTGGGAATACAAAATTTGGTGGACATCACTATAGAGGATAAAGCAGCCTGGCATGTTAGTGTTCAGGGCAATCTGGCTTGTATATCACACAGAGATGAGGGTATAAGCATAATCCAATTGTGGTAAGCGGATAATTAACATCCCAATCAACCAATATCCGGTTTCTGGATGCCGAGGCCTTTCATCTTCTTATATAAATGGCTGCGCTCTAATCCGAGTTCCTTTGCGGTTTTGGTTACATTCCACGAGTTGCCTTTCAGACGGCGCTCTATCATTATGCGTTCGAAATTCGAGACTGAATCCCTGTACTGGCCGGAAAGCAGGATTTTATCCAGTCCGCTGTCATCCCGCCGTGATGGCATACGGCTTTGCACGAACAGTTCCTCAAGCATGTCGAAATTCAACTGGTCTTCGGGGATCATGATAATTATCCGCTCGATGAGATTTTTCAATTCACGGATATTGCCCGGCCAGGGGTGCGCGATGAACAGTTCCATTGCGCCCTCGGACAGGCCTTTGAACGCGCGGTCGTATTCGGTCGCGAATTTCTTGAAATAGTAATTCACCAGTGGCGGGATATCCTCCAGGCGTTCGCGAAGCGGCGGGATATGAAACGGAATTACATTCAGGCGATAGAACAAATCCTCGCGGAATTCGCCATCCTCTACACGCGATGGAAGGTCGGCGTTTGTGGCTGTGATTACGCGCACATCAACCTGCATTGAAAAAGTTCCGCCGACTCGTTCAAATTCCTGCTCCTGCAAAACCCGAAGAACTTTCGCCTGAGTGTCGAGCGACATGTCAGCGATTTCATCCAGGAAAATAGTGCCGTTATTCGCCAGTTCGAACTTGCCCGCTTTCGCCTGATGCGCTCCCGTAAACGCGCCTTTTTCATGGCCGAAAAGTTCTGACTCAATCAGTTCCTTTGGAATCGCCGCGCAGTTTACTTTAATGAAAGATGCATCGGCGCGTTTCGATTTCTCATGAATCGCGCGCGCGACCATCTCCTTGCCTGTGCCGTTCTCGCCGGTTATCAACACCTTTCCGTTTGTCGGTGCGACTGTTTCGATTTTACGCATCAAGTCCTTCATCGATGGCGATTCGCCGATGAAATCATCGCGGTTCTTTTCGACCTCCTCCCTCAGTTTTACATTTTCGCTTTCCAGAACTTTCAACCTGAGACCGTTCTCAACAGTTATGAGAAGTTTGTCCAGACTGATTGGCTTTTCGAGGAAATCATACGCACCGAGTTTTGTCGCCTCGACCGCTGTTTCAATCGTGCCATGCCCGGACATCATGACAACGGTGAAATTACGTTTTTTCTCCGCGAGTTCCTTTAGAAGGTCAAGGCCATCGCCATCCGGCAGGAGGATATCGAGAAGCGCCAGATCAATCGGCTCATTGAAAACAGCTTCCTTCCCTTCCTCATAATTATATGCCAGCACGGTTTCATAACCCTCGCGTTTCAGGATGTTCGATATGCTTTTCGTTATGTTTTTTTCATCATCAACAATCAGGATTTTTCCTTTTGACATGACAAATACCTTCCCTTATGTTCTGTGTATAATATAACACAATTAGACACATTATTTTCACATAAACGTATCATTTTTGACACGCTCGCTTTTTAGTCCAAATCGGCATATCAGATATGTATAACTCTCTACCGCCTAATATGTACAAGTAAACTTGTACATTCTTATACAGAATTGTGCCGTTTCGTGTTATTTCAGGCTTTACTTGTTCCATGAGGATATTACTGTGCAATCTTGGTTCCAAAACCGAATTTGATTCAAAATTGACTCAAAAAATGCGGTGTGGTGTTACAGGCAATGGGTTTGAGGAGGTGTTTCAAAACATTAAAAATTGATTTGTAATCGAACCCCGGTATTAACCGAGCTCGTTATTAACCGAATCTCGTTATTAACCGAGCCCCGAACGTTAGTGAGGGGTAGATGAATTTTGAATCAGAGTTGTTAATACTCCTCACTCACGAGGCTGTCGGAAGAAATAATTATTTCTACAATTTCCCTCATCTAATCCAAGTCGGGTGCCGCCCACACATCACGTCTTTTTGTGATTTGTGGGTGAAATGCGTAACTTCGCACAAACACCCATAAAGCCGGGACGGCTGTATGGGCGGCACCCGGTTTAATGGCGTATAGGCAACCTGAAATGTCGAAAGTCGAGGTTAGTGCGGTGTAGGTGAATTTTGAATCAGAATTGTTAATACCCCTCACTCACGTTCGGGGCTCGGTTATTTTGTTCGGTAAAGGGAGACGAAGTTACGGAGAATTTTATGATCCGAAATAGACGTTGATTGTGAGGAAATAGGCTCCCGCGGCGTAGTCATAGATCCATTTAGCAACAGTTCCACCAACGATAGGAAATGGAACATATGCGAGAGCGAGCAGAGCAAACGGAAAAACCATTGTCCATCTGTGAAGGCTGCTCGGAAGAATTAACGATTTATCTTCCGGTTCAACAAGGAACATAACCCAAATCCACCTAAGATAGTAAAACACTGCAATAACCGCCATCAATGCGCCAACGATAACAAGCAGCCACATCTCTTTAGCGATTGCAGCCGCAAAGACAAAAAACTTCGCGCTGAAACCTAATGTTGGTGGAATGCCGGCAAGAGAAAGCATGCAGATCATCATGGTCAGTGCCGATGCCGGAGCGCGCTGGAATAGTCCCCGGTACGCCCTGAAATCCTCACTGCCTGTGTGATGCTTGACAATATTCGCAATCAGAAAAGCGCCAAGTGTCATTATAGCGTAAATCACAATGTAGTTGAGCATCGCGTTGTAGCCAAGGGATTTAATCGCGGCGTTGGGGTCATTTTGCGCTTGCACCCCCGCGGCGCATAATCCCATCAACAAAAATCCCATTTGCGCGACACCGCTATATGCGAGGAATCGTTTGATATTATTCTGGCGAATCGCGAACAGGTTACCGATAACCATGCTCAGAATAGCGCACGCAACCATCATCGGTACCCAGATTACAGCGACATTCGCGAGTCCAAGAAGGAAAACCCTTAAAAACACTGCGGCGACAGCAATCTTCGGCGTTACAGCTATAAAAGCTGCGACAGGCAAAGGCGCTCCCTCGAACGCATCCGGCGCCCAGGTGTGAAATGGCGCGATTGCAAGTTTGAATCCGATGCCAACCATGAACATGCCAATCGCGAGTACGAATATCGGATTGGTTACCTGTTCAGCTGATTGAATCAGGATGGTTTTCATCACATAAAGATTTGTCGTACCCGTGTAACCATACAGGATTGAGAAGCCATACAGCATGAAAGCTGATGAAATAGCGCCCAGCAGGAGATATTTCAATCCGCCCTCGACCGCTCGCGGTTCATGCTTGTTGAACGCGACGATGATATAACTTGTCAGCGAGACAAATTCGGTCATTATCCAAATAGCTAGAATATCCGATGATGACACAACGAATGTCATCGCGACTGTGGCAAATAATAATAGAGAGTAGTACTCACCCGTATGCTTTCTCGGCAGCCTTGTTTTGATAGACATCAAAATGGCGAAAATCACACCGAGGAAAGCTACCGATTTCAAAAACAAACTGAACGGGTCAATTGTTTCAAGGCCGCCCCAGTACTGTCCCAGCGCCGGATTGAAATATCTTGATGTCAGGTACTGCGTGTAATACACCGTTGCAAGCGAAATAAGCGTACCGGCAATCGCCACAACCGGCGCTTTCAGTGAATCGCGATTCGGCTTGATCAAATCCAGAATGAGAATGAGAATCGCTGTAGCAAGCACAATGGTTTCCGGCAGAAGCAGGAAATAGGCGGTATAGTTGTTGGCGAAATTCTCAAGCGGCTGATGGATGTACGCTCTGTACATCGTCATCAGAAGTGAATCACCAAACGCAGCATAAAGAAGTATCATCGAAAATGTTCCAGCCATCCGGACATTAATCACAGTTAAACGAAAGGGCAATTATACACCATCAAATAATGATGTCAAAAAGGAAATCAGCTGTTAGATATCTCTGTTCGCAAATACTACTCAAGTGGCGGAAGTGGAGGTATCACACGCGGCTTAAGGTCCTTGATAGAAAGGTCTTTTATAATTACTTTTTCATCAAGCATTGAGGCAATGAATTCCGCAAACGGTTTTCGCTTGCAGGTGTAGGGGTCCTCCTCGATGCACAGTATCAGCACTTTGTCATCAGCGAAGTACTTCTTGACCTTTTTAATAATGGATTTGTCAGAACTGAGACCCTCAAAGTACTCCTTGATGAAATCAACTCTGTTCCCGTTGTCACTGGACAATTTCCTCAGTTTGTCCGGCATGCCAACCTCGGGCATCTGAATATACTCCACGTTAATATTGGGAAGCATCGATTTGAGCTGCTCAGGTGAAAACGGCGCACGGCCATGAGCTATCCTGTCTTTACCTCGAATGTCTACGACTCTGACAATATTCTGTTCGTTAACAATGTGAATAAAATCCACAAGTGTGAAATTTTGAAATCCTAATGTGAAGACTGTTCTGGATGCCATGTCAGAAAACCGTTATTTTTTTTTAGATGCCTAATTTATCCTTCAGGTATTCTGTGAACTCATCACGAACTTCATCAGTTGAAAGCGCGTAATCGACTGTCGCTTGAAGAAAGCCGATTTTGTTTCCAATATCCCACCTGAGGCCCTTATAGAGATAAGCGTAAATTGACTGCGTTTTCATAAGTTCTTCCAGTCCATGTGTAAGCTGTATTTCACCCTTTTCATCAGGACCAATATTTTCCAGCGTTGTAAAAATCTCCGGTGTTAAAATGTATCGGCCCATAATGGCAAGATCAGATTTCGGCTTTTCCGGTTTCTCCTCCAAATCATCGACCTTAATAAGATTATCATTGTCATTTGCTTTTTCACCCACAACGACACCGTATTTATACGCTTCCTCAATGGGAACCTGTTCAACCGCAATTACAGAGCATTTCTTTTCCTCGTAAATGCGCATCATTTCCTGAATACAAGCCGGATTGCCGCCAAGGATATCATCACCAAGAAGAACAACAAACGGCTCATTGCCGACATGATCCTTCGCCTGCAAAACCGCATGGCCAAGTCCGGCAGGAGTTCCCTGGCGAATAAAATGAATTCGCCCCATGCTTGCTATGGTTCCGACCTCATCCAGCAATTTTTCCTTTCCCTGCTTTTTAAGGTAGTATTCCAGCTCAAACGCGCGGTCGAAATGATCCTCAATCGCCCGCTTGCCGCGACCTGTAATAATCAGGATATCGCTGATTCCCGCGGTTAACACCTCCTCAACCACAAATTGAATCGCGGGTTTATCGACAATTGGCAGCATCTCTTTTGGCTGCGCCTTTGTTGCCGGCAGAAATCGTGTACCGAGTCCGGCCGCGGGGATTACCGCTTTCCTGATTACCATATCTGCACCTTCCTTGATAAAACTTCCCGAAACCAAGTATTAATTTGTAAATGATTAATACCGTTATGTCAAGAAATCAAGTAATTTTATGTGTCTGATGCCATCCGATTCCACTCGATTGCCTCATCGATTTTCTCATCAATTCCATACTCCGCGCTGAATCCTATCATTGATTGCGCAAGTGAAATATCAGCGAGTGAATCTCCAGGCTCACCCGCTACAGGCGGTGTATTAACAGGCTTGGCATTTTTGTCCAGCCGGTTAATAAGGATATCGGCAATCGTGTTTACATCAGTTGGAATTCCCGTGCCAACATTGAGAGTAATTCCGGACACATCGCTCGACGCTGCCAAATCGAAAGCGCGGGCGACATCTCCGACATAAATAAAATCACGCTTTTGTTTGCCATCACCGAATATTTTAACCTGCTCGCCTGAGAGAATATTGCGGATGAAAATCGTGATTACACCAACGTATGGCGATGGCGTCTGGCGCGGGCCATAAGTGTTAAACAATCGCAGGTTGATAAAATCAATTCCCCATAACGGCGCGAGAATTGAAATGTACTTTTCACTTGCCAGTTTTGATACGCCGTACGGCGATGTTGGCCGTTTGGGATGACTCTCATCCTGCGGCGAGTAATCGGGATTGCCATAAATCGCCATCGATGACGCGTAAACCAGTTTCTTCACTCCGGCATCACGAGCCGCTTTCAGAACCTTCAATGTGCCAATTAAATTGATATCAGCGTCATCGTGAAATTCATCGACAGCAAGCCGTATGCTGACTTTCGCGGCAAGGTGAAAAACAACATCGACATTTTCAAAAGCTGATTTAAGAATTTCAGTATCGCGAATATCCCCGACAATCAGCTCCGCGCTGTCGGGC
>CBDURE010000023.1:0-33488 GCA_965369605.1 uncultured bacterium
TGTATCGCCCCCATCCCGGGGGCAGGGAAACGGGACGTTTCCGACACAGCCGGCGGGACGCCAGCGCTACGGTTTTAATCCTTTCCCGCGAGCCATTTTAACATCTGCCCCCAGAACTGCGGATAGTGCTCCCAGTCCTTGAAATCACCCGCCCAGTGCGGAGCGAAATCGGATGCGAACGTAGCCGTCCTGCCTTTTTTATATTCCCAGCATGTAATAAACGGGTCGCCGTCATATTCCGCAAGCAGTTTCGCGCCATCCTTTAGTTTCACCTGATTGTATCCGCACAACGTAAATTCCGCATCATCCCAGGGTATCCCGGATGTTATCGGATGCTCCTTATCCACAACTTTGAAAATGAAACCGTCGGTCGCTTCGATTCTGTCATCATGGGATGAAATCGAGACAGGGAGAATTTCCTCGACCGGCGTGTTGTGCCATCTGCCGATTGCGTTGATTCCCGCAAACGAAAGATATCCGCCGCTCATTACAAATCCGCCGCCTTTTTCGACAAACTCCTTCACCATTTTCAGCCTGTCTGGTCCCAGCGGATATTCGTACGGCGGCTTCAAACCGGCGTAGAATATCATCGAGTTGTAGCCGACATCGCTGAAAATCAGGACATCGTATTTCTGAAGCTCTTCCATCGATTTAGGAAACTGGTAGGGAACATCGTGAGGGTTGATATGCCTCAGTTCGATATATGGCAGTGTCGCCATGGCATCCCTGAAGAAATGGGCGTTGTCGTTGTAGTTAGCCTGTTCGAAGGAATCAGCTCCAACGATATATTTGCTTAGAACTATTTCAGAATCGCCTACATAAAGCACTTTGATTTTTTCCATTTTCGTTTTGTCCTTTTTTCGTAACGCTGGCGTCCCGCCGGCTGTGTCGGAAACGTCCCGTTTCTCTTGCCCCCGGGACGGGGGCGACACAGCCGGCAGGATGCCAGCGCAGCGAATCTCTATTTTAATAATTTCAACATATTGCTAAATAATATCAAATCCCTGTCAGCATCGCTTATCCGCGCGTTCAACACTTTCAGAAGTGATGATTTAACATACTGAAACGGAGCGTTGCTGCCGTACAATATTTTATCCGCACCGAAATCTTCGATAGCTCTGACAACTACCTCTACAGGTCCCGGGCTTGCGTGGCGTCCCTGCATTCTGCCTATGTCAAAATGCCAGTTGACAAGTTTCGCAAGCTGTTCTCGGACTGTGCTGAGTTCACCGTATGACGCTCCGCTTATAACAAATCTCACTTTCGGAAATTTGCTGATCGTATCAACCACTTTTCCAACATCTAGCGAAGGGACTTTCATCAGCCAGTGATGCTGGCGCTCATCCTCAACTCTGATAGCGAGCGCGACAGGAATGTTTTTACTTTCCGCTGCTTTGATAATTTCACTCAGGCAATTATCTGTCAGGCCATATCCGTGATATGTCGGGAACAGGCGCAAGCCTTTGAATTTCATTTTATCGAAACAGGTTTCAAAATCGTGTTTCCAGCCCTCGAATGCGGGATTTATCACGGCGAACGGAACAATCATAGATTGATATTTTTGATAAGCGTCATAAACCTCCATGTTGCCATCCATGCAATCCTTTGCGAGTATTGATGTAATCGGATAAACAACCGCTTGTTCGATTTTCTCCCTTTCCATCAATTCGACCAGCATATCCACTGATGCGTATTTTAATTTCCTGAAAGGCCATGTGCCGATTCCGGTGAAACTATCAATAATCATCACAAATCACCCCCAATAAGCCGGGCAGCGTTATCATAGAGAATCAGTTTTTTCTGCTCATCGGTGATATCCGCGCCCTCGACTTTCCCAAGGTTTGTCCAGAAATCGATATCGGGAAGGTCTGTTCCGAAGAAAATTCTCTCAGCGCCTAATTCCTCAACCGCCATTTCAATCGCGCCGCAATCGACAATGCTTCCGCAGATATCGATTAGAACATTCGGCAAGCCGCGAACTGCCTTGATTCCGCGCTGCCAGTCGCCGCCGATATGCGCCATGATTATTTTCACTTTTGGAAAATCTCTCGCAAGTGATACGACATCCTCAGGCACCGATTCGCCATCAATGCATCCGGTAATTTTAAACCACGTGTGCTGCAGTATGGGAATGTTCAGCGATTGGGCTTTTTCCATGATTGGAATATATCGCGGGTCAGTGCATACACAGCCGCATTCGAGTTTGATTCCGGTCATGCCGTATTCGTTTATCGCCCTGTCAATTTCATCCAGCGATTCCCGCTCATGTTCAGGATTTACATAAACCCAGCCGTGAACATAGCCCTCCTCTTTTTTCATCCATTCATAAACACGGGCGTTGTCCTCGCGAAATTGCTCAGGAGTAGGCTTGTAAACGCCATCGCAAGGTTCAAGGCACGAAACGACAACTTTTTCAACTCCAGCCGATTTTACCAAATCGAGCGTATGTTGAAAGCTCTCGTCATCGCACAGATGCACATGCATATCGATTATTTTCATTTTCACCCTTGTTTTATCCCGCACCACGCTAAAGCATGGTGTTATTATATTAATTCAATTTTCAGCCTTCTAACCTGCTAACTTACTAACTTATTAACCTGTCACAAGATAACTGCCGTCGGGAAGCGTAATAACAATTTTACCGTTGAATTCACCATCGACAGACGCGCCGTTATTTTCAAACTGAATCTCGACCCAGTCGATTTCATCCGAGCATAACGCTATAACCTTTCCACTGCGTTTAAGGCATGTTCCGCCGACCAGCAGAACTGAATCAACTCGCCCGTTCTTTTCACGTATTAACGCCATTTCGCCATCGAAAGAGAAATCGCCGTATTTGCGAAACGCGCTTTTTTCATCGACAACGAAATAATAATCAGCCTTGAGCGATTCGAGATAGTAATCGATTCCATCAGGCGTTGTGATTTTCAAACCCTTGCATCGCCAGGCATCATCGCCCAAATCGAGTTCTTCAACTTTGATATCCGGCGCGACAGTTCCCTTGTATGGATAAATCACAACCTCGTAATCAACCGGCAAATCACCCTCTCTCTGATAGCCGATATACGGCGCATCATCCGCTTCGCCATCCGGAGTAACTGTCCAGCCAGTGGATTGATTAACAATGAGAGTTTCAGGATTTAACGGCACCACAAGAACATTCGCATCGGGATTATTTGTGCGGATCACTTTTGATTTCTCATCAATTGTTAGTTCAGTCGGCTGGAAATGGGCAAGCCATTCACATTCATGATAACCGCTGGTCTGGCACATTTTTTCTGTCAGGTTGTCGGTGAGAATCCAGTAATCGGGTTTGACAAATGTAATCTTGCGGCGGCAATACGCGCCTAAATACTTATAACCATCATGGATTGCGTTTGCATAATCCGCAACCGATGATGTTACCCATCTGTCGCAAGTGCCGGATGTAATCTTGCGCTGGCTCATTCCGTTGATTGTTACAAGGTTGTGCGAGATTGTCTCTTTGTACCACAGTTTTGACCTGTCTGATTGATAGCCGCCACCATGGCCGCAATCAGTAATCAAAGGCTTGCCATAGGCAAAAATACTGAATCCAAGGCCATCGCGATGGCAGTGCCACGGCTCGTTGGAGCCGTAATCGAAAAGCAAATATCTGGCATCCCTGCTCCAATCGGAGCGCATCACAACCCAGCCGGTATCAGGCAAATTTACTGATGTGTAATCCGGTTCCTTCGGTACGATTGCTTTTAATTCAGCGATAACGTCATCCGCCTTATCGCCGAAAAGCTCTTCCGCCCTTTCTCTTAATTCGTCAGGATAGTCTTTTACAAAAAATTTAAATTCAGGACATGGGAATGAAAGAGCGCCGTCAATAAGATATTGAACCGCGAAATTCTCCGCTCCCATACTGCTGTCACCGACAGGCGCTAAATTATAAATCGGCGAATACACCATGGTTGTCCATTCCTGAGCTTGTTTGAGTTTCGGCTCAAGCCAGTCGGGTTCCTGCAATCCGCCTGTGCGAGCCAGTTTAAGAATCTTTCGGAAGAACTTAATAACAGAATTGTTATAACCTGCCGCTCTCTCGAAATAACCGCCATCGGGCATCACGCCCAGATGTACGTTTTTTAGAAGATAATTCCATGCGAAATCGATCCACTGCCGGGACTCTTTGAATTCAGGATAATTTATCCCGGCCTCGAGAAGGTTAAGCATCTGAAGGAGCTGAATATTCCCGGCGCGGTATCCGGGATTGACCGACATTAAAAATCGGGCATGCTCAACAGTTGATTTATAAAGCACTATTCTCTCATCAACCGGAACAACATCGTATTCAATTCCAGCCAGAATATCATTGAAACATGAGAAGGTGTGAATTCTGTAACCCGTCTGATGAGAATCCCATGGATTGTTTATAAACGATGGTGAAAGCCAAATTTTCGGATCGCCTTCAGGCGGACGAACGGTCTCATACCAGAATGAAAACATATCCGTCCAACCATGGAGATATTTCATATCGCCTGTGTAACGATAAGCATAATACAGATGTGATACCCAGTTCCACCACGCATCCTTTGAACCATTGCCTAGTTTTTCCCTGTCCCACGGATGATTCGGGAAATCCGGGCTATTGAGAAGTTCATCAGATCTATCCGTGTAGATATTCTTCCTTGATGGATTAAGCGCACCCGGATCGATATGGACAATTTCAGGACGATTTTTGAAATAATCCGCGAGTTCGAATTTCGCCTTTTTGTAATCCCCAATCTCATACGCCGCTTTCACCGATTCAAGACCGTCACGACCAATGTCAATCACCGAAAACAACTCCTCATCGGTCATGATATCCGCGACTGGATGATAATTGTATTTAACCAGCCACCTCTCAAGATAAAGGTCGGACAGTTTGATTTCTGAAAATGTCTTGTAGTGCAGGTTGAGTTCAGCCTCCAGTTTAACTGACGGCTCATCCACAACGGTGATTGATTCATCGGATTGAGCATACCCGGTTGTGAACACCGAGACCATACATACTACCAGAACAAACATCCATGATTTCCACATATCTCCACACCTCGGATTTTTATGGCACAGTTAAATAAACCTAATCTTGAAAAAGCATTTTACCGAAAATTCTGCAATTTTAAAACGATTAACGATTTATTTCTCATCAAGCCAGCTGGACTGATAATATCAGGGTCAAATATCCTCACCATAGAAAGATATTATTATTAGTTTAAGGTGCAATATTTAAACGAAGGAAATTGGAGAAATGGCAACAAAGACCTGCGCTAATTAACTCACTGCAAACACGATACTTGCCAGATATCCAATTTCCTGTAGAAACATTAAATTTGTACTTTTTTATGAGGAGCTTTCTAAATGGAGATTAAACTCAAAGAGCAGGATGGCATTACCATCCTGGAAGTGCGGGGGGATATCAAATTCTCAAATTGGCATGAGATTGTCCATTCCGCAAACGAGGTTATCGACAGCGGCAAGGAAAAGCTGGTTGTCTCCTGGGAAAATGTTGGCTATATGGACTCCTCCGCAATGGGCGCTCTTATAACCGTCCACAAACTGTTTGCAAAAATTCCCAATGGAAAATCTGTTATCTTCACAACACGAAAAGAGCATCACTTTGTATTCCAGCAGGCGCATTTCCACATGTTTCTCGATATTTTCGATGATATGGACAATGCTGTTGAAAGTTTTACAGTTGATAAAGACGCCATTAAAATGACAGAAAATGGCGTAAAGGTTATTGCATGATAGCATTTGTCGATTCCATAAATACGAATAAATGGCAGAGGGTTTCCCCCCTCTGCTTTCTGATTACCCCTTTTGATTATGATATTCGGCCCTGAAAAACTATGTTTTAAGTTTTTACGTTTTATAAATATATCTTTTCCTCGGAGCGCTGGTCTCTGGGGGCTGTTGAAAAAGCCCTATTTTCCCCGTAACCCGGTCATGCCTTTATAGAGAGAGTGAATAATCCATGCAGATTTGGCAGGCATGCCGGGGTTGATTAACTCAACTCTTGCCTTTAGGTACTTCATCGGTTAGACAAACTTTATCGATTTCTATTAACCTTGCTAAAATGCCGGTCAGAGACCAGCGCTCCCAGGTTCAGATTTATTGATACTAAAAAATCACCAGGTTTTGAGCATTCTTTAAATTTGCCGTGCAATTTCAACTGCCTGCTTTTTCAGATACGACTATGATAGAATTTCGCAGGTCTGAATGAGATAATTTAATGCTCATTTCATCTTATACTTTTTTCCGCTGGCATAAATAACGGCAGGTGATTGAAATGGCGTTTAAGGCGATTGACTATTACAACATTGATGAGCTGCTCGACGATTCAGAACTGCTTATCCGGGATACTGTGCGAAACCTGATGGAGGATAAATACCAGCCGGTCATCGCGAAGCATTTCACCGATGGCACTTGCACACCTGAGATCGCAAAAGACCTCGGCGAATTAAATGTTTTTGGCGTAAACCTTGACGGTTACGGCTGCGCGGGTTCGTCAGACACGGCTTACGGTTTAATCAGCCAGGAACTTGAACGTGTGGATAGCGCGATTCGTTCTTTCAGCTCAGTTCAAACATCGCTTTCGATGTATCCAATCCACCGGTGGGGATCAGGCGAACAAAAGGAAAAATACCTTCCTGGCATGGCAAAGGGTGAAATAATCGGATGCTTTGGACTCACCGAACCCGACCACGGCAGCGACCCATCCGGCATGAAAACAACCGCGAAAATAACCGATTCCGGTTATGTTTTAAACGGCTCCAAGATGTGGATTACCAACGGTACAATCGCTGATATCGCTGTTGTATGGGCTAAACTGGACGGTGAAATTCGCGGATTCCTGGTTGAAAAAGGCACTGATGGTTACACAGCTCCGGAAATAAAAAACAAGTTCTCGCTGCGGGCATCGGTTACAAGTGAATTGAGTTTCATAGAATGCGAAATTCCCAAAGAGAATATCCTTCTTGATGCCGTAGGGCTGAAAGCGCCGTTGTCATGCCTGACACAGGCTCGATACGGAATCGCGTGGGGGGCAATCGGTGCCGCTATGGCTTGTTTCGATGAAGCTTTGCAATACGCGCAGGAGAGAATTCAATTCGGAAAACCAATTGCCGCGTTCCAACTACAGCAGGAAAAATTCGCATACATTGCGACTGAAATTACAAAAATGCAGCTATTGTGCCTCAGGCTGGGGCAACTCAAGGATGCAGGCAAAGCAACCCACACACAGGTTTCGATGGCGAAACGAAACAATGTCGCTGAAGCGCTGAAAATCGCGAGGATGGCTCGTGAAATTCTCGGCGCGGCGGGAATTGTCGATGAATACTCAGCCATGCGCCACGCGTGTAATTTAGAATCCGTTTACACCTACGAGGGCACCCACGACATACACACGCTTATCCTCGGACACGATATAACCGGCTTCGAAGCATACAGGTAAATTACAAATTATTCTGTTGATGTTTGGATTGGAACTGTGAAAATGACCTTGGTGCCGCGCATCGGCTGTGAGGTTATTTGAAGGCTTCCCGCGATGTCATCTGCTCTTTCCTGCATGCCAAGGAGTCCGAACGAATTATATTCCTGCTGGCTTTGCTCCTTTTTCTTCTTCATGTCGAACCCAACTCCATTATCCTCGACAATCAATACAACCTTGGCATCCAGATATTTAAGCTGAATCCACGCGTTACTTGCCTTTGCGTGTTTCTTGATATTGTTCAAAGATTCCTGCGCTATCCTGAATATGGCAAGATCGATTTCAGCATTTAGTTCACACTCTTCACCCTCAATCATAAGCTCGACTTTCGTATTGTATTTCTCCGGTGAACGCTGGACTATCTTGCGCAAAGTCGCTGTCAGGCCCAGGTCCTGCAGGGTCATTGGCCTTAAGTCAAAAATGAAATGCCGTATCTCGTTAAGCGCTCCCTGGGCAATCTCCTTGACCTTCGACATCTCAACTTCTATTGCTTCAGGTCTCTGCTCCATGATTTTCTGCACTATATCCAGCCTGAATATGACATTCGCTATCGCCTGTGCTGGACCGTCATGAATCTCACGCGCTATCCTCTGTCGCTCCAGTTCCTGCGAGCGGATAATCGCCGATGCTCCAGGAAGTATCGACTGCGATTTCGCATGCTCTTTTCTTTCCTCAGAGGTTTTCTGGCTCCGGAAATACGTTTCCAGATTGGATTCCATAAGGCTGACTTTTTCTATAACATCGCTGTATGTGTTTATTAGCAAAGATATTTTGGATGCTATTTCGATATAGGCCTCATTACTCGATGCGCTCTGGCTGATATGCTCTATCGCACCGGATAATTCCAACCTGATTCCCTTGACACTTTCTATCTTGTCCTTGGGTTTGTCCTTCAGCCGTAAATTCTCATGGGAAACATCAATTACACGCGTCATTTCCTCGAATTGCTTTGTCAACGTGTCAAGCGACCTGTTGCAATCCTTGTGAAGCATCTCTTTGAACTCAATAAGAACCTCTTTGAAACTCCACAGCGAGCTCAGTACGTTCTTCATCTCATTCTCAAGCGCCCGATGAGATACCGGGGATGAATCTGCTGAACGCAAACGCGATTGCAATGTCCTGGATTCAGTTTGCTTAGTCTGGCCTGCTATCTGCTCGGACAGATTTTTCTCCGTGCTTTCAGGCGCCCGTTTGCCTCGAAGCAACGTTACATCTTGTCTGTCATTTTTGTCAGCCATAGTCGTTTTTCCAGCTACAGACAACCTGTCTGCACTGGTTTCACAAAATAGTATCCAGCCAGATGGGCCTGTGATGACATATAAAACCGGAAAAACCGCAAATTGATTATTATGAATTGTTTTATTTACATGAATAACAGAGGGTTTTAACCCTCTGCTGTTCTTCGCTCTAACCCATAACTTTACACAAAAATCCCCTCGTGAAGAGGGGATTTGAATTTCAGAATCTGTCTCAGAGCCATTTATTCGACAGGCTCACTTTCCACATCTATTTTGATATCCGCGATGACCTCAGGGTGAAGCTTGACATTAATCGTGTAGGTGCCAATGATTTTAATCGGTTCAGCGATTGAAACATCGCTTTTATCGATCTCAATCTCAAATTGTTCCTTTACCGCCTTGGCAACAGCGATTCCTGTGACAGAACCATACAGTTTGCCGCCCTCTCCGGCTTTCATGCGAACAACCAGCGGCCTTTCCATGATTTTATCTCGAACCTGCTCAGCTCTCTGTTTGATATACACCGCTTTATGCTGAATCTGTTTCTGGTGTGTCTCAAGCTCTTTCAGCCTGCTTTTCGTTACGATTTCAGCTTTGCCACGGGGCAGCAGAAAATTAGCTCCAAAACCGCGTTTAACCTCGACAACCTCGCCAGCGTTGCCTAGTTTGGGAATATCTTCCAACAGGATAACCTTCATGCCAAATCAACATCCTTTGTGCGAAAATTTAAACACCTTGTTAATCGATATAATACGGCATCAGCGCCGCTACTCGAGAACGCCTAATCGCTCGAGCGACTTCTCTTTGATGCTTCGGACAGCATCCCGTGCGCCTTCGTGGAGTTATCTTTCCACGGTCTGTTGTGTATTTCTTCAAAAGATCAACGTTCTTGAAATCAATTGTAATCTCAGGATGAACGCAGAAATAACAAACTCGTTTGCGCCTTTGTCGAAAATTCTTGTTTCTTGGTCTAGTTCTTTGCATATTATACTTTCCTGTCCTTTTGCTCCTGTGTAATCACATCTCAAAACAAAAACCAGTTTATCGTGCAAAAACCCCCCGCCGTTCGAAAACGGCCATGGGGAAGTTTAACCTGATTAATTCCTTCAGCCAATACTCACGGTTGAAGAAAACTATACATCTGACATATCCAACGGTGTGCCTTCCTCATCTTCGAGATAAGGCTTGTACGATTTCGAGCGCTCTTCCTTGGATTCAACCTCTAACTTCTTTTCTCTCTCGACCTCAGCACCGTTTCCATCATCTTTTCTTTCTTCGACATCCCTGTCGTTATTCGTTTCCATTCTGGTATCCTGCTGAAATTTCTGCTCTTCAAGCCTGGCTTTAGGATTCCTGTCCTGTCTTGTTTCACTCGCGTCACGATCTCTATGCTGCTGGCGGAAATCCAGAAAACGAATATCATCCGCATGGATTTCAACCATAACACGACGCTCGTTGTTTTGGGTCGTGATAAAACGGTTCTGGAGCTTGCCATCAACCGCTATCCATCTGCCTCTTTCAAGATGCTTGCAGCATGTTTCAGCAAGTTTTCGCCAGGTTACAATTCTAAAAACATCTCTCTCCCAGATTCCTTCTGAATTTGGATGAGAACGACGAACCGAGAGAGAAAAATTTGAAACAGGTATACCACTGGATGTATATCGTATTTCAGGCGTGTTTTCCAACCTGCCAACCAATACAATCCGATTCATAAAAACTCCCTTATGCCTGCGTCAATCAAACACCCTGCCACTATGACAACAATTTATTTCACTGATGTCAGCATGTTTCGAATGATCCGGTCATTGATCTTCAACTCGTACTTAAGCTTCGCCGGTCCCTCTGGTTCAAGGTCAAGCTTCATAATACAAAAAAAACCTTCCTTGTATTTCCTGATTTCGAACGGCAGAGGCTTGATTCCCCAAGCGTCCTCGTTCTTAATCTCACCGTTCAAAGCCCAAATCGCCTTGCGAACGTATTCCTGTTCAATGGCAAGCTGGTCTTCAGCCAGATCAGGTCTTAACACATATATGAGTTCATATTCACGCAACATTCAATACCTCACCCTCTGGGGCAGGTTTAGAAGAAAATATCAAGTATAACGATTCATGTTTTAAATTTCAAGCACAAAGTTTGGATTATTTTTGTGTGCCGGAATTATCCGAAAAACTAAAAAAAATAACTTTCAAGAGCACTTGACAAACAACCGCCCATAGTGTATATATTGCTCATATACAGTGAGGGCACTATGCTGCTTAACCTTTCAGACATATCGTTGGAACCGCTGCACGCGCAAATCTCGCAACAGATTCGAGCGAAAATTCTTGCAGGTGAATTATCAGAGGGACAGGTGCTGCCATCCATTAGAGGGCTGGCTAAAGAACAGCGTGTCAGCGTGATTACAGTCCAGCGGGCGTACGAGGACCTCGACAGAGAGGGATTAATTGTGTCAAAAAGGGGCAAGGGTTTTTATGTATCCTCCCTGACTGATGAAAAGAAACGTCAAATCGCGCTCGACAGGCTGAGGGAGAAAGTACAGCCTGTTCTCAGCGACGCCCTTGCAACTGGGCTTGCTCCTGAAGAGATTCGATTGCTTATTTCAAAACTGCTGAAATCCGGAGGCGGATAATAATGGCTGCAACTGAAACTACATACGCATTTTCATTGAATGGCGTTGTTAAAAAATATAAGGGATTCACGCTTGGTCCGCTCAATTTCGAATTGAAACCCGGAGTTGTTCTCGGACTGGTCGGCCCCAACGGTTCAGGCAAGACGACATTGATTAACACACTCGTAGGATTAATCAAGCGTGATGCCGGGAGCATACAGGTTTTCGGGCGTGATACGAATCCAAATAAACCGGGATGGAAATTCGATATCGGATATGTCGGCGATGAACACGTATTCTATGAATACTGGTCAGGTGAGCAAAATCTTAAATTCCTCTCGCAATTTTATCCTGACTGGAGCAATGATAAAGCAAACGAGCTGGCTGAACGGTTCCAGCTTGATTTAAAGAAAAGGGCAAACACGCTCTCGAAGGGAAACAGGGCGAAACTGGCATTAATCGGCGTACTGTCTCATTCTCCGAAATTGCTTTTACTCGATGAACCGACATCCGGGCTTGATCCGATGGCGCGCGCTGAATTCCTGGAATCGCTTTGGGAAGCAGTCGAGAAAGGGAACAGCGCGATTCTGTATTCGACGCATATCCTGTCTGACATAGGCCGTATCGCCGATGAACTCGCGTTTTTGCAGGACGGGCAAATAACTCTGCGTGAGAAAAAAGATGATTTGGTTGACAGGTGGTGTCGCGTTTCATTCGTGCTGGATGGCGATTTCGGAAAAATACGCGGTGCGGTCAAGCATGATCGTGATGGCAGCAGTAATCTCGTTGAGAGCAGCGACCGTGAATCCACACTTGCGCATCTTGCTGAACTCGGCGCGAAAAACATTCAGCCGATGCAGATGAGCATTGATGACATCGCTGTGCTGATTATGAAGGGGGATAATCGTGGTTAATCTGGTTATAGCAGAACTCAGTTACATGAAAACTGAGTGGTTACGGTCAAAAGTGGCAAACATTCTTTTTGGGCTTTTCTTTCTTTTAATTATTGGCAACCTCATATCTCAAGCGAATATCAGGGTCGATGCTCTATTCCTGTTTTCCATAATCAGCTTTATCTTATTATTTCTCCTGCATCTTGTGTACCTCGTCATGCAGGTACAGCTGCTGGTTAGGGAGTTTGCTGAAAAACGGGTCAGGCTGCAATATCTTCTGCCTTTGGCGATAAATAAAATAAGCTATACTCGTTTGCTTGTACCGTTTATCCTGCTCATTGCATTTTCACTGGTCGTTGGCATTCTTCTCATTTATCATACCAGGATTGTGCTTTTAAATCCCGTTTTAAGATACTCTGATATATCCCCGGGAGAGCTTAGGGCTTTATTCAGTGTCATTCCGATTACTTACGGGATTCGCCTGTTCTCAGAACGCATTGGAACCGTAATTGGGATACTGTTTTGTGGAATTCTAATAACCACGTCAATGTATATCGAAACCTATCCTTTCACTTATCTATCTGGTGCTTTTCACCCTTTTGGGTTCATGGTTATGTCAGTAATTTTTGTTCTGGTAATTCATGTGTCGTTTATGACGAGGAAATCATATTTGAGATGATTGAGCGGTGGTAATCCATGTTGAAATTAGTTAAAGCGGAACTCAGTTATATGAAAACCGAATGGTTACGGTCACAGTTGGCATATTATCTTATTGGTTTATTTTTCCTGGTAATAATTGGAAACATTACTATTGGTTTCATTACCGCGGCAGATGGTAAAAGTTTTGATTACGCTCGATATATCATTTCCATAATCAACATTGCCTTGGGATTTCTACCTATTGTTTACATCGTTATGCAGCTACAGTTGTTAATAAGGGAAGGACGGGAGAAACGGTGCAAGTTGCACTGCCTTCTGCCTTTGGCGATAAAAGAAATAGGCTACGCGCGACTGCTGACTCCTTTTGTCCTGTTAGTTGCATTATCATTGATCGGCAGCTTTATTCCTGGTATTTTTTCCAAATTAGAGCTTTCAGATTTCGGTTTACACATTGATGATCTTCACCCATTAGAATTTTGGGTTTTGATTGGTATCATTCCGATTACCTACGGATTAAGGCTTATTTCAGAGCATACGAGTAAAATTATCGGTTTGCTTTTCATTGGTATTATAATGCTTGGATCGATTCATATCGGTGGCGGGGATGAACCAGAGTATATCATTCCTCTATTTCATGATTTTGTTGAATACATTAATAATCCTGTTTCATTTATTGTAATGACAATCCTGTTCTGCTTGATAATTCACTTGTCGTTTATAACGAGGAAATCATACTTGAGGTAACTAATCGGAGAAGACTAATGTGGAAAATAGTCAAAAACGAAATTACATACTTAAACACGCGATTTAATTTACTTTGGTACTTTCCGACAGCTTATCTTATTTTGCTTGGCGTTTTGCTGTTTTATGATGAGCATCTTGGCACGACTGACCATATGCATTTTATATTGATTGAACTTTGTATTGCAACAATGATAATGGCTTTCTTCTTGAAACTCATTGAATTCACACATTACGAAATACATGAGAAACGAGTCAAACAACAGGCTTTATTGCCTCTTCCGCGTTGGCAGACTGGTTTTACCCGATTTCTAATTCCGACAATACTCCTTGGTTTGCTATTAATTTTATATACAACACTTCTCAAATTGCTATTAGCATCTGAACTCTTCATGGTTTCATTAAAGGAGTTGCTTGTATTCACTTCTGTTCTAATCCTTCTAACGTACTCTTTTAGATTATATAGTGAAACGTCAGGAAGATATCTTTGGGTTATTCCGGTAGTTTATATTATAACTGTACCTTTTCTATTCCCTATGTATTCACCGGTACATACGTATATGTTTGATTTCATTGAATATGCAACCACAATATCCGGAGCAATTCAGATATCGGCATTCATAAGCGTTTTTCTCTGGATATCGTATATGCTGCGTAAATCGTATTTGAAGTAGATAGCCGGGAGGAGTCTTATGTGGAAAATAGTTAAATCAGAATTGAAGTACATAGGCACTGAGCTGATAAGATGCAGGTACTATTACCTTATCGGGGTGTTTATCTATACAATTTATGCATATTTCATGATTCTTGAAGGCAAAAATCTGCATTGTCTTGATAACAAAGATGAAAGTATAATATATTTCCTGTCTTTTATTAGATTCATTTGGGGATTTCTTCCTTTCCTATTTGGTGTATTTCAGATACATTTACTTGTAAGAGACATAAATGAAAGCAAGCTTAAAAACCATATTGTACTGCCAATTCATCTCAAGGCAGTTGCTATTTCCAGAATACTAACGCTTTTTATCATGTTTATTGCATTCTGCATGCTCTACATTATGTTTGGACTTCTTTATAACTATTTAACCCCGGATAATCTTGTTCTTTTAGCACCATATGATATGTTTGCACGGGAAAGCATATTGCATATAAACACAAGCCTTACAAATCCTCATCTTTGGTTTTTACTTCCCTTCTCTTTTAGTATTAAATTATTGAATGAAGGAAAGAGGAAAATATTCGGAATAATATTTCTATCTGCGCTTCTGTTTTATGTTTTCCTTTATATGGCAGACTACTCGAATTCAAAATCGATATACCGTTTCATCATAGAAAAAACCTGGAAACCAGCAGGAGCAATATGGCTTTGCATTGCGTTCAGCATATCGATATATAAATCAACCATGACGCGGAAATCGTATTTGAAGTAACAAACAAATACAAACTCACTCAGCTTTCTCTATCAAATCCTTCAGGATTGACGCGTTAATCTCGACATTGAAACTCGTTTCAACCAGTTTACGGCCAGCGAGTGGCAGACGTTTTCGTAGATCCCTTTCATACATGTAAAGCAGCATTGCGTCGGCAAGCGCTTTTGGATTTTTTTCGGGAACCAGAAGCCCCGTATCGAAATTCACTATCAATTCAGGAATGCCGGAAACCTCGGTGCTGATTGTCGGAATCCCGAACGCGAGCGACTCCATGAGAACAACCGGAATGCCATCCCTGTCGCCTCTTTCATCCACGCTTGCCGCGAGTACGAATAAATCGGCATGCATCATGATTTCACGAACCTCATTCTGCGGCAGCGGTCCGGTGAATTTAACAAGTTCGCGTATCCCCAGTTCCGATGCCAGTTTCCTGAACTCCTCGAATTTATCACCGCCGCCAACAAGAACCAGTTCAACAATTTTATCCTTTTCGTGCAGCAGTTTGGCCGCGTAAATCAAATCCCTAAAACCCTTTGTTTCAACCATCCTCCCAACCGACAACACAACCGGCGGGTTATTGGATGCCTCAACCTGCCTGAATTCAAAGTCATCAGGGCGAATTCCGCACCGCACGACATTGAATTTACTCTCGTCAATTTTAGGAAATCGCTTTTTAAGATAGCTGATATTGAAATTGGAAATCACCGCGACAAATTTTGAATCCGCGACTTTCCGCACCAGCAGCCTGTCCGGCAGAAATACCCCAACCGCGTGAAGCGTAAAGCTGAACGGTATATCGAGAAGTTTACCCAGTATCCATGCCCCTGTCGCTGGAGCTGTTCCGAAATGGGCGTGTATGTGTTTGTAGTCCGAATCCCTAAGCGCATATGCCAGACGGATAACCTTGCAGAAAACTCTCAATGAAACTGTTACGGTTTTAGGATGTATGATTTTCGACAGTATCGCAAAAAGAATTGGGAAATATATTTCAGGAAACGATGACAGCCAGTGAAAATGCGCCGACAGCGTATAAGAGAAGCCATCGCGCGGAATGTGGATTTCGCCGTCAAACTGCCCGACCTCGGGATGCGTGATTTTATCCGGGGGCGGATTCAAACTCGCGACATCCACCGACTCGCCTGATTTCTGCAGTTCGAGAATCTCGCGCAGAATGAAAGTCTCAGACAGCGCCGGAAACCAGTGCAGGAGATACAAAATCTTCGCATTCTTCGCTTTATTTCCCTGCTTTTCACTCAAGAATATTCTTCCCCTCAACAATGCGATTAAACAAATCCGCAAGTTTCCCGGCAAGATGTTTTCTCTCATGCCCCGCTAGAATGGACAAATCAGGCGCATGTTTGTAATCGCCGCTGTTAATCACGTTTAACATCCCAGCCAGTTTTTCCTTAATCGCGCCTGTGTCAGTATAATCAACCCACACACCAGTTTTTGTTTTTTCAACGAACCTGCTAGCCTCACCCTCAGGCGAAATCAGGAAAACGGGCCGTGATGAATAAGCGTACTCAAAAAGCCGTAGCGGCATTATCCCCCCTGCGCCTTTTGTGTTCGGAAGCGCCATAAACAGAATGTTCGCGGACGCCATCGCGGCGCAGGCATCCCTGTGGGAAACGTACCCGTTGAATTGTGTAATATCCGCGAGTCCCAGACGGCTGATATCATGCGGTGTCGGCGGACGGGCATCGCCATAAAATCCAACGCTGGTTTTATTTCTCAAATCGCTGTTCGAATCCAGCACGCTTTTCAATGCCTCTAAAAATACAGTTACCGGACGGTCTGCAGTAATCGCTCCGATATGCGAAATGCGGATTTTATCTGTGTCAGGCTCAGGCAGCGGCTGGGGGAAATCCGCCGGATCAAAGCCATTGTCTATGTCGATGATTTTATCCGCGAATTCAGGATATCGCTTTCGCTCAGTTTGGATTCGTATTTCGGGAAATGAAATAATCGCGCTTGCGTTTTCAAAATACGATTTCTCAATTTCCCTGTTTTGCTTGTCACGAATTTGCGATTGCGGATTATAAAACGGGCATGAAATCCACGGGTCGCGAAAATCGCAGACCCACGGCAGACCGGACGATTTTGCGATGTCGCGTCCCGCAAGATGAATACTATACGGCGGCGCTGATGTAAACGCCAAATCAATCCCGCCCTGTTCGATTCGCTTTTTCGCTGCGATGACAGCGTTCTCGACAAATCCGATATACCTGTCGGGAATGAATTTATTTTCGTAATGCGCGCCAAGTTTTATTTTTCTCAAAAACGAATATTGCCAAGTCGATTCAACTCCGGGATTCACCCTGATTATTTCAGTTCCATGCGGAATCTCCTGAAGCAGCGTATGATCCCGCGATTCGTACCTGCATTCAGTCGGCGCGATAATCACGCAGCGCCAGTTAAAATCGCGAAGGTACCGGATGAATTTCAAGGGGCGGTATGTCCCTCCGCTAGCAGCGGGTGGGAAGTAGTAGAGAATCATAAGGGCTGTGCGGAATGAATCTGCCATAACTAACCCGCGAACTCGCGGAAATCCACCCCCTTCGGCTCGCTGCCGTCTGAATCGATATACATCCTCGCCCACATCTCAACTGAAAAAACAGACCACAATCTGAGCCACTGGCTTTCATCGCCTGCCATGTACTGCTCAAGCAGTCGGCTGGAATAGCCGGGATTGAAAATCCCGCGCTGGTAAAATCGATCTGAGTTCAACACTGATCTTAGCTGAGGCGCAAATTCAGTTCTCATCCATTTTTGCATCGGGAAAACAAACCCGACCTTGCGCCGCGATTTTATTTCATCCGGGATGAAATCGGAAATCGCTTTTTTGAAAATGTATTTCGATTTCCCATCACGGATTTTCATGTCATCTGCCAGTCCCAGGGAATATTCCACAAGCCTGTGATCAAGCAAAGGAACGCGCACTTCAAGCGAATGAGCCATGCTCATTGTATCCATGTGCCTCAGAAGATCAGCCGCAAGATAATTCTGAATATCGAAAAGCGCGAATTTATCTATGTAACTTTCCGTTGGAATTTTCCCCATGAGTTCCCGGACATACTCAACCGATGACAACCCCTTTACATCGTTCAGAAAATCGCCAGTGAAAAGGAGCTGTTTTTCATCATCAGTGAAAGTTGATCGAAGCGCGAAATAAGCGGATGCGTAATCGAGATTTTCCATCATCGCAAAACGGTGAAGGCTTGACCCCGGAGGAGCATGTTTCCAACTATTTGGAATCCGATTATCAATGAACCTTGCCGCGACGCCAGCCGGTTTCGCGAAAGGCCCCATAAACTCTTTGAACGCTTCAGCGCGATAAACATGGCTGTATGGGAAATACCCCGCGAACAGTTCATCGCCGCCAATACCTGCAAGCGCTACTGTAATCCCCTCACGCGCCAGTTTACTCACAAACCAGCTTTCAATCGAACTCCACCCCGGTTCCTCCAGCTGCCATAGAATTGACGGCAGATATTTATTTATCTCATCGACACCGATATTTTTTTCAAGATGTTTTGTTCCTATGCGTTCGGATGCCAGCCGTGCAAAATGAATGTCCTGAGCATTGGATTGATCATCACCGAAAGCAATCGTATATGTCCTGAAGCCGCCGCCAACCTCCTTGTGCATCAACACGCTTACAGCGGTTGAATCCAATCCGCCTGACAAAAAGCACCCGACAGGAACATCCGAAATCTGGCGAAAACGCATGGAATCCTCCAGAAACACACGTACCCCATCCGATGCCTTCAAATCGGAACTTACATGCGACTTGCGGAAATCAGGCTTCCACCATCTTTGGGTTCGGAATTCGCCATCGCAAAAAGTCGCATGATGCCCTGCGGGCAATGAGAAAATATTTCGATACGCTGTCTGCGGTTCAGGGAAATGATAGAAACTCAGGAAGTGATAAATTGATTCGCTGTTGATTTCACGCTCGATTAATCCCGACGCTATAATCGCTTTTTGCTCCGATGCGAAAATCAAACCATTGTTGAAAGGCGCGTAAAACAGCGGCTTGATTCCAAGGCGGTCTCTCGCGAGAAACAATGTGCGTTTCTCTTTATCCCAAACAGCGAATGAAAACATTCCGTTGAATTTGTCCAGGCAGTTTTCACCCCACCGGATATATGCCGCGAGCACAACCTCTGTATCGGTTTCAGATTTGAATTCATGCGCTCCCCAAAGTTCGCCTTTTAGTTCGCGATGATTATAGACTTCTCCGTTATAAACAATGGTGTAACGTCCACTCCGGTCGGACATTGGCTGGGCGCCCGCATCGGACAGGTCAAGAATCGCCAGGCGAGTATGTCCAAGCTGCACGCCGGGATTTATAAATTCCCCGCGCGAATCGGGTCCTCTTGGCTGAAGGATGTCAACCATCCGCCTGAGTGCAACATTATCAGGCATGTGGTCTTTCGTAATTATTCCGGCGATACCGCACACTTGGAGTTACATTTTATCCTGTTATGCCTGGATTGCCAAACTAATGAGGATTGTAAAAAACGGAAAAAGTACAACAATCAGATAATAAACCACACCGGCAGCCAGTAAAAACACAATCGCCTTCTTAACATCTTCATGCGAATATTCATGTCCGGCAACCGTTGTTCCCCTTTTATCGAAATATCCCCTGGTAACCATCACTGTAACAAGCATCATGGGGACAACTTTGGCGATAATGAAAAGCCGCCAGTCCTTCTCAAGAAAGACGTTCATAAAAAGATTTACCTCATGCTTCAGGTTACCGCCATGGCTGAGCATCAATGTCTGGACAACATCAGCGATATTCAACAGCCATAAAAGAGAAAGATAAAGATAGAACCCTCCAATAACCGGGCGCGTGAGCGTTTCTCCCATAAAACGTTTTAATGCCATTTTTAATCATGTATCCTGTCAAAAATAATAATTTACAACCTGCTCAGGATTATACACTTCCAATACTTTTATCGACCCGGAATTTCTTATCTTCCAAAGTCAGCAGAATGAAATCCAGAATTGCGTCAACCGAAACAATTGGCCTGTTATTTGATTCCTTTAATGGGTTCCAGTCAATCTCGTATGAGAAATAAATCGCGTTGCTGTATGTATCATAAAGAAGATTTTCAAAATACTCGTAGTAGTAGTTCAGAATTTCATTGTATTTCCCATCGTTCAGAATATTCAGTTTAATCCATGCTTCCAGGAAAGTGATATGGTCCTCCGCGAGTTTGAAATCCTTATGCGGCGACCTGCTGTCGCCGTTGTAACGCCTGAAAAATCCACGGAACGTCTGATCGCAAATCGGATTGGATTCATCCGCGAGTGATTCCATAATCTTGTATGCCAGCGACTCAACCTCGCTGTCTCCACTTGCCGCCGCGTATCTGACCATGCCTGACAGGGCATGCATCTGGTCATTTGTTATAAACGTTGTAGTAATATTACCAAACTGCCCGATTGTCGCGTTTGTGTAAATAAGGTTGAAAGTATCCGCATACAGTTCATTAATCATTTCATTCATAACAAGCCTGGCATCCTCCTGCAGATCCAGTTTACCCATTTCCACACCGGCAATATAGGACATCGCTGAATCGTTTATCATGCCGATTTTACTTGTGCGATCCCTGTTGCTCTTTATCGCTATGCTCTGCCGGACAACTGTATCGGAATGTTTGTCTGCGATATAAAACGCCGCGTCGCGATACTTTTCCTTTCCCGTAATTTCATTCAGCCACATCAAATCATAGAAAATTTTGTCCGGTACTCGCACCTGATAAAACGACTCACTATTTATTAATCCCCGCAACCGTTCCGGTTGGATTATCCTGTCCAGTATTGCCTCGACACGCTGAGCGTCGTCATCGAAATAGTGCGTCGATGGAAAATAATCCTGGTAGAGATTTAGAACCAGAAGATATCTCGCATTGCGTGCCAGCGCGATAATCGGGCTGCCCCCAAATCCAGTATCGGGCAGATAGTGTCCCGTGTTAGGATCCCAGCCTGAAACGGACACAGTCAACTCATCCTCCTGCGGAACTCTGGCGTAAAACTTCATCGCGAAAAGCAGGTTCTCAATAATGAGATTTGATTTCTTTGAGTTTAACGGAAGAGGAGCATCCTTGTATTCAGGTGTCACCAGGCCAACCAGATTGGCGGGAACATCCGCGACAGTCACAGGTTTCTCCACGGGAATAAACTCACGCGTATCAAGCTTGTCAACGTCTGTAACAAGAGGCGCGCGTTGAAGCCGTTTCCGGTTTTCTTCTGTTTTGGAAAGCAGGTCAGCGTTTACAATCAGCGTAACAACTACTCCAACAAGAATGATTCCAATCACTAGAATCAGATTATGATAAGCCCTGTTAATGTTGATGTTCATATTTTTTGATGACCATGTTTTGATGATTAATGTCAAAACGCCAGGGACCAATCCCAAGGGACCAATCCCCAGAAAACAGAATTGTAACTGATAGTCTGATGACATACAAGAATCTGATGATTCCTTAAATTGCTTTAAAAATGATTAAATATAATATATAATGTATAGTTTAATAAATATCAGGCATAAAATATCACACTCGCAGTTGATATGGTTTTGTCTGTGTATTTTGATTAACGGGATTTGATGCACTAACCTGAATGGATATGTTCTATCGAAAAGTGTTATCTGGTAAATTGTCGCAACTGACTGATGCGTTCCTACCAGGCATCGTTGTGCTAAGTGTCCTGATGATGGTTATCCCGTTTCCCACATGGATACTAGATATCTTCATCGCGCTGTCTCTCTCCGCGGCTCTTATCACGATTGTCATGACCATGTATATTTCCGAGGCGCTTGAATTCTCGGTTTTCCCGACATGGATTCTGATAGTAACCATTTTCAGAATCGCGCTGAATGTTTCCACAACCCGCGCCATCCTCACAAACGCGGATGCGGGGCATATAATCGCGACATTCGGCGGATGGGTCATTGGCGGAAATTTCGTGGTCGGCGCCGTGATTTTCATTATCCTTGTTACTGTCAACTACATTGTTATCGCGAACGGCGCGCAGCGTATCGGCGAGGTCGCCGCTAGATTCACTCTCGACGCCATGCCGGGCAAGCAGATGTCAATCGATGCCGATTTAACCAACGGCCTGATTACCGATGATGAAGCTCGCGCGCGACGCTCCAAACTGGAGAGGGAGGCTGATTATTTCGGCGCGATGGACGGCGCGGCGCGATATGTAAAGGGAGACGCGATTGTTCAAATTATTATTTCGCTTATCAATATCGGCGCGGGTTTTATTATCGGTATGCTCTATCGCGGGATGAGCGCAGGTGACTCGTTCCAGTTATATTCCACCCTGACAATCGGTGACGGTTTGCAGGGACAGATTCCTTCGCTCCTGATGAGTGTCGCGACCGGTGTTATCGTAACGAACGCCGCGACTGAAGTGAATATCTCGCATGGACTGATAACTCAAATCGGGAATCAGCCTCGCGCGATGATTATCGCAGCCGGAGCGATTTTTCTAATCGGATTTTTCCCGGGTATGCCAAAATTTGTTATGTTTCCGCTGGCTGCCGGACTGGGCGTTATCGCTTATTACGCAATCATCAGAACGGAAAAAGAAACTGAAACCGCGGTAAAAGCAGATGAGGAGACGCCCCCTGAAAAACCCGCTCAAGAGGACGGTTTCGAGGTTCTCACTCTCGACTCGCTTGAACTGTCTCTGGGTTATTCACTTGTGCCGCTTGTCGGTGATGGCAAAGAGGGCGACCTGCTCCAGAAAATAACCGGAATACGCCGTTCAGTCGCGCAGGAACTCGGCTTTGTCATTCCCGCTGTCAGAATCCGCGATAATATCGGGTTGAAACCGCAGGAATATGAAATCAAACTCAGAGGCAATCCGCTTGCAAATTACGAGGTCCAAGCTGACCGTCTCCTCGCGATTAATCCCGGTGAAGCTCAGGAGGAATTACCCGGCACTGAAACCAAAGACCCCACTTTCGGAATGAAAGCCTACTGGATTCCCGAAGAGGTCCGTCCGCAGGCGGAACTCGCGGGTTACACAATTGTTGATCCCGCTGGGGTTATCACTACCCACCTGACTTATCTCATACGCGCCCACGCCGACGAACTTCTCGACAGGGAATCGACCAAAAGCCTGATAGATAAAGTCAAGGAAACTCACCCGACAGTTGTGGAGGAACTAATACCGACAGGCCTGAGCCTTGGCGATGTTCAGAAAGTTTTGAAAAATCTTCTCTCCGAAGGAATCTCAGTTCGCAACCTTCCCGAGGTGCTTGAAATTCTTGCGGACAGAATATCACTGACAAAAGATCCTGACATACTGACTGAATATGTACGTTCAGGATTGGCGCGCCAGGTTTCCGCAAGGGTGGCTGAACTTGGAAGAGGCACGGCAAGAGTCATTACTGTTTCATCCAAAATCGAGGAAATGCTGACACAATCATTAAGGCAAACAGCAGCAGGAGAATTCCCCGTTATAAATAATGAGACTCTTGAGCAAATTAAGATAAAATTGAATAAACTATTAAAGAAAGTCGAGACTTTGGGACTGAAAGCGGTTATACTGATTTCACCACGAAACAGGTTGCCATTAAGGAGAGTTTTATCGAGGGATTATCCTGATTTAATGATTGTATCTTTTGGCGAAATTGTGGGCGATTTACCTGTGGAGGGAATTGGAATTCTTGACCTGAGCGAGGGTACAGATGAAGATCAAACGGTACGAGGGTCCGGAGACGGACCTCCCGAGGTTGATGCTCCAGGTTAAACAGGATCTCGGTGATAACGCAATTATTAAAACCCAGTCATTTAAAAAGGGCGGGTTTCTTGGCATTGGTGGAACGCGCTGGGTTAGAATACTTGCCGGAGTGGAGGAAAAATCCGCCAATAACGGTGAGCATAAATCATCCGATGAAAGAAATGCCAACAACGATTCTCCTCGCAGATTCACAGATGAGGATTTTCGCTCTCGGAAACCGGTTGAGATGAGCCTTGAAAATTCACCCGCAATTAAAGGCATTATGGATGAGCTAAGAACACTTCACGAATCCATTAATAAGATCAAGACCAAAGAGGAAACTGAGTTTGAGAAATTGGCCGCGCCAGTCGAAATGGATCTTCCCGGCTGGTTCGAATATCTCAGGAAACTCCTTGAAAAAAGCGGCATGAACAGGGAGGTCGCAAAATCTCTCGCTGAGGGGGTAATCGAAATTACTCCTGAGGATGAGCGTGATGATTTCGATAAAATCAAATCCAATTTTGTCGATTACGCGGTCTCAATGATTATCAAACCGGATGAGCAAAGCCAGAGTTTACTTGATAATCAAACCGGCGACCAGCGGATAATTATCCTTATCGGCCCAACAGGTGTCGGAAAGACAACAACGCTCGCGAAACTGGCGGCTAATTTCGCTCTCCTTGAGGAAAAAAGCGTCTGCCTGATAACCGCCGATACATACCGAATCGCCGCTATCGACCAGCTGAGAACTTTCGCGCAGATTATCAACCTTTCGCTTGACGTTGTTTTCAGCCCGTTTGAACTGAAAAAAGCTATTGATTCACAGGTGGACAAAGATGTCATCCTCGTTGACACTGCGGGTAGAAGCCCTCTCGATGACGAAAAAATGACCGAACTTGCCGAACTTCTCAAAGAGGAACTTAACGCTGAGGTTCACCTGGTTTTAAGCGCGACAACAAAAACCGGCGATTTAAAGGCGATAACCGAGCGATTTAAAGCGGCGGGATTCGACAAGTTAATCCTCAGCAAAATTGATGAAACCGTAACCTATGGCCCACTGCTTGAATATCTCATTGATGAAGCGCCGCCTTTAAGCTACCTTACAAATGGGCAGAACGTACCGGATGACATCATCTTCGCGCATGAACGTGACCTTGTGGAATTAATCGCAAGGCGTACCATTGAAGGGAGCGACAAGACGGTATAAATCCGATGAGCAATTTCGACCAAGCACATCATCTGAGGGAACTTTCAAAAATACTTCCCGATGGAATTTTTCTCAAACACAGCAGAAAACGGACTCCACCACGAATTGTATCCGTAGTCAGCGGACGAGGCGGTGTTGGAAAATCCTTTCTCGCGCTCAATATTGCCTGCCTTTGGGCTTTGAAAGGAAAAAATATTCTGCTTGTCGATGCCGATTACACTATGGGGCATCTCGATTACCTTCTCGGACTCAATCCCGATTACACTATTCAACATCTTATCGAGGGGAAATCCGATTTTAATTCAACCGTGCTTGATGGCCCCTGGGGATTGAAACTGATTCCCGGAATGTCGGGCGTGAATGGAAATCCAAACCTGCCGGTTCATTTCTCCCAGGATATCGTTAATGACCTGTCGATGCATGATGACTGGGCGGATGTCCTGCTGTGCGACACAACAAGCGGCGTCAGCGCCCCCACGGTTGATATTGTCAGCAACAGCGATGAACTGCTGCTTATAACAACACCGGAAAGCGGTTCTGTCATGGACATGTACGGCATGATAAAGTTCCTTCACCAAAAACTGGGCAGCAAAACACCTCGAATGAGGCTCATTGTAAACAGAGTCGCATCTCGCCGCGACGGCAGACGGGTAGCCGCATCGCTGAGAGGAGTCATGGGACGTTTTCTTGGAAAGGGAATTCACTGCATCGGCACAATTCCTTTTGACTCCGAGATCGATCAGGCATCACGCAAACACGTTCCATTCATTCGCCACGCGCCAACAAATCCGGCATCAAGAGCAATCGAGGAAATCGCTCTTACGCTTCTCACCGAATGGTCAGACCCTTTAAGTAAAACAACACTGGATGATTAAACAGCAAAAGTCTTATTAATAAGATGCCCCCACCCCAGCCCTCCCCGCGAGCGGGGAGGGAGAATGTTTGTCTCTTCCCTTCGCAAGTATATAGACAGATACATTGTTTACAAATGCAAAAAACATCTCCCACCGCTCGCGGGGGGATTAAGGGGGGGGGGAGAACATTACGATTACTTGCATCAGCGGTACTTGACTTGCCATCCCAACTGCGCTATTTTCCTTGCGTTTAACAATTCCATTACAGGTGGAAAGAAAAGGGAAGCCGGTGAAAATCCGGCGCGGACCGGCCACTGTAACGGTGTATTGCCTGAGCATCATGCCATTGAGCCAAAGGCTTGAGAAGGCGCACAGGCGAGTTGATCCCGAAGCCAGGAAACCTCCTTTTCACTGCATACAAGCGGGTGGCTTCCAGGTATGAGTCGCACTTCTCAACATAGCGTTGCACAATTCACATCTTTGGGAAAATTCCCTTTCAGGTTATTTGTAATATTGCCGGCTGTATTTTTCTTTATTGCCCTGCCACATTTTGCATTCGCAAATGCCGATGAGAACAGTAAAAACACCGAACCAATCGGCGAGATTGTTGTTACCGCTGACAGGGATAAAACAAAAACGATCACCGACAAACCGGCGTCATCATCAGTTGTAATCCCGCTTTCAGACAAGCGCGACCGGTACATTGAATTAAAGGACATCCTTTCAGAGCAGTTGGGGATTCATGTCCGTGAGTTCAGCGGATCAGGGCATCTCGCGACAATCAACATTCGCGGCGTTTCAGCAAAAGGAATTCTTGTGATGATCGACGGCGTCCCCATTAACGGTTTATGGGCAACAGGCGTCGATTTATCGAGGCTTCCGCTTGGCGGGTTCGAAAGCGTCGAAATATACAAAGGCGGAGGCGGGGCGTTTTACGGCGATTCCGCTCTTGGCGGCGCGGTTAATCTGGTTACAGCAAAATCACAAAAGGTCAAAAATCATCTCGCTCTTACATTCGGATCATTCAATCTTGTTGAATTGAAATCGATATTGAATTTCCAAAGCGAAAAAGGGAATTTGATGGTCGCTCTCGATGGCGCATCATCACTGGGCAATTATCCTTTTCTAAACAACAACGGAACATCGCTTGATTCATCCGATGACTTTTCAGACAACCGGCAAAACAACGAATCCGATTCCCTCGGATGCCTTTTGAAATATTCGCACAATCTTGGCGAGGAATCACGATTTTCTATTGTTACAGAGATAAACCGCTCACGAAGAGGCGTTCCGGGTCTGCTGACATTTCCATCCCCTAATGCCAGACAGACCGATGAGCGTATTTTCTTCCAGGCTCTGATGGAAAAAGACAGCGTTTTAAATCACACCGACAGCGCTTTCAGATTGTTCTTTCGCCACGACATTCTTGACTATGAGGATAAAAACGGCGAAGCGACCGGTTCCCCCATCGACACACACGCATCAGATAACCTGTTAGGAATGGGCGCGAAAATCACGCGATACGATGCAAGCGGCAACGGGCTTCTGGCAGGTGCTCTCGAAATCTCACATGAAACACTCAACCAATCCGGTGATATCAAACCGGGACGGTCCAAACCGGGACGCTCAAAAGCATCCCTGTCCGTGGAGAGAGAAAAACACCTGCAATCTGGCAAGTCTGTTTTACATCTGGCATCACGCCTCGATTCCATTGAGGGATACAATCCACAGCCAACATTCAGAATCGGCGCATCACATCGGCAATCCGAAAACTCAGTTTGGCGCGCAAGCGTGGGGAATTCATTCAGAGTTCCCGGCTTCGATGAACTCTACGACAACCGCGGCCTCATTGTCGGCAATCCGAAACTCACACCTGAAAAGGGATTCGATTTCGATCTCGGTTTTACCCGTCAGGGCGATTCCAGCGCAATGGGAATTACCATTTTCCGCAATCATCTGAAAAATCAAATCGTGTATGAGCTAATCGGCGGACATCGTTTCAAACCGTTTAATGTCGGCAGGTCTGATTTGACCGGTGTTGAAATCGCCCTGAAAAAACAAATCGAGAATATCACTCTCAGCGCGAACTACACATGGCTCAATGCACGAAACCGCGGCGATGATGCGGCATCTAAAAATAAGCAACTGCCATCACGGCCGGAGCATGAGCTGTTCGCGCAAATCGCAACCGCCTTTGAGCCGGTCAAACTCGAATGTGATTACCATTACGCCTCGGGAAATTATGTTACTTTCGCGAATACAGTTGAATTGAAACCACGATCAAGAGTCGATTTGCGCCTTAAATGGAATCGTGATGACTGGACAATCGCAGGCGAGATTCGCAACCTGTTCAACAACGACATGCTCGACATCCGCGGATTCCCCCTCCCCGCACGTTCGTTTTACCTGACTTTATCACATGAGTTTTAAATGATTCGTTAAACAGCATGCATTTAAACACCAGCGCATTTTTAAATAGCAGAGGGTTTAAACCCTCTGCTATTTAAAATTCCCCGTAACTCGGCGTCCCTTTGCCGGGGTAATGCGTGATTCAATCCAAAAGACCGCCATACATCTCAGGCCTTCTGTCGGCAATCAAATCGTTTTTCGGCGTAATCATTTTGTCTCTTGCTTTCGATAAATCAAGTTCCGCTATCTGAATTACATCGCTGTCGGAATCAGCCTGAGCGAGCAAACTGCCATCAGGAGCGGCGATAAGAGATTCGCCCGTAAAATGCAAATCACGCTCTATCCCGGTTCGATTGGACGTTATCACATAATAGCTGTTTGTTTTAGCGTACACCGGCACAGCGGCATGTCCGCCACCTTTAACGACAAGATTCGCTGGATGCACGATTAAATCAGCGCCTTTGAGGGCAAGCACACGCCATATTTCAAAAAACGCCCAGTCGAAGCAAACCAGCATCCCGATTTTCCATTCGCCGATTTTATACAATTCAGGCTGCGAATCACCCGGAGTGAAATAATCCTTTTCGTTGTTGAACAAATGAATTTTACGATATTTGCCGACAACACCGTTTTCATTTATCAGCAGCGATGAGTTAAACAGCCTGTCGCCATCGCGTTCACAGAATCCGGTTACGATGTGGCATTTGCGAGTAGCGCATATCTGCTGCATTACATCAACAAAATGGCTCTTTGAAATGCTTTCGCTTAACTCCATCGCCTCATCGATGCCATTGAAATTGTATCCCGAATTGGCTAGCTCAGGCAGCACGATTAAATCGAACTCCCCCGCTTGCTCAATCAGGTTACCAGCCTTAAGCGCATTATTCGGACTCTCCCCCAACACCGGCGCCATCTGCAAAAACCCAGATTTCATGGTCCATGCTCCTTAATCAGAAACTACATATAAACTATACTACATTAGACCTAATGCTGGTCAAATATTAATCATGGGTAATCCTGCTAATGATAATGGATATTTATTTATAACCGAGCCCCGAACGTTAGTGAGGGGTAGGTGAGGTTTGTATCAGATTCGAGGTTACCCCTCACTAACGTTCGGGGCTCGGTTATTTTTGTTTGTTAACAAGTACGCCGATTGCTCAATCTCAAGATTGCAGGCAGGATGCTCGCATCATAAAAAAAACAAACCCCCCGGCATAAAGCCGGGGGTCGTTGTTTTCAAACGTATTCTTCAACGGGTTAAGCTAAAATAATCTGCGATTATTTCGCTGTCGCCGTAGCGCGCATCTCGCGGATTACCGTAACCTTGATCTGTCCAGGGTAATCCATTTCCTGCTCGATACGCTTCGCAATATCCCACGCGAGTTTATCGGTGAGTTCATCATCGATTTCCTTCGGCTGAACCATGATTCGAATCTCTCTACCAGCCTGAATCGCGAAAGTTTTTTGTATTCCGTCGAACGAGTTCGCGATCTCCTCCAGTTTGGTCAGGCGTTTAATGTAGTTTTCGAGAGTTTCCGCGCGCGCGCCGGGACGGCTGGCGCTGATGCCATCCGCTACCTGGCACAAAATCGCTTCGACATACCGCTGTTCAACCTCGGCGTGATGAGCCTCAATCGCATGAATAACAACCGGAGGCTCGTTGTACTTCTTAGCCAGTTCCGCTCCGATTTTAGCATGCGTTCCCTCAACTTCGTGATCCACCGCTTTGCCTATATCGTGGAACAACCCGGCGCGTTTCGCAAGCATCACATTTGTGCCAAGTTCGGACGCCAGATTTCCACACAGATACGCAACCTCCTTGCAGTGGTTAAGAATTGACTGGCCATAGCTTGTTCGATACTTAAGGCGACCAAACATATTCACAAGTTCGGGATGGACATCTCCAACACCGACCTCATTAATCGCCTCCTGGCCAGCCTCTTTGATTGATTTCTCAACCATGTGCCGCGCTTTTTCCACCATCTCCTCGATTCGCCCCGGATGAATTCTGCCATCCAGAACAAGCCGTTCGAGAGCGATTCGCGCCACTTCCCTACGGACCGGATCAAACGAGCTGACAATAACCGCTTCGGGTGTATCGTCGATAATAACCTCGCATCCGGTTATCGTTTCGAACGAGCGGATATTACGCCCCTCTCGCCCGATGATTCGGCCTTTCATGTCATCACTTGGCAACTGAACAACGCTGATTGTGGATTCAGCCGTGTGGTCAATCGCGCATCTTTGAATCGCCAGAGAAAGTATCTTCTTGGCTTTCAGATCTGATTCATCCTTGAGATGATTCTCGTAATCCCTAATCTTCTTCGAGTACTCATGTTTAAGTTCCTCATCAAGTTTCCTCAAAAGCAAACTTTTGCCCTCGTCCTGCGACATCTTTGCAATTCGCTCAAGCTCAACCGACTGCTGGTTGATTTTATCCTTGAGCTGGCTCTCCATTGTCTGAATGCCCTTTTCCTTCTCTTCAATCTTGTCGAGACGTTTCTGCAGATTGTCGCTGCGGCGTTCGAGCTGCTCCTCGCGTTTGCGAACTTTGCTCTCGAACCGGTCAGCTTCCTGCCTGCGGTTTTTAACTTCTTTCTCTACCTCGTCAAGTTTTAGTTTTGCTTCCTTGTGGGCTTGAATTTCGGCATCTTTCTTAATTGAGTCACATTCCGTCGAGGCTTCCTTGATAATGCGCTCAGCTTTCTGCTGCGCTGTTTCTATCAGTTTCCTGTCATTAACTCGCCGCAATATCCAGACTATTGCTGCTCCGCAAAGAAATCCGATTGCAAGTGCAATAAACAGATACGCTACTGCCATGGTCGCTCCGCGACCCGCTTCCGCCTGTAACAAAACGGGAATAATCATGATTCCCTAACCTCCAGTCTATTTGAAGGCGTTCATCAGCATGATGAAACCCTCTGGTTAAATTGTTAATGCACCTATACCAAAACACAAATTGCCTTATCAACAAGACAATCACTTACACCATTATCACACGGGCAGATTTTACCTTCGACCAAGGCTCATCTCAGCGCCCGATACGCCTGCCAGTATTTATGCGATTCCCGATTCCAGAAGAAATAAACTTTATTCCAATTGGACTCTCGTAAAACCACACGTTAACTACTTCTCACCTCCACGTCGTAATAAATGCACAATAAACAAATCTATAATAAAACCTAAGTTTCATCTTCAGCCGGATTTCCATTTGTCGCGACATCATCTGTATCGCTATCATCCTTCTTCAAACCTGTCGCTAACAAAACCTGCTCTTTTATCTCCTCAAGAATATCGGTGTTTGCCTCAAGAAACTCGCGCGAATTTTCCTTGCCCTGCCCAAGTTTCTCATCACCAAAGGAGTACCAACTGCCGGCTTTTTTGACTATCTTTTTATCCACAGCAACGTCAATAATGCTGCCGACCCTCGAAAACCCCTGGCCGAATATTATATCGGTTTCACAATTTCTAAACGGAGGAGCCACTTTATTTTTCACTATTTTAACTCCAGCGACCGCGCCGATTATATCCTGCCCAACCTTTATCGAACTCATGCGCCTGATTTCAATCCGAACAGTCGAATAGAATTTCAGCGCGCGTCCGCCTGATGTGGTAGTCGATGGCCCATACATCACGCCGATTTTATCGCGCATCTGGTTGATGAAAATAACCACAGCATCCGAGCGGTGAATTGCGGCTGTGAGTTTCCTCAATGCCTGGCTCATTAATCGAGCCTGCAAACCCATATGAACGTCTCCCATTTCACCCTCGATTTCAGCACGCGGTACCAGCGCGGCGACTGAATCGACAACAACAAGCTCCACAGCACCGCTGCGAACAAGAACCTCTGCAATTTCAAGAGCCTGCTCGCCGGTGTCAGGTTGTGAAATCAACAATTCATCGATATTCACGCCTATCGCACGAGCGTATGACGGATCAAGAGCGTGTTCAGCATCGATAAACGCCACAGTTCCGCCAAGCGCCTGGCACTCAGCGACAACATGCAACGCAAGCGAGGTTTTACCGGATGCTTCCGTGCCGTAAATCTCAATAACTCGTCCTCTTGGCAATCCGCCAACTCCGAGAGCTACGTCAATCGCCATGATACCGGTTGGGATCACTCTTATTTCGAAAACTGCGTCCTTATCGCCAAGGCGCATCAATGCGCCCTTGCCGAACTGCTTCTCAACCTGCTGGAACATCAAATCCAGCGCTTCCTGTTTCTTTTCTATTGTCATTTATCAAAAACCTCCGGTGCATGCGCAAAACCTTTGGCACTGCAACATGCGGAATTTATTATAGCACTTTTTTTATCCAACTTAACACGGCATAATCACAAATTTCCTCTAATTTCAGCGTTTTTTGTGTTGCCATATCAAGAGACGGCGCCGAATCGAAAATCGCTGCAAGAAACATAAAAAAATCCTGAAAATTATACTACACAAATTACTAGTTAGCAAGCCTCGTCTTTATTCTATATTTTACGAACCCCCTTTCAGACCGCTTCCATTGGAGAACTTTACCCTTTGGTTGACAGATCAAAACTAATACAATACGCTTAATACATGATGGAATTCCCTATGATGAGAGAGATAAATGTTGAAGCGGGAGGGAATGATGTTACACCAGGTTGATCGAATAGGTTTCAGAACTCAATTGGTGAAAAAATTGGTTTTCCTGTTTTGCATTGCTGTGATGCTGGGCATCAGCTGCTCAAGACCTGCAGCTCAGTCCGCTCCGGTGATTGAATCGATTCCCAAAGATCTCCCGGTTGCCCCAGTCGACCCCACGGTTATCGGTGTCTGTTATTTCGAAGGGTGGGGGACATCAATCTGCTGGTGGGGAAATATAGTGGGGCACTGGCCTGAAAAGGAGAGAAAAGAGGTCGTTGACCTTGCATTTGGGAAGGATTACCTGAATTTCAATATTGCCAGGTATAACATCGGAGCCAGTCCTGATCCCAACACTGACAAGGACATGAGACCAGGCGGAGCAGTTCCCTGTTTCACCACAAGCCTTGGGGTTTATGACTGGACTAAAGATAAAGCCCAAAGGCTGGTGCTCCTGGATGCAAAGAAAAAGGGAGCTAATATTTTTGAAGCTTTCGCCAACTCCCCTCCCTGGTGGATGACATGGACCGGGGATGCCGGAGGACAGGCTGGTTCCGGTTTCTGTGGCCCGAATCTTCGTCCCGAGCAC
>CBDURE010000024.1:0-33232 GCA_965369605.1 uncultured bacterium
AGGGAAAAGACAATATTCTCCCTCCCCGCTCGCGGGGAGGGCTGGGGTGGGGGTTCTTGTTTGCGACGTCTTTTTCAACAAGCCCCTTGCGCGGGAATGACGTACTATTCAACTTGACGCGTTATTCCGCCAGAGTTGGCGCTGCGTTGGAGGACATAGCCGGTTTCCCGGCATGCTCTTTTTCAGCTTCGGAGATTAGTTTAACATATTCATCCAGGCGTTCATGCCAGTCGTTCTTCTTTGCGAATTCCATTCTCTTGGCGCGCGCCTCACGATAATTCTGTCTCATTACCTGCTCGATTGCATTCACGAATCCATCTGCTGAGTCCGCTTGAATGACATGATTTTTAAAGTACTTATACTCATCAAGCGGCGTTCCGACTACGCCAACCCCTCCCGCAAGATACTCATATGCTTTTACAGGATTGACGTATTTGGTCAGTTCGTTCTGCATGAATGGAATAATCCCGCAGTCGAAATGCGCAAGATAACGCGGCAGTTCGCTATATGGTTTCTTGCCAAGAAAATGGCAATTCGGAAACGCTTTCAAACGCTCAATCGAGATAAATACCGGCCCAATGAACACAAGCTGCCATTTGTTATGTTTATTTAAAATGCCTGAAATAATATCAATATCAAACCATGTGCTGATATTGCCGAAGAACCCGATTACAGGCCCAAGCCGTTTGATATTCGCGATATCAGCCGGAGGCTCGGAATCGCGATGTTCCTCCGTGCGCGCGAAGAATTCATACTCGCAGCCGTTGCGGATAATTTCCATGTTGTTGTTGTATATCCGCTTCTTTTCATAGAGAAGTTGTGAGGAGACAACAACGAGATCCGAATCGTGCATCAGGTCTATCTCCTCGCGTTTGACAATATCCTTCCTCATTGATGGAATCTTAAACTCGGTGATTTCATCGCAGCAGTCATAAACCATTGGTGATTTAGGGAAGAAATGCCGCCACGCTTTCCCCAGAATATTCGGAACAATGACAGTCGCGTTTGACAGATCAATGCCCTTGAGAAAAAGCCGCAGGAAAAGCCCTTGAATGAAATGATTGAAAGCGTTGACTGACGGGAGGACGTATCCAAACGGCAGCATTACCGGCGGCGTGAAAACATAAGTATTCTTTCGCACCAGACGAAGCCCCTCTTTCCATCGCCATAAGTTCGATATCGGTTTTTCATGGCTGAGGAAAACCGAGATGATATTACCCGGCTCCTCTATGTAAAGGACATACTCGTCCTCGGATAGTTTTCCGGCGAGATGATGCACCCTTTGCGTTATCGCCTCGAATGAACTGCCATCGGCGATTACATATTTGATCTTAATCATTCCCCATCACCTTCCGGGATTATTTATACATTACCCCTGGCAGGTATTAAAAATATTCCCCCAGAATTATTCTCACATACAAAATGCAATTAATATATATTCAGTTTACCATTATTCAAGGCTATTGTGGAACATAATATCATGATTAAGCTAGTAAAAATGCATCATAACGGCATGTCCGGTTAATCATATCAAAAACCATTTCATGTAATTCAACCATCTCAGAACAAATTTAATTCATTCAAAACGACATATTAAGCGCTGAGTGCACCTGAAGATACAGCATGTATGCCCTCGCGATCAGAAACGCGAAAAACGCAATCACGCTGCTGAATGCGATAACCTCTGAGTATGCTTTAAGCTCTGACATATTACCTGGCCTGCTGCCGTAAATGAAAAAGGGGAGCGAATGCTCCCCTTAAGGTTTCATGTTTATCAACGCAAAGATATCATTCCTGTTTCATAATAACCCTGATATCCTTCTCCCGCCTGACTGTACCGGGTCCACCTGTGGGAGATGGGTTAAATCTGCCCATGAACCTCATGTTCAAGAAAACATCCCGAAAATGATTCACGATATTTTCCGCAAGGCGCCGATTCAGTTTCTCGTAGTTCTTGTTCTCGCTTGAGAACAAGGGGAAGTTTGGCTCGTAGGATGTTTCCTCCATCGAAGCCCAAATCAACTGGCCATTTTCGGTCTCATACAAATATACAAGCATTCGAATCTGGGCTTTTTGAGATGGATTCCATATACCAAGGAATGGCGGGATAAATGTACGGGCATCAGCTTTGATATATTTTTCAGTTCCATAATCACTGATACTGCCCATGAATACCGCATCCACGTTGAGAACTTCTCCAAGCAGGACAATCTCAGCCGCTGTAAGGTCAAGTGAATAAACTCCTGACGCGGCACTAACCTGTCCGCCTTTGACCATTACCGAAGCAACAGTTTTCTGCGCTTCACCAGATATCGCCAGGTCCGTCATCTGCCTTTGCAGGAAAGCCATGCCTGTAAGTTCAGCGGCTTTCTCTCCACGGATTTCAGCGAGCGCGGCTGACATCACGTCGTATGGCACAACCAGTTTCCCCATCTTGAGAAACTCGGCGCTCATGAAATCATGAATACGCCTGGATGCCCAATATGTGCCTGATTCGGATTGCAGCGGTGATATGGATGAATAGTCGCTGAATGGCAGAATGGCAATCCTCTTGACATCAGCAACGATGAATTCTTTTGCTTCCGCATCAAGCGGATTTGACGGCAAAGTGGCATGCATCATCCAGTCATGCATGGGCGCATGGTGTGAAATGACTTTATCTCCGTGACAGGAACTGTCCGAGTCACAAGGTTGGTCACAGTCACCTGCGTACGCGGGAAAAATCAGGATTCCCGATAGAATTATTCCAAGTATGGTTTTCTTAATCATATACTCTTATCTCCTCGAAGGGATAATAGGTTCAAGGTAATTTTATTATTAATCACATTTCTCACTATATAACTGGCAACCACATGAACATCTATCCTCCAGCGTGTAGCGGATCATCTTGCATTCACCACACTGACTTACACACTTGCATGCATCATTTGCATACATAAATGATTCCCAGACATCAAAACCAATAGAATAATATCCGCTGTCACCATGAGGATCAGTAATGATAAATGTTATTGTGTAGGGGCCATCACTGTAACAAGGTGCATACACATAAAACGCAGCTCGCTTGACTCCACTGGCTGAATTTGGATTCGTTTTGACAGTTGAGTATGTAACAGTCTTAACTACAGTCGCGGGCCTATCCGCAGGTGCCACACTGGGCGAGTCAATCAAGATGGATGCATCGAAATCATCGTTAACATTACCTGTATAGAAATCAACATACATGTAAGAATACGTGCCGATATACAACCCATTTATTGCGGTAGGTTCACCGCCACAGTCAGTTATCATACCGAAATAAAACGGGTTCGGTGGACCGCCCTTATTGCCTGTTATCGCTTCACATCCTGTCAAAGCAATCAGTACAAATAGAATCATCACCATATTTGTTATTCGCATTTTCAATTCATTCCTCCAGATATAAGATATCTGAATATAATCTATTAATCACTCAGGCTGAAAGCCACGCCTTCATCAGGCTCGAAATCATAAACATCTGAATATTTCCTTGTTGCCGCGTCATGCACTATTTCAGGTGTGAACACAATAACCATTTCACTTCTCTGAATGCTCCTGCTTTTGCCCCTGAACAGATTACCAATCAACGGAAGGTCGCCAAGGAAAGGAACTTTGTCATAGGATGTCCTGTCGCTCTCGTTAATCAGGCCGCCTATTGCGTATGGTTGCCCTGACGGTATTCGAATCGTCGTTTTAAACGTCTTGTTGGACGTCCTTGGACCAATATCGGTAATCTCTTTCAGGTTTGAAATGTTCGGGTCAATATACAGGGTAATCATACCGTCATCCGATGCCTGTGCCTGGAAACTCATATTGATACCAATGGATTCCTGCTGGACTCGCTGTGTAACTCGCCCGAAATCAGACACCTGGAACGTGCTTCTATATGGCACCGTTTCACCAACAAAGAACTCACCGCGGCCGCCATTGGTTACTGTCAATGTTGAATCGGCAAGGAGTTTCGCATCGCCTTTGTCTTCCAGGAAGTTGTAGATCATGCTTATATCAAACGGGAACTGTCGTTTGAATCCCTGGAAAGTCAACGGCAGACCGCCCTCATCAGCTTTCTCTGCAAGGCTGAATGAAATAAATCCTTTGTCGGCTCCACCTGATGATCCGCCTCGCGGTATTATCGACCAGTTGAATCCGGTATTTCTATCATCGGCTAGAGAATACTCAATAACCTTCATATTGACTTTTATCAGAAGCGGTGGAACGTCAATCTGCTTGATAACATCCATCATTGCTTTCAACTGCTGAGAGTCACCCTTGAGAATAATGGCATTCTGCGCGGTTGGAACCTGTCCCTGGCCACCTGAACCGCCAATACTCCCAGCCTGATATAGCGTTACCGACCTATTGCCACCGAGCCTAAGCTGAGTGAGCACCTGGCGCACTCTAAGAGGATCAGCGTATCTCAATCGAATAACACGAGGTGTTATCACTCCGGGAATATCCCAGATGAAATCCTCACTACCAAATATATATGTTCCCTTGTAGTTGTTCCATTTGAAATTACCCTGTGTTGCGATAAGGTCAAACACTTCACTAATGGGTTTTTTCGTTATTTTCAGGGAAATTGTGCCTCTTACAGACCTTGATTCAATCGAGATGTCGATGCCTGTATTCTCCGCAATCAGGAACAGGAGATCCTCGATTTCCGCATTCTGCATAACCATCGTAACAAGCGGTTCTTCCGTCGCGCCTGCGCCATCCGAACCATCCTCAGATACCAATGCAACTTTTGAACCGGCAAGATAACGGCCTGTGCCAGCCACTAACGTGATTTCCGATTTGGATTCCTCCGCTGGCTCGCTTTCAAGATCCTCTATTGTGAAATCCTCATCAGTAATCTCGATTTGAATTTCCACTTCCTCGGGTTCTTCCAATATTTCCGGTTCAACCTGAGCAACAAGCTGCCCCGGTTCATTAAAGGAAATCCGAAGGGCTGAATCGCCGGCCGGTTCAATGCTGACAGAAATATTGGAACTGTCATACCCGGGGTTTAGATAGAGATTCATCGTCGCGCCAAGCGGAACTCGTCCGCCGGAATGCTGATCCACCTGAATCCTGCTGATTACCGTACTGTCAATATCGCTGCTCCATTTGGTCGGATCAACGCCATTCAGATCAACGCCTATATCATCGAAATTGAAACTCAACCTGACAGGATAATTCCACCATTTAACATCAGGTTCAGGTATCCTGCCACTATCTGTGTAAACAATAATCTGTCCAAGCCCTGTGCCACCATTTAACTCAATGGAGTTAATGCAGATATCCGCTTTTTCAATTTCACCTTTCTTTAGCGGGAAAGCATCTGTCTTATGGAACAGTGCTGCAACTTGAGTTTCTTCCGGTTTTTCATTTTCAGGTTGCAAAATCTTAATTTCGATAAATTCATCCTTTTCCTCTACAATCGCCTCTTCCACCGGCTCTTCAACTATAGGAGGAATAATAACTTCCTCTCTATCCTCCTCACGCAGCGTTAGAGGTTCGAAATCAGAAACCTTGAATGTACTGTTATATGGTACATCTTTACCTTCTTCTATATTTTCAGTTTCATCCGCAGCAACATCCTCAACATCATCCAGAAGGAAAGACATGCTGGGACTTTCTTCTTTTTCCTCCACAACTTCCGGCTCAACAACTTCTGGTTTAACAACCTCTGGTATCTCAACCACAGGCTCCGGTTCCGGTGCAACCTCTATGATCTCCGGCTCGACAAACACCGGTGGGGTTTCAGTAATTGGTTCCACTATCTGTTCCTCAATTTGAGGAGTAAGCGAGCGGACATCAATCACAATCCTGTTGGGGCTTCCTGATATTTCGCAGTCAGTCTCATCCCATTTGCCATTCAGGAATATATAGAATACAGAGTTTTGAACAGGCAAATCACGCGCAATAATTCGAACGCTTTCAGTCGCGTTACCCTGAATGTATCTCGATTTGCCGGATTCCAGTGAATCGAAATCGATAGACCTGCCCGGGAATTCAATCGCGAACCGGCTCGGATAGTTAAGCTCATTATGGTTGTATTCATCAATTGGAGTATCGCTTGAGATTATGAACCTGTCATAATTATCAAGTTTGACAAACTCAACCTTGACTGGTGAGGTCAATACAGGAGCAGCCTTCACTGGCTCAGGCGCGGTTTCCCAATTCTTTTCAATTTCAACAATGGATTTAACCGGCTTCTCGACAACCACCTCAGGTTCTTTTTCAATCTCAGGTTCAATCGGCATTACCGGTTCTGCGGGTTCAGCTGTCTCTTCAATTTTATCTTGCGCAACCGGAATGTTGATAACTGCTTCATATTCCGATTCTTTGGGAATATTGAAGGAAACAACATCATTCTCGACTGGTTTCACTTCGGGTTCAATCGTCTCCGCTTTTACTGTTTCGACTTTCTCAGTTTTAACCGGTTCAACCGGAATTGTTACGACCGGCGTCAAATCAACGGCGGGTTCTTCCGGTTTCAGCGGAATTTCAACCTTGACAGGCGGAGTTGCCGAGTAAGTCAGCGCGATTGGAATCAAATCAAGATAATAAACATTCTCGGTATCTGTGATATACAGGTCATACTGAATATCTTCGTTGTCATCTATTTCATAATAAAACTGGATTACAGATTCAGGTGTGCCGTCATAATCCTTCAGGAACACTTTCATGAGTTTGGACATCGCGCCTTCAATTCTCACCTGGAACTTGTCATCGGCTTCGCGGGGCAATATCACAGTAGTGTTGTATGCTCTCATGTTCAGGCGATTTGGGAATCCGAGTTTCTGGAAACTGGGGTTGAAATCGCCGGTAGCCTCAATGATGAATCTCTCACCAATTGAAAGCGGCTGATACTGGATCCTGATAATTTTTGATGCGCCTGAGGAGTCGCCGGATTCGCCTTTCTCCATCGAGCTTCCAAGCACATGAACCATTCCGGTTACTTTGCCATCACTGGATGTTACAGGTTTGGGTTTCGGTATAGCCAGTTCCTCGCCCGAATCTGACTGATATGATCGATGCACTTCAAATCCCAATGACATGTTGTCATCGCGATCAATCTTATAATCAAGCAGGTATGTCCTTGCGGAATCCTTGGTTCGAAGGAATAAAGTTGCGCCATCAGGTTGATTCACAACCTGAATTTCATCAATTAACGCGCCAGTGACAGGCACCTGCATATTATTGCCTGATTCCGCCGGCACCTTGAATTGAACACCCTTCAAGTTAATAATCAATCCGCCTTTAACAAACCGTACTACGGGATCCTCAAAAGCAACACTGCCGTGAAGGTCAAAACGGTCTCTTTCGGAACCCATCCTCTGATGAAGAAGCTTGTCGATGAAACCATTAGTGTCAATCGGAATCTTTTCGATTCCCGGCATGGTGCCATCGAGAGAATATGTCATAACCAATTTGCCGTCATCTTTCGATGCCAGAATTGTGTTACGCAGGCTTTTCTCATTACCGCTTTTGAAGTACAGAATAAACCGGACCACATCCGGATTCCGCTGGTATTGGGAAATCCCAATTGCGTTCAGGTCACCAACCTCGATCGGGAATTTGCGCGCGCGACCATCGTTATATCCAAGGAGAGTATCCTTGAAATCATAGACAAGTCTCGCTGGATTCGCGAAATAGGTTGCCTGTCCGGGATCCAGTTCACCGGACCCGCGGACAATCACCTGGATACACCCCTCTCCGCATGTGGTAAAGCGGATATCATCCAGAGTGGTGGAGGCCATGGCATTTGCCCGTGAGGCCTGTGTGAAACTTAGAACCACGAAAAGTATGCACAATCCGGTTAAGTTTCGTACTGCTTTTATCCTTCTATCGTTCGGAAGGCTCATCGAGTGGTAAACTCCTCGGCTTTTGTTGTTTCGATTACTGATATGCTTATATCCCAACATCGCTTTATGTAAACTGCCCAGCATTTGTATCATTTTCATATTTCGCCTTGTGTAAGAATTCAATCCGATTTAAATCCATTTAATACAACTAAAAAGTAAAAGCAAATATACTATCAATCTCCTCATAAAAAGACGCTGACGGGCGCTCTGAAAACCTGATTCGAAACCTCCCGTCACGTTGCCGATTATATCAGTTAAAGCACAAATTTAAAACCAATTTTACCGCTCGTAAAACAACGGATTATACCATTTTTCCTATATTCATATCCACCAGTAATCAAACCGGAGAATATCATTTCGCGCTATAGTACGACAAATACAGCACATCATCAATGGATTGCGCCTCAAATTTAGATGCGTAATTGAAACCAATCAGGCCCCGGTTGCCATATTCATCTGCGAGTACAACGTTTTCAAAGCTTATATCAGTCACAGTTAGAACAAACTTGTCCTTGAACTCATCACCCACACCCATTGTGTATTGTTTTGAGCCGACTTTTATAACCGCGTAAAACCGATCCTCGACAACAACAACACCCTGAAGGCTGACTGTTCCAAGATATGCCTTAAGTTCATCCGCGGTTATTGACGGGCCTCCTGAATCCGGTGGAGGATAGAATGGTGGTTCAGGAATTGATTTAAGCATAAGGACGTTTATCGGATCGATGTCTTCTACCTTGTCGAACGGATTGTCTCTGAATGATTTTGAGATAAAAGGCCTGTCCGGCTCACTTTGCCCTTCCCAGATAACATCTCTGTCAGAAAGTGCATCCTGGAAATATATGAGAGCATTTTTCAGCACTTCCGGATCGATTACCGCCTTATCCTTGTCACTTTTTTTATCAGCCGGGTCAGCGGGAGGTGCTGGTGGCGGTTTTTCGCCGGACGCAGCTGGAGATTGCGTTTCCGCGCTTTCTGTAGTTCCTGAACTCAGAGAACCTCCACCCTCGACATCACTCCTTGCTCTCTCAGCATTATCTCTGGCTCTTTGAACGTTGACTCCACCCTGCCCGGCGGTAATCACGTGCGTATCACTTTCGCTTAAAACAACTTTGCTGTTGAAATATGAATTCAGCCTGCTTACAGCGTTTTCCTGCACTGTATTCGTCCAGTCAGGGCTTAATACCGCCACGAGAAGATTTATCCCAAGAATGATTCCAGCAACTATGAGCAACATAGTCCACTTGTCTGTTCTTTTTGCATTTTTTTTCTTCATCTCTTTACCTCTGATAATTCTGTTAGGTTAACTTCACCCCTGGTGCCGTTAAACCTGAACATCCCCCACTTTCTCTATTGGGCGCATCTTCTCATTCCTGTCCCTGTAGGAAAGAATTGTCACATGGCAGGCAAACGTTTTTTCAATGCCCTGCTTGTCATTTATAGGTACAAATGAATGGACAATGGCTTCCGTAAATGGCCTGTTCCTGCTGATAAGATACAGGAACTTCTTGCAGCTTGTGTAATTGCCCTTAAGATTCAGTTTAAACCTGTGTATCTCCAAACCCTTCATCATCGAAGATGGAAATTTCTTTCCTTGCGAAATCGAATGGTAAAACACTAATCTTTTTGAATAATCGCTGTTATCACCAACAATCGACTGCCACTTTGAGGCTTTACTGGTATATTCATCCATGGTGGAAACAAACGAGTTAATGCTCTTTTCCAGGTTTTCCTTTGGTTTGGTTTTAAAAAGCTCATATGCCAACGGATTCGGCGTTCTTTTTATATTCCCAACAATAACTCCGTTGGTTACGCATCCTGAAAGGTCAATCAGCTTTTGCAGTTTTTTCATGAACTCAGGTTCACTAAAAGTGTCCCCATAAAACACCCGAACATCATCGAGATCCTGCGATTGAAGATTCTCAAGCGTGCCAAAATGAGGGCGATGATTCAGTACCTTGTCAAGCGTCTGCGCTGTTACCTCAAGAGTTTTCATCTCTTTTTGCAGTTCCTCTATCTTCTCTATGTTGGGTTTTTTCATGAAGACGTTATAGTTCAACAGAATTATCAAACCCAATGCCAGCGTGCCGAATATCTGTAGGTAAATCTTCAGCATAGTCCAATGCTCCTTGCTTTAAAAACCCTCAAACCCGGATTTCTTTATTGAGAACCTCATGTTAAACATGACCGCATCCTGCCTGTCATGCTTGATAAAGGTATAACCGGATATCTTAACTTTTTCAAACTTGCTATCCGGGTCCAACATTAATGCATAAAAATCCAATACCGTCTCCGACCGTTTTCCCGCAACAACACCAACCATGGTAAAGCTGGGCCATTTCTTTTCGCCGCCACCAATAAGTGTCAGGCTCTCGATCCACATTCCCTTTGGAATACTCTCCTCAATCTCATTATAGACCTCAATCCAGGGAGGAGTCTGATGCAGCATCGACCAAATTGAAACACCATAGGCATAAAGCATTCTACTTCGCGCCTGAACGTCCAGAGCCTCCATCGCCATCGGAGTTCGCCTGTTAACCAACGCTGTTTGATTTTTATTCAATTCCTCAAGTGTATTAATTTTACCTGTTATTCTTGTGTTATCCAAAAAAACAAACACGCCAACAAACACAAGAACAGCAATTACGAAAAGAGGGAATCCCTTGAATTCCGGCTTGGGTAAATATTCTGACGGGAGTAAATTAATGAGATAATCATCATTCATACTCACCCACCCCCCTCAGCGCAAGTCCGCATGCCGTAGAAAAGTTCGGAGCAAATCTGTCTATCAAATCTTCCTCCAGTCCAGGGCTGGTCAAATCAAGAGATGAGAATGGATCTCCCGGGAAAACATCCTGGCCAAGCTTTTCCTTTAAACTTGAAATAAACTCTTCCTTGTATGGGAAATAACCGTTTATCATTGCGTACTTGACATCGGCCTGTTCCTTTCCAATAGACTGCCCGTACCGCATTGTATTCAGAGTTTCATCGGCAAGTTCAGTAATCAGGCTTTCAATACGGCTGATTCCCGACTTTTCATCTTGATCCATCATCATGGGTTGGCCGGCGCTGCCTGCAAATGGTGATTGAGCATCTGAACCGCCGAACGGGTCAAACGCTTGCACTTCATCCTCAGGCTTGTCAGCCGATTCAGGTTCTTTTTCCTGTTCCTTTTTCAGTCGGTCAACCACATCGTTGAACAACGGTTTTTCACCAATGGCATCTAGAATATTCGCGGAACCTATCGGCAGTGAACGCACAAATCTCACGTTACCCTGGTTGATAATCGTGAGGTCCGTACATCGGTCATTTATCGTGATTATTATTAGGTCCTCTCCATTTTCCAGATATGTGTCACTTCGTTTCTCAGCGCGGAAAGAGGCGACCGGAGTAAGGTCAATTGCGACTGGCTTCAAATCAGCTTGTGTCATTGCCTCGGCCACGGCGACAGTATTCTGCCTTTGGGTCGAGAGAATCAACACTGACACCTGCTCGGAGTTATCCTCTGGATTTTCAAAAACCCGGAGAACCTGGTAATCGAGAATATTCTCTTCACCAGTTGATGGCAGAGAAGCTTCCATCTCGAAGATAATCGCTTTTCGAAGATCTTTCTTCGCCATGGATGGAAGCAATATCGTTCGCGCGATAGTATCGTTGGCGTCAATTGTCGCCAGCACTCGTTTCGTTCGAATGTTTCGCGATGCAAGCAGACGGGAAACCGCGCCGGCGATTATACTGGGGTTTTCCAGGTGGCTGCCCACATAGGCTTCTGACGGTGTTTCAATCCAGCCGATATTCGTCAGCATCAAATCAGTCTTGCCCCGTTCAATCTCCACCACTCTGATTTGACTGGCGCCAAAATGCAAGCCCAGAGCTTTCTTGGGGGTGGTGTTTAAAAACGGTAAAGCCACATAAACCTCCAGTATTTCAAAGGAATACACATAAAGTACTTAAACCAAAACTGTACTTAAAACCCTGTTCATTGTCAAGAAAACAGACCTGTTAAAATGCCACATTTTCCAGCATGCTCAACACTGTCTGACCATCAGAAATTGCTAAAAACGCCTCATAATAAAACACAAACAAACCAAAAACATGCAATACTCAAATCTTTAATCAGAAAAATGCCTCATGTAAATTAATCAAATTTAATCGAAATTAATTAAGAAAAAAATAACTCATTACTGAATCCATCAAACGTATTCATTAAATTCTATCGGTAATAATTAACTTATTTTGAATTACCTTTAAATCGCTTTATATTACAGCATCAATTATTGCTTTTGTGGCGAAGGCTATAAATCGTAAACTGGTCAATGTCGCCTCTTGAATCGCCCGAACGCGCCCTAACCGCTGCTTTGCCGCAACTCGGATCAGTTCCTATCCCAAGATATCCCTGTTGTTTTTGAAATCCCAAAGGATGAAAAAGCAGCCAATAGTAATTAGACGGCGCACGGGTTCCGTAACCGTCTGAGAACGGGAAAATCTCAAGAGCATAGTCATCGGTGATGAGATAAAACTGGCTGTCAATTTCATAATACGGCACCTGGCTGTAGGATGATGGCAGATATCCCTCACGAGTTAGCGATCTGAACAGCTGTTCCGGATCGGAATATTCCATGCCGTCGCCCCAGTGAGGATACGTGCCGTGTCGTGCCCAATATGATTCCCAGGCGCCCGCAAATGAATTCAGTGTGACAATTGCCGCGGTCTCTCGAGCATTCACTCGCGCGCGACTTACAAGCGAAACCGACATCGTTGCCAATATGCCAATGATAGTGCAAACGATAAGAAGCTCAAGCAAAGTGTACCCCTTGTCGTTGTTAGATATCGATTTTCTATTTTCAAATTTCAAAAGCAAAACTCGCATATTACCTGATTTAATCCTGTTTCTAATCAGGCTCAGGGTCCTTGAAAGTGAATATTCGCGCGTCTGAAATATCCGCCGATATCGCTGTTGTTTTGTACGCGCGGGCGTTTGTAAAATAATGATCGAAATACCCACCATGAATAAGCGCCATTGTTCTGGGCTGACGGCTTCCGGCAAAAGGAATCAGCGCGAAGGCATAACTATCCCACGGATTAATGCTGTAATTATCCACTACGTCATAATTTATCGGGTAGATTGAAAGCGAATAACCGGGCGCCAGCAGGTTCGGCGTATTGTGATTATGAGCCGCGTACTTGTGCGGCAAAAGCCCCTGCCTGATTAGCTCATCCCAAATTTCCTCAGGGCTGTGAAAAGTAATCGTATCAGTGATTAAACCATGTGAATAGAAATGCGGATAGAAGCGCTGGCGGTCGCCAACCACGCGGTACATCTCGTACGCGGCTGCCATTTGATTAAGCGCGCCCAGAGCGGCTGTTTCATTCGCACGGATCTTCGCCTCACGCATATACGTTACCGGAATGGTCGCGAGTATCGTGATTATGCCGCAAACAGCAAGGATTTCAACCAATGTATGGCCGGATTCATTATGTAAAAAAATGTTCTTCAACATGAGTTTCCAAAAAGCAAAATACTGAAACACTATTAAACCGGCCTGTTGGTCTCTGTCGTAACAACACCCTCATCGTTTATCTTGAAAGTGCCAAGCCGCATCCTGCCATAGTAAGGCCATGCATAAACGGTAAAAGTTTGACGAGATGGATCACTTAAAAATTGCAGGCTGTATGACTCAATGAAATAATGCTTCATCGCGTAGCTTGAATACGCGCTTGGCAGAAAGTCATCCAGCTCGCTCCAATTATCCGTATAGCGGCCGTTCAGGCGATAGAACATCTCCTCACTGTCGCAAATTGATTTCAATCCCTTGACACACGACGCCTGCAACGCGCTTCGACGCGACCCGCCAAGCGATGGGATGGCTATCGCCGCTAGAATTCCGATAATCGAACTGACCACCAGAAGTTCCAGTAGTGTAAATCCCCGGTCATTCCTGTGGAGAAGATTATTAAACATTTTTATCATCGCTGCCTCCGATGTTATCTGAATCTCATTTCAGCAAGAATCAGTTTCTTTCGTTAAAACAAATTTATAATTTCTATTTCAACATCGCTACGGCGACGTTGGGTTCAATCCAAATCCCGCGTTATTAATCGCGCCATCACTAAAAACACTGAAAGCTCTCAGGTGATAATGCGATGTCAACTGCGGATAAGCGTAAATTGTAAAATCACTGCCGTTATCGTTGACTACAAAATGCAGCGAGTATTTCATCGCGATAGGATGATCAAACGCGTTATCCAGATCGTCCGCTTTGACATAATCCGAATCGACCAAATCACCCACAGCCTGCAGTTGATGCCAGTCAGCAAACTTCCTGTTATCGAAGAAATAAACATACTCCATGCTTGACAGCGTTCGAAGCGCGCCGATTGCCTGCGCTTCAAAAGCCGCCTCCCTGCTCCTATGCATGCTGGCGAGTGCCACGGTCGCGAGTATGGCAATCATCGCCGCCACTGTTAGAACCTCGATAAGGGTAAATCCCTTTTCGTCGTTCAAGTATCTATTTTCAAAATTCAATCTCATCGGTTGTCCTCTGTTATGGCAGCGCCACATAATCGGAAACACGCGCTGACTGCGTTATCCAAAAGGTTCTCAGCGAGAGATTACTGGCAAGTGGAACGGCGTATATCGTGTAATTAGGATAGACACTGTTCTGCGCGACACGGGTCGTCCCAAGGACAGGTGTGCCATTTCGCTGGAACACAACGCTGTAGGAGCGAATGAAACCATTCGTCCTGTCCGCGTTAGTATATGTGCGCGGCAGATATCGCTGAAGAAGCTGGCTGAAATCATCCGCGTAATCATAGTTGTCCTGGTAGAACATTTCCTGCGATTCAGCAAGCGATTTCAGAGCTTTCTGAGCGGCTGTTTCGAAACTCGCCTCGCGCGCCCTACGCATACTCGCAATGGCCATCGTGGCAAGAATCAGAACCATCAGCGCCACAAGCACCATTTCGATCAGCGTAAAACCGCTGTCATCGTTTATTTTATTTCGTATGAAGTTCATCTTGTGAACCTCCAATCGTCAGTTTGTACTGAGCCTGCAATCCGCAGGATTGTACTGAGTTTGTCGAAGTATCAATTCGCAGGCACAAAATTACCCACACCCGCCTGACGTTTTTTCAATACGCCGTCATGAGTCAGCATCAACTCAATTCTGTCATTTCCAGCTCGCCAGTGGTCGTATATTCCAATCGCATGAATACTAAATATATGCGGTTGTGCGGAAGCAAAAGTCCATGAGAGCGAAAAGTGCCTGATGAACGGATTTGACCTTGGCGGATATGTGTCGCTCAGCCTTACACCAGCTTCAATATATGCCGGCTGCAGAGAATAGAAATTTGTGAATCGACCATAGTCGTTGTGATACGCCTGCATCGCCGCGCCAAGAGCCTGCATCCCGTGCATGCCCGCGGTTTCTATTCCACGCTGGCGAGCTTTGATGAAACTGGTTATTCCCATCGTGACCAGAACTGAGATTATAAATGCCACGACAAGTATTTCCAGGAGGGTGAAACCCTCATCATTTCTTATTATTTTCAATCGATTCACCATTTCTATTACAGCTCCACTGTTAGTTGATCGAGCTTCAGGAAATATTTTATCTCAAGCGAATTTCCGCCGTTTCAAATAACTACCTGACTTCCCAGCCTCCTGCTCCCGACGCGCTTTGCTCAATCGCGCCATCCTCCTGCAATCTGAAATACCTCAACCCAAAACCCCTGTCTGGGACAGCTATTACACTGAATCCGGTATATCTCACACCTCGCGGTGTTGTGATAGGGCCATCGATAATTACCCTGACTGAATAATGCTTCGCTATCCTGCCCCTGTCCGAAACTGAACCTTTGAGATAGTTCGGCGCGATATAATTTCGCGCCTGCAGCCATTCATACGGTACGAAAGTGCCGTATGCGTTATGGTATGCCTGCTGCGCCGCGCCGACAGCTTTCAACGCCCGCATCGCGCTAAGTTCATAGCTTGAATGGCGGGTTCCGGTGATCTGCGGAATCGCCATCGTTACCAGAATCGCGACTATCGCAACAACCAGCAGGATTTCTATCAGCGTGAAACCACTGTTTTTTTCAAATATGTTTTTCGAGCTTTTCATGCACCACTACCTCGAATTTATTTTCATCATCCCGATTTCATTAAATCGGGTTTTCAGTATTGCCGTCAGTAACAATCCCGTTCGGTTCAATAAAGAACGTTCTCAAACCTCGACCTGTGTTTACCGGAATCGCCATGATTGTAAAATAATGCGAACCCCGTATGAGTCCACCCTCAACCACGCCGCCAGCGAATGGCCTTGTCAGCGCCCTTAACTCGTAGCCTTTTATAAAACTGTCTGTGACAGAAGCATCTGTAAGGTCTCTGGGAAGATACATCCTTACATGATGATAGAACTCGGTTGTATATGTTGATCGCGCGGGTGGATAATATCCATGGTCGCGATAGTAAAGCTGATAAGCGTTATAAACCGCTTCCAGGCCTTTAACCGCGCCCGCTTCAAGAGCGGAATTCTGCACTCTCGAATATGCCGGAATCGCAAGTACCGCGACTATGCCCAGAATTCCGACAACGACCAGTATCTCCACCAGCGTGAATCCGTTTTTGTCTTTCTTTCTGTCAAAGTTTTCTGTCATAACGCGCTGCCGCTCTTTTTGATTTTTTTATCAAACAACAGTCTTGTGATAATTAGCCCCTTATAGGCTCGTTATCAATGTTTCTGATTATACCGTCATCTTTCATAATAAATGTGCGCATCCCCAGCTCAGGATTAATCGGGTATGCCACAACGGAATACGCCTGCGCCCAGGGACCAATCGAATAGAATAGCAGTGAATAGTCCCGAATGAACGAATCATTCTTGCTGCCCTTATAGACTTTCGGGTCGATGGCATCTACGCTTCTAAGGCGAAACCAGTGGATGCCATCCTCGCCGCCGGGATAATGCTTCTGATGCACATAGTAAATCTCTTCCGCATCAGCCAGTGAGCGCAAACCCTGGACACACGCTGATTCCCTCGCCGACCTTTCAGTTCCGGTCAGTGATGGAATCGCCAGAACCGCGAGGATTCCAAGAATACCAACAACCACCAGCACCTCGATTAGCGTGAATCCTGATTCTTTCTGCCTGTTTCTGTTCATTCTCAAAGCCATCCGATTCTTCCTGATTTATTCCGACCTTTCTTCAATTAAATTATTAAATACGCCCTATCGGCAAACCATCATCCAGCAATCCTTTTCTCAAAGGCGGGTCCTGGTAAATCAAATCCGACCTGCCCTCGAAGTTCAGATACATATTAACATTAAATGACCTGAGCCCAAGCGCCTCATCAACAGGATACGCCACGATTTTAAAATAGAGCGAATTCGCGCTTTCCGGCACCAGGAATCGAACACTGTACGCTTCAATGAACGGTCTTGTGCTTATTCCTGTAATAGGTCCCCAGTATTCAAGCCTCGTTGTGTAACCATGCGGCAGGAATCCGGCATCAACAAGCTCATGATATTTCCCGAACCTGTTGTACTGCTGGAAGAAACGTTTCTCGGCATTCGCGGCATCCTTAAGCTTAAGCATCGCGATATCCTCGAAATGCCTGCGCTTTACCTGCACGATACTCGGCAGCGCGAGTGTTCCGATTATCATGATAATCCCAATGACAACCAGAATCTCAGCGAGCGTCATGCCGCTTTCCAAATCTGAATTGCTAAATATGCCGTAATGGTTAAACACTCTTTCTCCAGAAATAAACTAAAACACTGGACGGTTGTTGTAGAGATATCTTACAACTCCCGCCTGATTAACAAACATTCCCCGTTTATCTTCAAGTCCGCCGGACGCGCGCCAGCGAACATAAACGCCGTTAAAATCACCATGCACCGGCAGTGCCGACACCTGGTATGTATCACTTGAAATATTAAACGTCATGAAATACTCAGGGATATATGGAATTGCATTGGACAGAATATCATCATGCGCTGTATATGCCGCATCAATGAATCCCTCATTCTTAAGTTCCAGAAATGTGGCGTATGTCGCATACTGGCGATAATACATTCTTTGATACGCATCGATATTCGCAAGCCTTGTGGCGCACAGATGCTCCGATGCCAGCCGTCTGACTTCGAGGTAATGCGCTGTGCCGATGGTAATCAATATGCCGATTATCATCGCCACAATGATAACCTCAAGGATTGTATATCCATTGTCATCATGTACTTTCAATATGTCTCTTGTTTCTGTGAACTTCATATTAGGCTCCTGTCCCGCGGAAACCGCTGACAGTAATATGCACATTATTCCCAGACGATACGTTTACCGTCAGTATTGTTTGAAAAGAAATAAACCTCACCATCTTCCTGCATCATGAAAATCCGTTGCTTCTCGTATGGTGACCCTACCGGTGAAGCAAAAACCATATATTGATTTCTATCAGGCTCTTCAGTCAGTCCTGTCGGCGATCGAACTATCTCTATCTGGTAATATGGAATAAACGCTTCAACATCGTGAGCTTCAGAGTCAGCCGACATGTAGGTCGATGGAATGAAGCCTGCATTCTGCAAATTGAAAAACGTTCCGTATGACGCATCAGGATTCAACGCCGGGTCGCCAAGGTCTCTGTATGATTCCTGATACTGCGCAATCTGTTTGAGTTTTGTAACGCAAACAGTCTCAATCCCGAATTTCCTCTGCTTGCTGTACGCTCCCATGCCCATCATCGCGATTGTTACAAGAATCATGCAAACGAACAGCATTTCGATTAGCGTATAACCGCTGTCATCGCAGGCATTGCCCAAAAGGTGATTTGTATGTTTTTCTAAAAAGCTCATAATTCGCTGTTTTATTTCACAAAATTCGCATCCTGATGAACTTCAATATTCTCATCAGGAAGGGCGACTCCAAGATTCTCTCCCCTGAGAGTCGAAGAGAAATACATCTTGTCTGTAACATCATTCTCTTCGAGAATAAGTGTCATTTCAATTCGACCAACATCCTCTGCCTTTGTTGTTTCTATATCATCCTCGTCATAGTAAACGAAATACATGTCCTGCACATTTGAAGCAATGATATTCGTCTCGAAAAGTTCACCGCCCTCCAGTTCGTTTGTAGTAACAAGCAGGTAATGAACTGTTGTCTCGATGCCGATTTTTACCGCGTACCGCGACCATACCATCTCACCATCTTCGTTCTCACGGCCAACTGTCATAACTCTTCTGTCAATGAACTCATTTGGAATCTGAATGTTGTTATTATCCACATCAGCGCCAAAAAAGAAATACTGCGCCATTTGAACATCACGCACAAAAGCTCTCTGGGTGCGCCTGAACGAATGGTTGATATCGTTCACAGTATTTATCTCGCTCGTAATCTCAAATGAGCGCATGCTGAACAGCAGGACAATAACCAGCGTTCCAGCCGTTATCGCGGATGCGATTACCGCCTCAAGCAAGGTAAACCCATCCTCATTGAGGAATGGAGTCAGGATATTTCGATATTTCGTTCTTGCCACTTTAAACTTGCCTTTTCTTCACGAACCTCCGAGTTTCATTTATCTGCTTATTCCCCATTATTAAATAAGGTTAACACTTTACAATAACCTCTAATAATCTCATAAATCCGATTAAAACTCAAATCTCCAACGTATCATATATTAATCAATTTCAACAAAGTCAACTTCAAATCCATCTAAATTCGCGTTCGGAATACTGGACGCATATTCATTGGATGTGAATTGAATTTGAATTGTGTCACCATCAACCCACGGGCTGTATGCTCCAAGGCTGAATGACGTTATCATGGTCCCAAAATACCGGTCGCCGTACTGATTGCCCGCCTTGTCATAAAACTCTATGTAATCAGTATCCGGATAATTCTGCAGTTCAAATGTGCCAAAATGCGCCCTTATTCGATTCGCACCCGGAATCGTATAGGAAAACTCGGCATCTTCATCGTTGTAATAGTAGGTGTGCCTTGGCAAATCCTGCAGGCCCGGAAGGTTATCCAGAACAGGAGTAACTTTCCTTGCCAGGGTCATGGTAAATTCCATGATTTCCTTATCGTCCTCCTGCCACCAGAATTCCTTCACAAAACTATCCGTGTTGCGTGAATCGTCATGCAGGTAAATCTTCATCTGAATCTTGTACAGAGGTTGTTTCTGCAGTGCAGGCGGGAAATCAGTTTCACCCTCAACCAGATAAATCCGCCTGAAAAGGTCAAAATCGGAATCAAGATATTTGGGCATGAACATTATGTAGTTGCCTACATGAACATCGCCATTTTCGAACACATACCGTTCTTCATAAGATGTTGCCAGTTTGTAACCATACGCTTCAAGCTCGGTTACATAAGGGTAATGGTATGTGGGATCAAAATCCGTTTCCACAGATATATTCGCCACACCGAGAACGGTAGCTTCAAGCGGTTCTTCAAAGTTATTATAAACCTCAATTAATCCCGTTGAGCCATACCCCAGTTCCGTTTCTTCACGGATTATCTCAGTTGAATTGTAATCAGGCCTGAATGGCAGACCGGGCGTTATTTCCCTGTCGGCTGAAATGAATATCTGGTAATCCCTCTGCCAAACGCTGTTTCGCTGGCATCGGTAATCAATATCAGTATTGGGAAGTGTATCGTCTCCTCGAACATTAAACCGGTTATCGTAAATAATCCTGTGAAATTTCTGCATCTTCTGGAAAGCAACATAAACGTATTGGCTTTCGCTGTTAATCTCCATGGGAAACCGATAGTCATGTGGATTGATAATGACTGGGTCAGTTGGGTCATCCGGGTTATCGATGATAATTGGTTCATCAGTTCTGGGCACAAAACTGCCTGCCGTAACAAGAGGCCCATTATCAACAGCAATCCATCGTTTGCTATTTTCATCGCTGGCTCGAACACCATCGAATCCGTTGAAATCATCGCAATCGAGCTGGTCACCGCTGGACCCGACAAAGCCCGGTTCCAGTGGCTCAAGATTAGCGATTGCAATATTGTTGTAATAATCCGGAACTTCTTCGAGCTTATCCGGTTCTGATGTTTGCTTAAAGGGAATCGTATCGAATTTCGTATTTCTAAGAACTTCTATCTCGTGTTCAATTAGTATATTTGCCTGGTTCTGGTCAGTGTAAAGCTGTGCGATTGAAATGCTCTGAGAGATGGTTCCAAGATAAGCGAGTCCAACAATAACCATTATCGCACCGGCAAACGCAACTTCAAGAAGCGTAAAACCAGCATCAGAGGAGATTATTCCAGATATTTTACTTCTTAATGCTCTCATTATCTGTCTACTCCCGCTTGGCGTTAGTTGTTACAACGCCATTATCCCGGATGGAATTAATACTGACGGAATTTATCGACCGGATCAGTAACTTTAAACGAATATTCATCCGTATCATCTGAACTGAATTCAGTCATGATGTTGCGAATATTTACTACAGGACTCCAATATGCAATACGGTCGATGTCGAACCCGGAATATCCTATATTCGATAAGCCGTCACCAAAAAGAACAATCTGAGCTGAATCGGATGTAACGATAACCCAGCCGTGCGATTCGATTAATTCTTCAGGCGGATTGGGCGGGAATTCAAATTCAATTGTTCCACCGCCGCCCGAGTCACCATTGCCCGGATCGTATATTCCTCCATGGGTAAATCCACTATCATCATATCCTGCCGGATGAATGATCTTCATCAAGTGGCCATTTTCATTGTAAATGTGAATGGCGTCATTCTCTTCAAGACGGAAACTCTCAAGGTCAAAATGCAGAAGGATTTGTTTCTGGTCCTTTGAATTTACCCACCATTCAGCACGATTATCAGTTTCACTTCCATATGATGGATACTCAAGATTCATAAGCGCGGCGTCAGTAGTTTCCGCTGACTTGAGCGTAACCGGCGAGGATCTCAGTTTGGGCGCGGTATTATCAACGGCTATGGCGTTGTTGTAAGCGACCTCCAGGCGAGATATGCTCCATCCATGGTTCGATACATCCATAGTAAATGAATTCTCAGTATCGAATTCAGTGATTATCTCAAGCCAGAGCCTTGTACCCATATCAACTGTAAAATGGCGCAATTCGTTGATGTTGGCATAACCTGGAACAACACCAATATTGGCTCCATAAGTGCCGTCCGGTGTAACGAAATACAGATCATTAACCATTGGGTTTAAAATAGCTGACCTTCTGAGAATTATTCGGTCCGAATCAGACGCGAGATTCAGAAGATCCGCGTCCCAGTCGAATACAACTTTCCAGTTTGTAACTGTACCACCCAGTTCAGGCGGGCCAGGTTTGAATACAAAATTAGTCCTCATCGCTCCAGCCATGCCGTTGTTGTATCCAATATTTTCGGCATGAGCTGTTCCCTGCACAGGATTATATATTACAGCCCTGTTGCCATTCTCATCACTGTATTCAAGAGCGTCAACTTTATATCCATACGGGTCCGGAAGCTCATCATTGTTGCCATCGCGTCGCAGGATAAGAACCAGAGCAAGCGGGAAATCGGGATTCGAACGGAAAGCGTACGGCGTGTATACATTCGCGCCGGCAGCGCCGGTATAGGATGCAATCAACATTCCCGTATTACCATTGTAAACATCCAGTACATCGCCATTTTCAATATAGAACTCACTGTCAAAATGAATGCGCATAACCTGATATTCATTACCGCCTACATTTTTAAGACGGATCTTTTCATATAAACTATCGCTTGAATAACCGCTGCCTTCATCTTCAGGTAACTCGCTGGCAGACGCACCCTTGTCCCAGGGCAGAACAATGCCATCCCCCGGTTTCTCAATGGGGTTTACACGCCATGTAGGCAAAGCGTAAGGTGAATAGATTACCTGTGTTAAATCAGGTTCGGTAGTGAATGAAAGGTTGTTTTCAAGTTCAGAATAAGGATGAGGCGTTTCATAACAAGCATCGATAGCATCGCTGTCATAATGGTACTCAATTCCGGTTACTTTGAATCCATAGTTGGCAGCGGCGTTTGCCGTATCATCAGTCGTATCCGTAAGCATCGTGATTTTAATCGCCTTGGTCGGAATCGGTGAAGCGGACATATATGTTGTCGAATTCTCAGCAATCGGTCCCGCCAGAATATCAAACGGCGGGTCAAATGATAATGTCGCCTCATTCCACGCACTGAAGGAAAGTGTATCGCCAACGGAGCCAAGCCCAAGACTCGCCTGGTCAATTATCAGGTTGATTTCAGTTATTCCACGATATTGATTGGATGGGTCATTCGAATATGAAACAACCCAGCTTCTGTTGTTGCTGATGTCATAGGAATCATGTTCAGATTCGATATACGGCGGTTCAAGATGATTCTCATTAAAAACCTGAGTCTGAACCTCACGCCGTTCCAGTATTGTGGACGATTCCTCAAATGATTTAGCGCTGATTGCACTTCGCGCATCTGAATCGCTGCGGCGTGACTCGCCAAGTGAGACAATATAGTTTTCGTTTTTATCGACACGTTTTTGGTAATCATACTCTTTCATGTCGCGAACAACAGTTGTGTCATCAACAAATGTAAGATTTATCTTTGCACTGTCACCGGAAATGGTCTCGAAGGTTAGGGAGGGTGTCGATTCAATATTCGTTTTCTCCATGGCGGAAAAATACGTTCTGTCGGGGTCCTCATCATAAACAACCCCTCTGTTGGATTCCGGGTCGCGCAGATGATCTGACAATTCCTGCATTGTCATATCGCGAAGCCCCTCGGTTTCCTTTGGGATATAGTCGTCCTCACCCTGGCGCAAACCCACAAGAGCATGCTCCAATCCAACCTCGGCAACCAGCTTCGCCTGCTGAACACTGGTTTGATCATCAACAGACTCGATTTGAGCTTTTGTCAATGCCAGCGTTGTCAGAGCGACAAGCGCCACGAAGAAGGAAATAATCGCGGCGGCTATAAGCGATGCGCCTAGTTCATCCCGAGAAATCAATTTGAATCCAAAAAAGACTTTCATTATATTAATTAACCTCCACGTTAATTAATGAACCTCCATGTTGTTACATCGTCAATAATGTTTCCCCCATGCAACTAAAGGGCAACTATCATGCCACCGTCAAAAATGCACACAAACTAACGCGCACCCCTGATGGTACCCGCGTCAGTTTCAAAACACTATCTGACATTTAACTCCTCTCCCCTTTGCTTAAATAAAACTCCCAACTTCCTTAAATTATACCATTCATTATATATAAGTTAATGCTATTTTTCAAATCCCCCTTTCCCAGGCCTTCTAAATGAGGAAAGGGGGCATTCCAGGGATAACGACGCTTTATGTAATAACAATTTCAATGCCAGTATCCGCCCAAAATGAAAATAATTCCCTGAAATGCCCAATACGACATTACTTTTTCTGAAATACTCCTGTTAAACATTAAATCGTACTATAATCTGATTTAATTTAATAGGTTTCTGATGGATTCCGAAATGACAAGCCAGAATAAATAAAACGAGATTTCGATTTTATGATGCAATTTTCATCATTATTTGAAAATTGGCAAAAAATTGCGCAGCTTAAATACCGCTTAAAGACAGGCTGTTTCATCCAATATGGCAATTTGCATCACGGCTTGTTTTTTCGTCTGAGCACATATCGCAGGATTCCATATACTCTTAACTTATACACTATCCAGATCGCCTCGAAAACAATCTTCTTATTCATCTTCGAAACGCCATCCGCGCGTTCCGTGAAAACGATTGGAACCTCTATGGTTGTGAATCCTGCCAGTTTCGATTTGTAGTTGGTTTCAATCTGGAACGAATATCCGTTGGATCGAATTCTATCCAGGTCAAGCCCCTCAAGCACTCTGCGATTGTAGCATTTGAATCCGCTTGTGGGGTCCTCAAGTTTAAGCCCCGTAATCCACTTGACATAAACCATAGCCATCATCGAAAGAAGCAATCGCTTGAACGGCCAGTTCATGATACGGATTCCGCCCACAAACCTCGAACCGATTACCAAATCATATTCGTTGCTTGCCGCGATTAGACGAGGAATGTCATTCGGGTCATGCGAGAAATCGGCATCCATTTCAAAAACGCGGTCATAATCCCTTTCAAGCGCCCATTTGAATCCGGTAACATACGCTGTCCCCAGCCCCATTTTCCCCTCGCGGTGAATTACATGCACTCTCGGATTTTCAGCGCAGATTCCATCTATGATTTCACCTGTGCCGTCGGGGGAGTTGTCATCAATGAAAAGGATTTCGACACCGTCATCCTGTTCGAGCACTCGCGGAACGAGATTCGGCACGTTTTCTTTTTCCTTGTATGTCGGTATGATAATCAGCGTTTTCATATTAGGGTTGATATTATTCACGTTGTAAAGGATAATATAAGTGATTCTCTACAGTAGGATAGTAGAACCTACAAAGGCTTTGACCGCTGAGCCAGCGTGGCAAATCAGCGGTTCTTTCTATTCATCCATCACAAGAGTCCATATTCGTTTCAGTGGTATCTCTGCCTGAATATCCTCTGGCAAATTATCAAAATTTTTCATTAAAGACTGAACAACATCATCCGCATCCCAAAGACGTATCTCAAAAAACAGTGAATTCGCTTCACGATAGACTGAGCTTTTAAATCCACTCCATGAAACAAACAATCCCTGTTCCGCACCGAAATTTTTCATAATGCCCTGAAGTTCTCGTATCGGATTTATATTTACCGAGTCCACCCCTGATTTCACTTGAACACATAATTTGGGATTGTCAAAACCCATCGGACCCCTTCCGGCTAATATATCCACTCCACCATCGGGACCAGGGGGAGACATTCGTGTTTGATATCCTTGCGCCTTTAACAATTCTGTAATTAAGCGTGACAGCTCATGCCCTTTGAATCTCTTTCCAATATATGACCGAATTTGATCCATCGAATACTGTTCAAGATCAAGTGGTGGTGTCCATTCATCTACAACTACATCACCTTCCAGTTCTTTGCTAATATCCGAATCAAGATAAGGATCAGGATTTCCATCGAGAACTGCCAGTATTCTCTCTTCTGCATTGTTGCGTTTAAGCTCACCTGTCATAAATGCACCCCAAAAAGAGGTCAAATCCGCCCCAAGAGCATCTCGCGGAATATCCTTTTTTATCCATCCAACAGTTCGTGTATGTCTTATATCTACTGGAAGATCCTCTTGATAGCAATATTCACCTGTTATCCTGCCAATAGCAAAAACTGCCTGTTTTTTTTGCGGTAACTTGACGAGATCGCCTATTTTGATTTTTTCTTTAAATGACCAAATTTGACCTGCATAATTAGCTATTTTATGTATGCTGTCTTCAGGATTAATCCCTGATAGGATTTCTTTGATTTCATCTCTTGATTTAATACTTGAAAGATCAGGTAATCCCGCCATTCCCGTTGCGATTATGCCCTGTTCTAACAGCAATTCTTCATGGAATCCATATTTACCAGCACGAACCATCCAAAGCGCCATTATGAATTACCTCCGTGTTTATTGTAATCATTCATACTATCTATCTTTATCGCTCATCACCACAACAACGTACCCATCGGAAAATACGACGTCACCGACAGCGCAATCTGGTTCAGCGACCAGATAAACGGCACCAGGTACCCTCCCGATGGCGATGCCAGCCCGACAAGAGCGACAAGCGCGCCAATCCTCACAGTCTCGTGATAGAACGCCTTGAATTTGACAAATGGCCGCTCCTTGAAAATGTGCAGGTTGAAATGATGCAGAAGCGGAAGGAGAAACAGAAGCTGCATGGTGCCGTAGGTGCGCAAGTTTGATTCCAGCGCGATTGAACTACCGCCGATTTTAATCGACGCCATCTGGAGATGCTCCGGTGTAAAATTTGGCGGAATGCCGTTCATCAGCGCTGCGAGCCAGAACAGGACAAGGCTGAGAATTCCGCCCCAGTAAACCGACATCGCTATCAATGACTGCCCGCGCGCGTAGTGATCGAGTTTCTTTTTCTTTTCAGCCAGCTTCTGGAAATGATTCAATCTCTTCACAAGCGACAGGACTCCAATCAGCGCCAACGGGCAATATAGAAAGAAACCGTTGAATCCAATTGTTGAATGGAAGAAGTATCTGATAACCACACCCGGACTGTCATCGCCCCTCACCACCGCCTCAGGCCAGGGCGGGATAAATCCTCCAACCTGTTTGGAGAAAATCGCGATCACAATCACCGTGAGAAAAATCGGAATCAACGCTCCAATTATCATATTCATAACCGCGCGGGAGAATCGTTTATCTTTCTGCGTGATAAACATCGCAAGAAAGCCAACCCCGACACCTATTGCGGGAATAGACAGGCATCCGGCAAACGCCAGAAGAACTCCGGCTAAAATGAACGATTTCCAGGACGGCAAATCGCGATTAATCCTGTAAACTCCGGTGTTGATTTCATGAAGCGCCCAAAAACAAAGCGCCGCGACAAAAAGATGAACCTGCAAAACCATCCCGGCGGTAAATACAAGGCTGAAAAATGCCAGCGGAACAAGCATCAGAAGAATCTCCTTTCCTCTGACACCCTTTACCTCCAGCGCTCTCGCAAACAGTATTATTAAAATCGTCGATGCTATCAGGTTGCCCAGATACGATGCAATCCTGTAGAATCGCCGAAGGCCATCCCAGTCATGCTCAACGCCGAAAAACACTTTCGCGATTTTGTAGGAAATCGAACCGCCAATCTGATGCCATAAAGGCTGCGGCGCGAGATATTTGTCCTCACCGATTTTTACAGCTTCCTTATATTGCCCAAACGCCGACGGCAGAACCACGCTCTGGCTGTCAGCGATATTCGCCATCGCGAAAAGCCCAAGCGCCTCGCGCGTTGTCGTGGGCCCATGATTCCCCAACACCGCAAGAGCGATAGCGTTAATCACCAGTATTATAAGAAGCTGCTTTTTCATCATTGAACGATTCGCACGCATCAACTTAATGCGATAAAACGAATCCCAAAGTATATGATGAAGTCGCGGATAAATCAAAGTGATAAAGAAAGATTAGCTTTTTGAAAATCGACCTCACCCCCCAGCCCCCTCTCCATCATGTCCTTGGATAGAACACATGTAGAGAGAAAACCGGAATACGTTACTCTTGCTCCCCTCTCCTGATGCAGGAGAGGGGCCAGGGGTGAGGTTCTTATTACTGCTTCCGTCTGATGTTAACCCCGGATGCCGCCCACACATCACGTCTTTTTGTGATTTGTGGGTGATTACGCCAAACTCCTGCTATTTCACTCAATCTGATTGCATTTCGACTGTAAAAAATGTTACTCAGCATCTCTTGCTTTAATCGTGTTCTTCATTAATAATCAGCGTGTTTGGGTAGGGAGAGAAAGACTACGGACATGGCTGATAAAGTTACCGAACATACACTGGACGACCGCAGTTTGTTGCTGCCTGAAACTGAGCGGAATAAAAGCCTGAGGGCGTCGGTCTGGGATGGCTGCTTCTATTCAGGCATGGCGGGAGCGGGAGAGAGCTATTTCATTCCCCTATTGGAGGCTATCGGCGCTACGAATATGCAGGTTGGCGTGTTTGCGGGGATACCTCATCTGTGTGTCGCTTTTATCCAGTTTCTCGCGATTTATATAATCGAAAATGTCAGGCTGCGACGTCGAATCATTGTCACGGGTGCGAGCGTTCAGGCTCTGATGCTAGGTGTGGTTTTCCTTCTGCTGTTATTTAACAAGCAAACACCGTTGAACCTGATGGTCGCAGCGTCAATATATTTTGCATCAAATGGAGTCGCAAGTCCCGCATGGAACAGCCTTATGGGGGACATCACACAGGGAATTGATCGCGGACGGTATTTCGGTGCGCGTAACGGACTCTGCCTGATAGTTTTGTTCTGCGCTCTTACGGCATCGGGATCAACTCTTCAGTATTTTGACAACATCAACATACCACTAAGAGGATTTACAATCATCATGCTGGCTGCCATGCTCAGTCGGGTCGTGTCCGTAATCTTCCTCCATCAGCATTACGATGTTCCATACGAGAAAATCTCGGGAGCGTATTTCAGTTTCCGGGAATTTGTATCACGAGCAAAGCAATCGAATTTCGCGAAATTCAGTTTCATGATAGCCTCGATGAGTTTCTCGGTCATGGTGTCGGGGCCGTTCTTCGCGATTTACCTTTTGAGGCATGTCGGGCTTTCCTACTTCCAGTATACAATATCGATGGGAATAATTATTGTTGTGCAGTATGTAATGATGCGCCAGTGGGGAGCGTTCGCGGATAAATTCGGGAATCGGCATGTCCTGAAAGTCACCGGATTCCTGCTGCCTGTTCTGCCAATTCTGTGGATATTCGTTCACTCTTTTGAGCAGGTGATATTTATCGCAATCCTGGGTGGAGTCGCGTGGTCGGGATGGATGCTTAGTTCGGGGAATTTTATTTTCGACGCTGTTTCCAGTGAAAAACGCGCCAGATGCTCCGCCTATCACTTTTTCTTCAACAGCATCGGTATGTTTGCAGGTTCGTTATTCGGCGCGTTCCTGACACAACATGCTCCGGCAGGAATAGGATTTGGCGGGTTTAGATTCGAGTTTTTCACTGAAATCCAATTCGTGTTTTTGGTGGGTGGAATCCTGAGGTTTGCCGTTGCGATAATGTTCCTGCAATTGGTGCGGGAAGTTCGGGATGTTGAAAAGCCAAGCACGAAAGATGTGGTCATGGTTTTCACTAACATACGCCCGCTCTTCGGCGCGAGATTCGAACCCATGCTTAAATCTTACCAGGACAAATTAGAGAGCATTTTAAAACCGCGCAAGTGATTCCTTTATTTATTATTTAATTCGTACCGGGTACGAATTAATCACCGACTTCGGTTCAAACTACCATAGCTGGAAACAACTGATCCCGATGCCATCTAAATCGATATATACGTAGTTATCAACAACATGCACTCCGTCGCCTGTTGATGCGCCAACGGGAATTGTGCAGTATGAAACGGGGTTTGCAGGATCGCTGACATCGAACACTTGAAGGTTATCCGTGCAGTGGATATATGCGTAACCGGAGTCAACATCAAAACTCGCTTCCTCATCACATAAGTTAAACACTCCAATATCCAGAGGTGCAGCGGTGTTACTTACATCCCATGTGCCAAAACGGTAATCTGCCTCGTTATAATTGATTAGCAGATTCGAAACGTAATACAGGATTCCATTTTCCACAACTGGTGTCCGTAACGTAACGGATTCCAGTTCAATTTCTGACACCTGTTTCAAATCCGCGGGATCGCTGATATCGCATATATGAATGACATCGCGATTTGTGGAAGGCACTTTATCGTAATGATGTACAGCCACATAAGCGTAATCACCATCTATTGTCAATATTCTGGTTTCATGCGTGGTTACGCCGCCAAAAAACTGGGCCAATGTGATTGAATCCAATTCTAACGGACTGGATGGGGCAGAGACATCAAAAATTCTCAATCCCGAATTCGCGCCATCATTGAATACCGCATATAAATAGTTCCCGGCGGCAGTTATATCCAAAATATGTGTACCATTTGTAACATGAGTATAAACCAAAATCGGATTTGCAGGATCGCTCACATCGACAACATAGAACGGGTCATAATTGCTCAGATAAACATAATCTCCCTCAACATCGATATACGATACACTGCTGGGGATGTTCAGATCAAGGCTGCCTGCAATTGATGGATTAGCTGGATCACTGAAATCGAGTATCCCGAGTTCATCTCCAATCGCGATATATACATAATCATCCTGCGCAACAAAAGTATTAATATCAAATGTAGTGAATGTCCCAGCCAACTGCGGATTCGACGGATCAGGCTGAACACTCCATTGAACCGAGAGCGTGATTTCATTGGCATCGACATTTGGATCGCTCCACGAGTCGCGGCATCTCACACCAAACCAGTGATTTTTAGATTCATCAAGTCCGGTAAATGTGTAGGGATCGTTGTTATCCAGCACCACCGGATTACGGTCCCACGGGTACATATCATTATCCACATACACAAGATAATGGACGGGAGGGCTAAAAGCATCCGTTGCTATTCCCCAACTCAAAGTCACATCATTACCATTTTCAACAATGCTGTCTATTCCGGCCATTGTATCCCAAACAGGCGGTTCAGTATCCTGAATTGCGGGAATTGACGACAACACAACGACATTATCATCAGTATTGGGTGCAACATAGCTGTCCCTGCACCGAACTCCAAACCAGTATTCTGTACCGTTTGTCAGGCCGGTGAAGACATAAGGATCATTCGTTTGCACCTCAATTGGAGCCTGATCCCAGGGTTCGTTGTCAGTATCGATAAAAAGAAGATAAACTACCGGTGAAGATTCGGTGTCCGTTGCTGTCCCCCACGATACTGTAAGCATCGTATCATCGGGCGCAATCCCGGTAATGCCTGTCGTGTTAGCCCAAGCAGGAGGAGTCGTATCATCTCCCGGAGTAGTCGTGCCGCTGCTGCATCCCGGAATGATGATAAAAAGCGCTGCGAGCAACATCACTGTTTTAAGTAGGTTTTTCATAACGAACTCTCCCAAGTGGATTGATAATATGTAATATGAGACATCGGCCCCTTTTTATATTTCAGATTATACTATACTTCTTAAAAGATATTAATACACCCAATTTTCGCGATTGAACTCGTTGTCATTATCGAACCCACCGTCATTCCGGGCTTGGTGTTGTCATTCCGGGCTTAATATTGTCATTCCGGGCTTAATATTGTCATTCCGAGCTGGATATTGTCAGTCCGGGCTTGACCCGGAATCCATTTTCAAAATACCCTAAATGTTGAATGATGGTATAATCTTAAATGCTGTTATCATCATAAATGTTGGCAATGCGTCGATATTTATAAACATCAGGTGAAACATGGCTGCATCAGATTATTCATACATTTTCATTGACTGGAATTTCCGAATCGTTGAGGCTGTTCTATCATGCAGCTACTCGGAGGAAGATGGCTGGTTCTTTGCCGAATGTACTGAATTAAGGCTATTGGACCAAGGCAAAACACGCACGGAAGCCATGAACAATCTCGCGAATATGATAATTGCCACTTTGATTGATGCAATCAGCGTCGGCAAGATTGATGAAATGCTGGCTGAATTGGGCTTTACTAAAGAGAAAATTAACATTCCCAACCGTAATTACTATAAACAACCTGCCACCTACGACAAAGGAACCAATCCATTACCCGTCAAAAGCCACTTCCCACTTGTAATGGGAATGGCTCAGTTTTCTTCCTTTACCCCTTTGCTTCAATGATGAAATCAGGATAAAGTGATATGTTCCTTATTATTTAGTCTAAGTAACACCTTTGTCCTTTTCCGTGGAAGTAGATTTAGAGCGATCCAATCCTATTTTTTTTAAAAATTCATTGTTTACCTTATCAAGATATGAATTTTCCCATTTAATCTCACGATAATATTCATATAGATAAATTCTAAACTCTTCTCGTGTTTTCTTTTCATCACTATTCTTGCTTTTGAGAAATCCGAAGATGTCGTTATTAAAAGCATCTACTATAATTTCGAAGTCGTCGATAGATATTATCTGCCAGTGAAAATATTTCGGGATTTCAATCCCATCTTTCATCAAAAGATCAATTATTTGATCTCTAATATCTGAGTTCATGAAAAATGGTGCGTCATGACAAACTAATAAACACTCGAATTCATCGATTTGTGAAAATCGTTCTAGTTCAGGATATTTGCATGATTTTATGTCATTAAGGAACTCTAGAAGTTTTTTAGCGCCCTTTTTAAGATTTTCGCTGATGTCAGATTGAACTTGCGATTCATTTCCTGTGATTTTAGCAATTCTATATAAGCTTGAGCTTTTTACCTCAATCAAAGTAGCTTTTCCATTATTCAGCATGATCCAGTCTGTAGTTTTTTTTGTATCACTTTTCTTTATTGTATATTCCCATTCTGGAAATAATTCGCCTGATATTGATGCATTCATCAATAAATCCCCAACATAAACCTCGAAAACATCACCAAAAATACTTGTAAAATTTACTCCATCCACATTTCTGAAGTATTCAGCCAATCTAAAGTACAATCCTCTGGTAAATGCTTCATAAAGTAATCTTGGTATTGGAAGAAGATATGTACTCCATATAGATGGTTGTGTGCTTATTTTGGGTCTGATTAAAGGTGATATTTTTAATGGATTGAAGCGAACTAATTCCCTGATGCTTTCTGGCATAGCCATAATTTGTTCATCGGCGTTTAATTTACGCTCATTGGTTTTAAATTCATTATAATTTACTGAAAAGTTCCTGAAAAATATATCTTGCTTTTCTTCAGAGAAAAAAGGCGTTAAT
>CBDURE010000025.1:0-32517 GCA_965369605.1 uncultured bacterium
ACCAGCAACAAGGATCGACCCAACAATGTTAGATAAAGATCTTCGGAATCTTTTAGAACCCGAACATCTTAAACTGGTGATTTCAAACGAATCACCGTTCAAACCCACATCATGGTGCAGGCAGTGCCATCGCACACATGATGATGAATGGACAAACTCGATGCATTATCAGGCATGGAGAGATCCAGTATTCCAGCAGTACTATAAAGGATATCTGGCATATCTTGAAAGCCCTGAGATCATTACTGAGGATACCTATGAAGTTGTCATGGGCAGAGAAGTTGATAAATCCTGGACCAAAAGCGAACGTAAAGGTCGCTTGAGTTACAAGGAACAGGAAGAGATTGACAAGAAAGAAATTCTCCGCCATGGCAGAACGCGAACCTATAGAGAGTATATGCTTCGCGAGGATCCTCAAGAAGGCGAAAATGAATTTGTTCATTTGACCGGTGAGGAACTTGGAGTTGTCATTCACGGCGAGGGGCTTCTGCCTGATGGCCTGATTGATGGCAAGGTTCAAATCAACTGCCTGAGATGCCATGCTCCCGGCGCTGATCTTACACTGGACAGGGATATGCTTCTGGAGAACAATGCCGATGGTGTTTTCTGCGACTACTGCCATAATATAATTGACCGTTATGATGATGTTAATTATATTTTGAGCATTAATTCGCAGATTAAACAAGGCCCATACGTGACAACAGTTTCGAGTTCTCATTGTATTGAACCATCAAAACTGATCACGCAAAGCATGTTCTGCAAGGATTGCCATCAGTACACCAATCCGCTTGGTGTTGCGATTTATAACACCTATTCGGAATGGTTCTACAGTGACTACAACATCGGTTCGAATATCACGAACTGCCAGGATTGCCATATGCCGATTTATACAGGCAGATCGGCGAGAAATTCGGATGTTCGTCCGAATGTCTTCGATCACACATTCTACGGCGGCAATCATGACACATTCCTGAAAGAATGCGCGACTGTTGATATCGACAGCACAATCGATGCTGAAGAGATTAACATTGAAGTTACCGTAAAGAATGAGCGAGTTGGCCATAACCTTCCTGCGAATTCAGGCCTGAGAGAGCTTGTGTTGATTGTCAGGCTCAAAGGTCCTGAGGGCGAAACAATCTGGCAGGGCAAGAGAATATACACTCGTGTGTATGGAGACCTTGATGGGAATCCGACTCTTAATCACTGGCATGCGGCGCAGATTCTCAGTGATACCACACTGAAATCCGGCGCTGAGCAGATTGAGGAATTCACGGTTCCGCGACCTGATGTCGAGGGCAGTGTTTATGTTACAGCACAGCTGTTCTACAGGCTTACACCTGAAGATCAACCGAATATTATTGAGTATGTTCCTCGACCAACCCGAGTTGATAACGCGGTGCATTTCATTCAGTAATCGACTTGTGGAAGATATGAAACAACAAACCCCGCAATCGCGGGGTTTTTTTATTGGTGGAATCGGAAGGCGGGCAGCCTTGGGGCTGTGTTTTATTAAGATATCACTTCCTGGGAGCACTGGTCTCTGGGGGGTGTTGAAAAAGCTATTAGAACCGTAACCCATCATGCCCACGATGGATATTTGGCGGGATTCACATTTTCTAATAAGGGCATGTCGGGTTACGGCAAAGTGAGGTTTTTCAACAAGCCCCTCTATTATTTATTTGCATACGTTAGATATTTTTTCGCAACTATTCCATCAACGAGCTCAATTACACCATTTAAAATGCTATCCCAGTCGCCTGTTGCTCTGAACCAGAATCCCTTTTGCGTTTTGTTGAGATTCTTTCCCGCCACGATGCATTTCCCATTGTGCCACGGAAGAGGCGGCTCTCCCGCTTCGAAGATGATGTTGAATTTAGATTCATCCCGGTTGTAATGCGCCGCGCTGACATAAATTTCGCGAAGGTGAGTTTTTAATTTGACTGTTTCCAGAAGGCGTTTGGTTACCTCTGGAAGCTTTCCGAATCTATCCCTTAATTCAGATTCAAGATTCGCGAGTTCCTCTTCGTTTTGAATTCGCCCAAGCCGCCTGTAGATATCCAGCCGTTCAGCAATCGCGGGGATGTAATTATCAGGCAAATGAGCGCTGAACGGGATATCGATTGCGGGACCGGAAAAGGGCACATCTTTTATTTCATCATATCCTGCCTCTTTTTTGATTTCAAGTATTGTTTCATCAACCAGGCGACAGTACATTTCAAGCCCGACCTGACCCACAAAACCATGCTGTTCGGGACCAAGAATATTACCAGCGCCTCTGAGTTCCAAATCGCGGCGCGCGATTTCATAACCCGCGCCAAGGTGGCTGAAAGTCGTGAGAGCCTCGAGGCGTTGACGGCCTATCGATGTCAGTTTACCCTCGGTTGGATAGAGAAAATAAGAGTACGCTTGCGCTGATGACCGTCCAACCCGTCCACGCAGCTGATGAAGCTGCGCGAGTCCGAAATTCTGCGCGTTCTCGACAATTAGCGTATTTACATTCGGAATATCAAGGCCATTTTCAATTATCGTGGTGCAAAGCAGAATGTCATATTCGCCGGAGAGAAATTCGAGCATCGATTTCTCAAGTTTGCGTTTGTCCATTTGCCCATGCGCAACAGCGATTCTGGCATCAGGAACAAGCTTCGTAAGGCGTTCGTAAACAGCCATTATCGTCTCAACCCTGTTGTAGAGATAATATATCTGGCCTTCGCGTTGGATTTCACGATTAATAGCATCCACGACCAGCTTTTCATGGTAACGCTTTATGAATGTCTTGACAGGCAGTCTCCCCGGCGGGGGAGTGTCTATGAAGGAAATGTCTCTCAATCCAACCAGCGACATGTAGAGCGTGCGTGGAATCGGTGTGGCAGTAAGTGTGAGAACATCAACGTTCGTTTTGATAAATTTGATTTTTTCCTTGTGGCGAACTCCGAATTTCTGCTCCTCATCCACAATTAACAAGCCGAGTTTCGCGAATACAATATCCTTGCTGAGGATTCGATGTGTTCCGATAATAATATCAACTTCGCCTTTTGCCAGATGTTCGATTGTTTCTTTTTGCTCGGCGCGGCTTTTAAATCGCGATAACATCTCGACTTTAACGGGCAGTTTGGCGAGTCTTCTTGAGAAAGTAAGGAAATGCTGCTGCGCAAGAATCGTAGTAGGACAAAGCAACGCGACCTGCCTGCCGTCCAGAACCGATTTTAAAGCGGCTCGAACTGCCAGTTCGGTTTTACCATAGCCAACCTCACCGCATACCAGGCGATCCATCGGCTTGCCTGATTCCATGTCCTGTTTTACTTCCTTAATGCTGCGTTCCTGACCGTCTGTTTCTATAAATTCGAAATCGTCCTCTATTTCCCCCTGCCACGGCTGATCAGGACTGAAAGCGTATCCTTCCAGCTTTGCCCGTTTGTGGTAGAGAATCAGAAGTTCCTCCGCGATTTTTCGCAGCGCCTTTTTGATTTTCTGTTTGGCTCGCAGCCAGTCTGTTGTTCCGAGTTTGTGTATGGTCGGAGCGTTTCCCTCACCAGCGGAATATTTGAAAATCCGGTCGAGTTGGTCTGTCGGAATGAACAATTTATCGCCATAGGCGTATTCAAGAAGGATATAATCGCGCGTAACACTGTTGACTGTGCTTCGTTCAATTCCCTTGAATATTCCAACGCCGTAATCCACATGCACGATATATTCGCCGGAGTGAATCATCCTGAGTTCTTTTTGCGTGATCGATTTTCTTTTATGCCGTGTAAGCGGATGGATTTTATTCGGGAAAAGTTCCTCATCGCCGATTATTCCAATTCCGGCGTCCGGCAGAAGAAATCCGCCAAAGAGTTCTCCGTAAATAATGCTGACAGCATCGAGATCTTCTGAATAGTCCTGCTCAATCCGCTTCGCGCTTCTGGTTACAAGATAACCGCCCGGTTTGGGAAGTTGTTTCACAAGGTATGCTATTCGATTTGGCAGTGATCCGAAATCAAGCGAAATATCAATCGCGCGGATTGAAATGACATCCTTTTTCGGAGTTTCATCCGCTGGCAGGAGAAAAGAAATAGTATTCTGCTCGTTGATTTTTTCGCGGATATAATCAACCTCAAGAAATGGCAGGTTGATTTGCGGTTGAACACTGCCCTCATCGAATTTGACGCCATCCAGGTCGGTTTCGACCCAGCTTTCAGGAATGGCTTCAGGTTCTTCATCAACAAGCGACGCAAGAACATCATCGCCGTCAAGAATCAGCAGCCCATTTTCAGGGATGTAGTCGAGAAGCGAGTTCTTGTCGCGCTGCGCGAAATAGGAGTTGGTTAATTCATCCCACGCTCCGGGAGATTCACCGCCGATATCCTCGAGTTTTTCCGGTCCAATTCCAGCTTCATCAATTCGCTCACGATCATTCGATTTTGCCTCGAAGCATGGAGATATTCTCACAGATTGCATTGTTTCACTTGAGCGTTGGCTTGTTGGGTCGAATATACGGATAGATTCGAGTTCATCCCCAAAGAAATCGAGTCGAACCGGTTTCTCGTGCCCTACGGCAAACACATCGAGGATTCCGCCTCTTAATGCTACTTCGCCAGCGTATCGAACTGTCCTGACAACCTGATATCCGATTTCTCTCAATCGACGCAGTAAATCATCAATATCCCAGCGTGAGCCGATTTTAATGTTAACAAGCGCGGTTTTGAATCGTTTTGGGGATACGGTTGGGATTCGCAGTGCCTGGGACGTTGTTACAATTCTTGAATTTTCCTCATACAGCATTTTTTCCAGAACCTGGTAGCGGTCGATAATCTGCTCGGAATCCTTGAGAGATAGGAAATCGCGGCTGGTTGAATCATCCTCATGGAAATGATATATCCCGAGATGTTCATCATCGCTCTTTCTGTGCCATAACGCGTGGAATTCCAGATTACGCATCATTGAAATAGTCTCATCTCTGGTGCGAGCGACATAAACAACAGGCAAATTCAACTCGACTGAAAGAGCGTGAATGTAGAGCGCTCCCAGAGAACCGCAGATACCTTCAATGTAAAAAGAGCGTTTGCCCTTTTTTACACGCTTGTGAACCTGTTTGAAATCATCAGATTCAATGAATGTCCTATATAATTCAGCCCAATTTTCCTTCCAGGAGCTCATTATTCTGTTTCTTTTTCTTCTTCCTCTTGAAATGGGTAATCGGCGATATCCCTGCGATTAAATGTATTCATTGCGGAGTCGAATCCATTGTCGAGTATTTCCATCATAGCTTTAACAGCAATACCAACCGCATTTTCGACCTTTTGGGCATCAAGCCCTGAGAATGGCGTAAGGACATAATCAGCGCCATCCGCATCCCCTTTGCCGCCTATTCCAATCCTGATGCGCCTTATCTCCTCACTGCGAAATGAATCCATAATTGACTGCATTCCCTTATGTCCCGCGGAACCGCCTGAATTTACGAGCCGAATCCGTCCCGGCGGAAGGTCCATGTCATCATAAATCACGATTACATCATCCGCAGGATACTTGTGTGACAACCATTTGACAGAGTGTCCGCTGAGATTCATATACGTTTGAGGCTTAATCAGGGCGATGTCGTGTGAATTAAGCTTATCCAGCAATACAAGCGAACCAAGCTGCTTTGTGAATTTCTTCCGATTGAAATGCTCAGACGCGAAAGCATCCAGAATGCGGAATCCGACATTGTGTTTTGTGCGTTCATATTCCATCCCCGGATTGCCCAGTCCGGCGAAGATTAAATCAATTTGCTTTTTCCTGACAAAAAAGACCAATAGTTTCTCACATTGCTTCTGATTGAAATGCCCAACGCCCCGGTGAGTAAATCCGGGGGGTGTGCATCATTAATATGGTTTTCGGAAGGATAATGAATCCTCCTGGGATTTAAACCCTGGGTTATCAAAATACCTGCCTACTTCTTCTTTCCGTCGTCTTCATGTTTCTTCTTCTTCTTCTTCTTTTCATCATCCTCAGGTTTTTTCTCTTTCTCAGCGCCTTCATCACCCTCAGCAGGCTCTTCGCCCTCTTCGCCCTCAACGCCCTCAACGTCTTCCTCAAGTTCTTCTTCAACAGGTTCTACAACAAGCTTCGGAACTTCGATTGAAAAGACAAGCAGTCCGGCATCTGTAACGATTTTAACATCCTCGTTATCCCACGGAATTTCACCGACACGCAAACCTTCTGTAAGTTCGAAGGGCGTGATGTCAATTTCAATGGCGTCCGGCACATTTCTCGGGAAAGACTCAACTTCCAGATAATCCTGATGTTTCATCAGGATACCGCCCGATTTTTCGCCCTCAGCTTTTCCGGAATACCTGACAGGGACTTCAAACAAGGCTGTAACGCCGCGAGCGAGTCGAATCAGGTCAACATGAAGCAGATTGCCTTTTGTTGGATGGCGCTGCACCTCGCCGACTTTGACCAGTTCCAGCTCTTCTGTGTTGTCATCCAGAATAATGTCTAGAATCATGTTCCTTGAGCCGGAGTCTTCAAACAGTTTCTGCCAGATTTTCTCATTGAGAGCAAGAGAAACAGCCTCTCCCTCACCGCCGTAAAGCACGGATGGTACAAAGCCTTTTGCGCGCCAGGCTTTCTTTTCCGGCTTTGAGATATCCGGTCGTGTTTGCGCATTCATTTTTTGTAGTTCCATTTTTCTGTCCTGAATCCTCGAATTCCTGAATTGTTTTTATGATTTGGTTTTCTTTATTGCTTTACGGACAACTCTCGCCGGTACGCCCATTGCTGTTTGTCCGGGAGGGATGTCACGAGTAATCACACTTCCAGCGCCAGTCAGTGTGCCAGCGCCTATTTTTACCGGCGCTACCAGTATGCTGTCCGAACCGATGAAAGCGTTATCGCCGATAAATGTTTTGTGTTTATGTGTGCCGTCATAATTACATGTGATAGTGCCGGCTCCGATATTCACTTTCTTTCCCAAAGTGGCATCGCCGATGTAACTCAAATGATTCACTTTCGAATTTTCCCCGATAATCGACTTCTTAACCTCACAGAAATTTCCAACCCTCACGCCTTTCTTGAGATAAGCATCCGGCCTTAGATGGCTGAACGGGCCTACAACGCATCCAGCATCAATCCGGGTTTCCTCAAGTGATGATATTCTGACCTTAACATTAGTGCCAATCTTTGAATCAGTAATGGATGTCATCGGCCCAATTTCGGAATCCTTGCCGATTGAGGTTTTTCCCATGATATACGTATCAGGATAAATTATAACATCGCGCGCGATTTTAACATCATGTTCAATGTATGTCCGCCGCGGGTCGATAATCGAAACGCCTTTCTTCATCAAATCATTCAGTATTTGATGCTGAATGATTGCCGATGCGTCCGCGATATCGGCGCGATTATTCGGCATGACCAGAAATGAATCATCCTCAGCGGTATAAACTTCGACGCCGAGTTTATCCTTAGCCATGAGTCCGGGAATGTCCGTTAGATACAATTCCTTCTGCTTGTTTTTCGTATTTATCCTGTCAAGATATCCAAATAATGTTTTCTTTTCAAAACCGTACAGACCTACATTCACCCACTCGATATGTTTCTCATCCCTCTTTAAATCGGATGACTCTCGAATCGCGACAAAATTGTCCGATTCATCGAAAATGATTCTGCCTAATCCGCCGGGATTTGGTGTCCAGTCGCATGATACAACCGATTTGCAGTTGCTCTTTCCAAACAGTGCAACGACACTTTTAACAGCTTTTGGAGTGAGTAGGGGAGAATCGCCATTTATTACAAGAATGTGAGAGACATCTTTGGGGATTGAATCACGCGCGATTAAAACCGCGTGGCCTGTTCCCGACTGCGGTTTCTGGAGTACGAATTTCTCATCCGGGAATGCTTTTTGAACTTTCTCAGCGCCATATCCGACCACAACAAGCCTGCGAGTGATTCCCGCTTTCTCAATGGCGTCGAGAACATACCATCCCATCGGTTTGCCCATTACCGGATGCAGCACCTTGGGAGTGTCGCTTTTCATGCGAGTTCCCTTGCCGGCCATTAAAACCAGCGCGAGAATTTTCTTTTTATTTATCGATTTGCTTTTCGCCACTTTTCTTTTCCCAATACGAAATTTTACTTTATTAGCAGTGGGTTTAAAATAGCAGAGGGTTTAAACCCTCTGCTATTTTAACCACTAGCCTATTACCACCCGCGATTCTGAAGCATCTGATCTTTCGGAATATCTCCCATATCCAATCCGACCATCGCTTTTGCCAATCCTGTTGACAGTTCAGCGAGTTTTTCCGGCTTATCGAAGAATGTAGTTGCCAGGACAATCGCGTCCGCTCGTGCTGACGGGTCTTCGCTTTTGAAAATGCCGCTTCCGACAAATACGGATTCAGCTCCGAGTTGGCGCATCAACGCCGCATCTGCGGGAGTCGCGACTCCGCCCGCCGCGAAATTGGGAACCGGAAGTTTTCCGTGTTTGTGGACATAAACGACCAAATCATACGGCGCACCCATCTCTTTCGCTTCGTGCATCAGTTCGTTCTCATCGCACATTTTAAGGCGTCGCATCTGCTCGTTGACCTTTCGCATGTGGCGAACGGCCTCGACAATATTTCCCGACCCAGCCTCGCCTTTCGTGCGAATCATAGCTGCGCCCTCGCCGATTCGCCTCAACGCCTCGCCGAGATTCACCGCTCCGCACACAAACGGCACTTTGAAACCGTGTTTGTCGATATGGTTTTTCTCATCAGCGGGAGTGAGTACCTCGCTTTCATCGATGAAATCAACGCCTATCGCCTCGAGAATCTGCGCTTCCACAAAGTGCCCGATTCGCACTTTCGCCATTACTGGAATGCTGACCGTTTTTTGAATATCCTTGATAATCTTGATATCCGCCATCCGTGCGACTCCGCCGTCGCGGCGTATATCGGATGGAACTCGTTCAAGCGCCATCACAGCGCACGCGCCGGATTTCTCCGCAATCGCGGCCTGCTCGGCGTTCGTAACATCCATTATCACCCCGCCCTTAAGCATCTCGGCAAGTCCCACTTTTAACTTATAAGAACCGGTTATGCGCATCGCAGCCACCAATCCAAAAAATGATAGATATACCCGCCACAACTAACGGCGGGACACAAACAGGAAATTATAATGCCTGAGCGTGGGATTTGCAAACAAAAAAACGGTTAGTAAGTTAATAGGTTAGCAAGTTAGCAGGTTCGTTAGTTGCATGGCATAAAATAGCAGAGGGTTTAAACCCTCTGCTATTTTATACCGGGAGCTTCGGCACCCTTGCCGGAAAGGGGGCGATAGCCCCCCCAGTTTTTCAACAGGGATGCTGAAGCATCCGGCTTTCCGGCAAGGGTGCCGAAGCTCCCGGCATTTCAAAACTCCCACGCATTTGAAAACAAAACGACATCCTGTTATAATCCACCATACATTTAATAGTTATATTTACCCATGATTCTCTGACGGAGGCCGTCATGTTGACAATAGTTCTCATGATAGTCTAAGATATATCAATTATCTAATGAAATCTGATCACCAGAGGAATTATTATGCGTATACATTACTTATATTTACTTGTAGCTATATTTACTTTATGCATCGGTTGCGGTGGGGGTGGGTCGAGCAATGGCAGTTCACCGCCTGATATAAACAGAAACGCCCAAGCATACTTTCCTCTTAATGTAGGTGATATAATGACCTACATTATCGTGAAAGCACCTGATAATAATAATCTCTGGTCTACAACAGAACCACACACCTATACTGTTAGTCAGATTCAACTTGAGTTGGAAGGTATGCCGCCTGAAACAGTCTACTCTCTTGATTTGACACCCATCCCATTAGACGGACCAGATGGGGACATTAATTCAGGACTGCTGTGCAAAGGGACAAGAATAATAGGAAGTTTAAAAGGTGTTGGCGGCTATGCTTCAATGACTTCAGCAGATTTAACCATACTACCTAATCCGACACCAAATGTTGGAGACTCTTGGATCCTAGCGGCAGCTTTTGGTAATTGGTGCCCTAGTTTGCCATTAAATATTGATGATTATATATCGATTCAGGCAATTGCGAAATTAAGCGCAGTAGAGAATATCACCGTTCAAGGGCATGTTTATACAAACACTCTTAGAATTGACGTAACCGGTGAAATCTATACTTACGTATGGCCTGAGGGTGATGTCACCATAATTGGTTTAGGTTCATACTGGCTTGCCGAAAATGTTGGTGTTGTTGCTATCGAAGCAAACTGTGGTGGATTTTTTACGGATTCTGTTCGAATAGAGCGTCTTCCGTAGAGGGCATTAAGAGTCTGCGAAATTACTTTGTGGCTGTATCATATTTCCCATAAACCGACATAGTATAGAATTCAGCCAATGAAATTGGAACCGTATTTGATACACGCAATTATTAGTTATATTTACCCATGATTCTCTGACGGAGGTCGTCATGAAGAAACGAATATCGGTGCAGTTAATGTGTTTGATTCTGCTCTTTGCGGTAATGGGATGCTCATCGAGCGACAACAATCCCATAGCGCCGCCCAATTCAGATGCTGAGATTAACCTGCCTGTCTCTCAAATCGATGAGACCCAAACAAACAGGTCCCTGCTCGGCATGTGGACAATGAATTTTGATTTGGAAAATTTGTCTGTCTTATTAACGCCATATCGTGAACTGGAAGCGCATTACAATGTTACATCCATGCTTCCACCTCTATTGCTTTCCATCAACTCTTATAACCTGCAAACTGGAATTGTGGATGTTGATGTCAGCATAACGAGTCCATATCAGATAGATGGCTATGACGTTCGATTGATAATCTACACTGACGGCACAGGTCACATGCTGAAAAATCCTGATAACTGGACTGCGTTATATGACATTTCCGGTGGGCTGCCAATAAATCCTTTCAAAGCTTATGCTAAAAGTACGCCAAACCGCATTTTTGAAGGGCAAACTCAACACACTGAAAACCTGCTGATTTACCTTCCCGCTGGTGATCCGAATGTAATGTTCGCTATTGATGCCTCATATCCTGAAAACTGCGAAGAACCGTATGAGATCAGTAATTTCACGCATGATGACATATATGGCTTTGCCGGTTCATCCGCTTTGGCTGAAATTAATGTTTATGATTGGCAAGGGGATGTTGATTCAGTGAGTCTTTATTGTCCAGAAATTCTTGGAGGAACGATTGCGGAGTTTTTTCAGGTTAATCCTGAAAGTTGGGGATTAATACTGGTAAATGAGACCGGAGCACCGTCTGGGTTATATACAGGTTATGTATTCGCAACTTCTGCTTTCCTCCCTTTATATGAAAAGGTTCAAATTTATATTAAGCACCATCGTCCTGATTCAGGCTGGGCCGAAACTTGGGGTGGAACAGCGAACGATGCTGGTGTGAAAATCGCAACTGACAATGCTGGAAATATTTATACTACGGGAGCGTTCAATGGTACGGCAGATTTGGACCCAGGTATTGATGTAGATGAACATACGTCAAACGGCTTAGAAGACATATATCTTAGCAAATTTGATGAACATGGAAACTGTATCTGGTCTCGCACTTGGGGCGGTATCGGAGGAGAAAAAGCTCGTTCCATTACAACTGATAATGATGGAAATGTATATGTCACAGGTGGTTATAGTTGGACCGTTGATTTTAATCCAGGAGTTGAGGTGGAGGAGCACACGTCTAATGGTGGTCATGATATTTTTGTCAGCAAATTTGATTCTGATGGTAATTTTCAGTGGGTTAATGGCTGGGGTAGCTCGTTGGCCGAATGGGGACATGACATAGTTGCTGATGCGCTTGGAAATATTTATGCTACAGGTCATTTTTATCTCACAGTAGATTTTGATCCAGGACTGGATGAAGATATCCATACGTCCAAAGGTCTTCAGGATATTTTTGTGAGTAAATTTAACTCAAATGGGGATTTCCTGTGGGCAATCACTGTTGGAGGTGTCGGACATGATGCTGGTAATGGAATTGATGTTGATACTTCCAATAATATTTATATAGCTGGCTCATTTCATGACTTAGTTGATTTTGATCCTGGTTCTGGGGTTGCTATGCAAGCTTCGAATGGTGGTTATGATGCATTCTTAAGTAAGTATAAATCAGATGGTAGTTACAGTTGGGCACTTACATGGGGTGGGATATATGATGATTGGAGTTATGGTTTAAAGATTGATAATTCAGACAACATCCTTGTTGACGGTGTTTTTCAAGATATAGTTGATTTCTATCCTGGTCCAAGTGAACAGTTACATCAATCAAATGGTGAGGAGGACTTGTTTCTGAGCAAATTTGATCCAGTTGGGAATTTTAGCTGGGCTCTCACGTGGGGGGGTGCAGCTAGTGAAAATGCTCATCTGGCAAGTCGTGCACCTGCGATTGACAGTTCTGATAACATTTATTTCCCAGGTACATTTACCGGTGTTGTTGATTTTGATCCTGGACTGGAAATACTTGAGTATATATCAATAGGTGCGTACGATTCATTTCTTTCTAAGTTTGATCATGACGGAAATTATCTTTGGACACGAACATGGGGCGGATTGTCCACTGATGTAGCTTCTGCAGCTGCAGTTGATTATACTGATAAAGTTATTGTAACAGGCTGGTTTAGCGACGAAGTTGACTTTAATCCGGGATCTGGATTCGATCATCATTCTTCAAATGGTAACGGGGATGTTTTTCTTGTTAAATTCCTACCAAACGGTTATTGGGAATAATATGTAAGTTCTGAAAATAATTCTTAAAACCTACGACATCACGCGCTTACCCCATGTCTTCACGATGTCCACGTACATTCGCATGCGGAGCATGAAGCCTTTTTGGGGGCCGAGTTTTTCCTCTTTTGTGCGCTGCGATACTCCCTTCCATTTGATGACCTTGAGAGTTACCTTTTCATCGCGGACGAGGTCCTGTAGTTCGCGCTCGATTCCGTAGCCGATTTCCTCCATTGGGCGTGATGTGTCCAGTTTGTGCCAGACATCACGAATCATCGCGCGCTGGCCGCTTAAGCCGGGTGAGATACGGTGGGCGATGTCGGTGCGGAATCGTCCGTTTCTGAATACGCCCATTGTCATTTCAACTTCGCTGTTCAGCACGGGTGCGAGGAGGTCGTTGATGTGCTTTTCATCGAGATAAAGAAGGTCGGCGTCGAGGAAAAGGATTATCGGCGCGGTGGTGTGGATTACGCCCTCGTTCATTGCGGCTGCTTTTCCGCGATTTTCCTGCAGACGGATAACATCCGCGCCCGCGATTTCAGCGGCGTTGGAGGTGCCGTCCGTGGAGCCGTCATCGACAACGACAACACGGCTGATTGCTGTCATGTTTTTAATAACGCGGACAACATCGCCAACCCTGCCAACCTCGTTGTGCGCGGGGATGATAGCGACGATTTTTCTTGCATTGCCGTTTGAGTGTGGTGTATGTAAGGCGTTTGTTTTTGTCATTTTTATTTAGAATTTCCCCGGTTAAGGGAAACCGGGTTACATATGGAACTTAAATCATTTTACGACATCGTAAAGCTTGTATCCCTCCAGCTTTTTGTTGAAGAACTCCGGTGTCAGGCCAGTGTTGAATTTCCAGTGCAGGAATGTGGATGTTGTTGTCTGCAAAAGGAAATCTCTGTCATCATACATTCTCGATTCACTGTTTAGCGGCAGAAGGTACATGCCCTCGACAGTGTGATATTTAAAATCGGTAACATTGAAAATGCTTTCACCGGTCGATCTGAAACGTTTTGACTCGATTCTGATTTTCCTGAAATCATTCTTCGCAAGATAGTAGTGCTTAATATTGGGAGCGAACACTTCCTCGCGCGGTGTCATTTTAATTACATAACAATCGACATCGTTGACTTTTTCATCAGAAAGCAAATCCAACTCGACCTGCCGTATGATTGCGCTGAACAGGTATTCATCGACATAGTAAATGGGAATGTTATCTTTCAATGTCAGAGTGCGCGTGGGAGCGAGGAAATAAATTTCCTTTCTGACCGAGCGTGTCGTATTCGTTGTCGGTTTTTCAGTAACCTCGACAACATTAACAGTGCAGTCGAGGATTCCCAGCGATGCCTCATACGCGAGCATCTTCAGCAGCATGTCCTGCGCTTCAAGGATTACATCGCCATCAGATACCGCTTCACGGGATTCCTTATCCTCGCGAGCTTTTTTTTCCGTATCTTTTTTAACTTCCGTTTTCTCGCCGGTTTTACCGTAATCGCGATATCCGCGCGATGGGCGTTTTGAGTCCGCCTGTGACGGCACATTCCCTAAAACAAGGATGAATAGTGCCAGAATGGTTATTGCTGTAAACCTCATTTATAATCACCTCGAATAGATACTATTTGACAGCAGAGGGTTTAAACCCTCCGTTATCAAATAATCTCTGCTTTCAACTTATTTATACAAATCAACTAGAATTCCTTTTATTTCATCAATCAATCTCATCAACTCACCGCGTTCAACTTCCTCTTTGATAACCAGCGCGGCGAGTTCATCGAGTCTCGAATCCACGACTTTCACAATCACGTACGGTTCCTCATAAACACTGTCTCGAACGATTACCTTAACCTCGCGGGACGAATCAAGCACCTCGGTAAGAAATTCCCTGATGCGCTTGCGATATTCCTTTAACGCTGAATTGCCTCTTGATTCAACAAGCTCATTAGCAGCAGTTTCAATACTTTCAAAAAGATTTTGTATCCGCTCATGTTCGCCGGTTTGATCAGGCTTGGCAAGAAGGTCATGGAATTTCCCATCGGCAGTTTGTTTCGGCTTGTTTTTGCCTTTAACACCCCTTGTTGGTTTATCTCCGATAGGTTTTATTTGCATAACCAGCTCAACGCTGTTTTCCGCCCTCAAGCGCTTTCTTGCGTTTGATATCCTCGCACAATTTGATAATGCCTTTTTTCAAAACTTCCCTGCAGATTGATTTCTTGCTGCTGCCGTACTGCGCTGCATTTGAGTAATCTTTGATTTTTGCAACGTTTTTCCAGAGGTATTTACCCCGAACTGTGTCAACAAGTGATGCTTCAATCTCGCAGCTTATTCGAACCTCTTTCACGAAATGCTGTTCGTGGTCAGCGCCATAGACATCGAATTTCCTGACCCGGCCCTGGATGATGCCGTCAACATCGTACTTTTTACCCAGCCTGACAGCTCTTTCAAAGAGATGAATTCCCGCGGCTTCATCATCCCCGAGTTCCAACTCAATGATTTCAACATCTTCGCCAAACGAATCGATGATGAATTTCGGGATGTAATGTGTGTAGCCTGTTATCTCGCCCTGATCCTTGAACGGAACAACTCCGATTCTTTTCAACGGTGGCACATTGTATTCGACAATAATCGGCTTGGGTATTGTTCTGTTTTCCGGGTCAATAGGCAAAGGTGTAGAGTAGGGGTTAAACGCCGATGATGCTGGCTGCTGTATGTTCTGCGTGAACGATGTAGCGGCGTCAATCTGGCATCTTAACGTGCCGCCTAAAGCCAACTCACGGAATGAAACCTGCTCTTCGAGATTGTTGTCCTTGTCAAGTGACAATGAATAGCCGTCAAAGAGATGCAGTTCACCGGTTGCCTCGTCAAATTCACGTTTCTGAGCCAGGCTGATTTTACGTCTGCCCATTTCACCTTCTTCTATAAGGAGAGTGTCAAACAGGCCATCGAACTTGACCATCACCTTGTTGCCCTCAATGAAGGTGCCCGGAATCTCGATTCCAAGCATGTTTTCAATCGATGTATTTTCGAATTTCAATCGCTGTGAGACCTTGCCATTATGGTCAAGGATAAACTGCTCACCCTTTGGGATGAAAATTTCGTTTTCCGTGATTATCGCCTCATCCGCAATGATTATCGATACTGAGTTTTCACCGAAATACTGAACGATAATCGGTTTTTTCAGTTTTTGCGATTTCTCAAGGAAAATCTTATCCGCATAATAAAACGCTTTGCCTTCCTTGACATAGATGTTTGACGCGTACGCAGTTGCCGCCATCAAAAAGGCAAAGACGAGTATTAACGGAAATATGATGATACGGCGTCCGAGTGTGGACATAAGCCGTAACCTCCAATATCAAAGGAGTTAGTAAAAAACCAAACTACCTCAAACCCAATATTATAATTGATTGCCACCTCCTTTACCAATCCTGAGATGATAATATGACACATAACGTGCTATTTGGGTTGATTGAAGTTAATCTGATTCTACGGAATATTACCGGTGTCAGACACCGGGATGACCCGGAAGTGATAACAAAAGCATGGGCACGGCGTGGAAGGTGTCTTAGAACCCCGATTTAAACAAGGTACATTGTCATTCTGAGCGAAGCGAAGAATCTATAAGTTGCTGTGTTGATGATTAAACCTGACAAAATTAATCAACGCTGTCCGGAAGAGATTCTTCGCTTCGCTCAGAATGACAGAAAAAGACAAATTCTGAGACAGCTTCATCGGGATGACCAGGAAGTGATAATAAAAGTAGGAGCACAGCGCACTGTGCCCCTACGATGAATTGACATTGATTTAAATCGTGACATTCTAATCAGGTGGCAGGATTTTGTCTTTTACCATCATGACAAATTCGCTGAGCATTTTCGCGCCGATATCGCCCTCCTTGCGAATTCGAACCGATGCCTGTCCGCTTTCCTTCTCGCGTTCTCCCACGACAAGGATGTATGGAATCTTCTGCAATTCAGCCTCGCGAATTTTAAATCCGACTTTCTCATTGCGATCATCCACGCGAACCCGCATCCCGAATGATTCCAGTTCACCGGCGATATTATGCGCGTACTCCTGCTGGTCATCAGTGATATTCATAACCATAACCTGAACCGGAGCGAGCCACAGGGGGAAATCTCCGGCTGTGTGTTCAGTCAGAACTCCGATGAATCGTTCGAGTGATCCGATTATCGCGCGATGTATCATGATTGGCCTGTGTTTCTGCCCATCCGAGCCAAAGTAAACCAAATCGAATCTTTCCGGCATATTGAAATCGAGCTGGATTGTGCATCCCTGCCACTCGCGCCCGATTGCGTCCTTGATGAAATAATCAATCTTGGGCCCGTAAAACGCGCCGCCGCCCGGGTCAATAGTCGGGTTCAATTTGCGTCTTGCCGCTGCTTCGTGAAGCGCATTTTCAGCGCGTTCCCAGATTTCATCGCTGCCAATCGATTTCTTTGGTTTAGTCGCAAGCTTGGCGTAATACTCAAAGCCAAACGTGTCGTAGATATCATGGACAAAATCCATCACGCCGGTTAATTCATCGGTCAGTTGATCTTTGGTGCAGAAAATGTGGCCGTCATCGATTGTAACCATCCTGACACGCATGAGTCCGGTGAGTGTTCCCGAACGTTCATTGCGGTAGCACGTTCCGAATTCGAAATAACGCGTTGGCAAATCTCGAAAACTTCGCAAATCGGATTTATACAGCAGAACATGTCCCGGACAGTTCATCGGCTTAAGGCATGTATCGACATCCTCAGATTTTAGGAAAAACATGTTTTCCTTGTAGTTATCGAGATGTCCTGATGTTTCGAATATTTTCGTTCGGAATACATGCGGCGTGTTGACCACATCGTACCCGCGCTTTCGATTCTGCTTTGTTACCCAGTCAAGCAGCGAGTCGCGAACAATAGTGCCATTCGGCAGGAAGAATGGCATTCCGGGAGCGCCTTCCTCGGGGAATAAAAACAGTTTTAAATTGCGGCCGATTTTACGATGATCCCGCTTTTTCGCTTCCTCGAGAAGGTCAAGATATTTTTTCAGTTCCTTCTCGTTATGAAAAGCTGTGGCGTAAATTCGCTGCAGCATCGGATTCTGCTCCGAGCCTTTCCAGTATGCTCCTGATGAACTCAGCAGTTTAAACGCTCCGACTTTGCCTGTTGATGTCATGTGAGGTCCGCGGCATAAATCAAAGAATCCGTTTTGCTCATAAACAGTGATTTTCATCTCATCCGATTCATCGGATGATACCTCGATGATATCCTCCTCTTCACCGGACGCGTCGATTGCTCCTGCTGATTCGCCGCTTTCCATCAAACTTTGGAGATGTTCAAGCTTTAATTTCTCACCGGACATCTGCAATCGCTCAGCGGCTTCATCAAAAGTCAACTCAAGGCGTTTTAACGGCAGGTCGGCCTTGATTATTTTCTTCATCTCAACTTCGATTTTTTCAAGGTCTTCCTGTGTGAACGGGCGGTTGATATTGAAATCGTAGTAGAATCCATTTTCAATCGCGGGTCCGAATCCCAAACCGGAATCGGGAAACAGGTTCTTCACAGCGTGCGCCATGACATGTGCGGCTGTATGTCGCATGATATCAAGGCTTTCAGGATTCCTGTCCGTAATCAGTTCAAGGGTTACATCGTGGTCAAGCGGTGTAGTGGCATCGACAATCGTGCCGTTGACTTTTGCAGCAAAAGTCGCTTTGGCAAGATTGTCTGAAATACCTCGCGCCACTTCGAGTGGTGTGATACCTTCCTGGCGTTCGATAGAGTCGCCGCCTTTCAATGTAATCCTTATCATGACTGATACCTCTGTATGTGTTGTATAACCGCGGGGATTTTTAAAATCACCCAGCGGTGAACACGCTAGCGTGATAAATAACAAAACCCCGGCAACCATTTCCCCACAGGCCGCCGGCAACTAAAAATAATTAGTTCAGCATTGTACCACTATCGCTGGCTTGATTCAAAAAGGGAGAAGTGAAATCACTGTTTTGTTATTATTTCAGAAAATCACAAAGACGCTTTTCAAGTTTCATCGTGTCCTTTGTCCAGCATTCCCATACAATTAATATCTTCCATCCATCTTTTCTAAGAATTCTTCTGTTTCTTCTGTCTCGCTCGACAGTTGAATTCCGCTTTTTTTCCCAGAATTCCACATTGGTTTTAGGTTTAACTCTCCCATACCTGCAATTGTGCTTGTGCCAGAAGCATCCATTAACAAAAATTATCTTTTTATGCCTGACCAGAACTAAATCAGGCTTTCCGGGTAAATCTTTGTGATGAAGGCGATATCTATAGCCCATTGTATGGACCATTCTTCGAACAATCATTTCAGGTTTTGTGTCTTTTCCCTGAATGTTGGACATGCATCTTTTTCGTTGTTCTGGTGTCAGGACGTCAGTCATTGCACTTTCATTAGATGATTTTATTTGCTTTCCATCTGACCATAGCTGGATCAAGATGTTGATCAAAGAAATCCTCAAATGTGATTACATTTTCATTCGCAGGATAAAAATTATTTTTTAATTCAGTGGGAATAACAATGCAAAGCCGATAATTTAACATTTCAGTAAGGTCGTTTTTCATAATTTTACTATCTATCGTGCCTAGATAAACCATTGGATTTATTTTTCTCTTGGTTACCACTTGTCTCCATTTTTTCTGTAATTTATGTTTAGCGGAAAAAAGAATGCAATCCATTGAAATCCTATTATAGTGATCCATGCTGGGAAAAATGAAGCTAGGGTTTTCGTTTAGAATAGCCTGAAGAGTGTAAGGATATTTCAAAGCACTCATTAATTCAGTTATAATATGTTCAAATATGCTATCCTCGCATGCTTTTCGTTCTTGAGAGAGACTCATAAAGAATTGATCAAGAGCAGAATAGTATTTATCAAAAATATCCATTGAGGATTTAATGTCTGTTTCGTTACTGGCAACATCTTGGAAAACATTCTGTAAAGCGTTTATAGCTGCTGAACGTTCATTGCTTAGATATATTTCATGTGCAGTATTTTCAGCGTTTAGTACAATGGTGCCGAAGTTTTTTTTTATCCAACTTGTTGTTCTATGATTATCCCCCAAAGCTGCTTGCATGGCATCCTTGAAAATTTCTCCGAAAAATTCTCCATTTGGAGGCATTGTCTTTTTATAACATTGTATTAAGCTTTCTAAAACCTGTTCTTCGTTCAATTCAATTCTCCATCTTTTTAAATTGCAATTATGATAAGTATTCATTTGGAGGATAATATAAGCTCTTTCAGAAGGCAATAGTTTTCTGTCTTGGTAAACCACTATCCCTAAAAATTATTTAACATGATGCATTTCTAAAAACTTTTTCTCAGGCGCGAATTTGCATGGTAATTTCATTCTAATTCCCTCTCGTGGAATAATTTCTTCTTCTAAGTAATCATCAGGCAGATATTCTTTAATAATTGGGCTTAGGATTAACCTATATTCATTATCAAAAGAGATTAATCCGTTATCGAAAGCTTTATCGAAGTGAGCTATAAGACATATTCCATTTCTTGGGTTCACTCTGTGTTGAGGATAAGTCGCCCAAGGTAAGATATGACTCGCAATCAGCAGTTGCGGGATAGGACAACCTGTTATCGCACATTTATAATCATATGAGGCTAACACAACATTTCTGAAAAAGGATTGTCCTCGACGTTGCCTAGTCGTTGTTTCATATTCTGTTTCTTCATGAGGATATGTTATGGTTTCTTCAGCTAATTTGGACTTGTTGGAAGCAGACCCAGCAGAGCCCAAGTATGGGGTTTCGGTCAGTGAATCATCGGTAGTTTTGGTAATTAATTCCTCTGTTGATAGTTCGCTAAGTAATCTCTCACTTTCTAATGCAAGGGTTGTCCAATCAGAATGGAATTCATTCCATATTTGTTTATCCAGTTTGCTAATGTTTGTAAGACCTTTTTGATTGAGGGCTGGATCTAACGATGCAAAATTCGTGAGCTTCATAGCTAGGCTTCCAGATGTTCGTCCCATCTTCTCAGCGAGTTTGCGAATCTGTGGGTTTCGTGAGTGCATCTTACCAAACTGTGTTTTGCAGTAAAGATTAAACGCCATTATCGTTTCTTCGCGGGACCATTTTTTAGGTTTGGGCATAAATGTTTCCTCCAATGACAATGGAGTGATTTTGCATATTGTTACGAAATTATAATCCAAATCACCGATTAACACCATTGCATAACAACCAGCTAGTTGATAAAAGCAGAATATCTCACGCCAGTGGTCAAGTGTTGATGAAATAATGTTAGTCTTTATGGGCGACAACTTGAGGAAAAACTCCTCGGGAGGGACTTGAACCCCCAACACGGTGGTTAACAGCCACCTGCTCTACCGATTGAGCTACCGAGGAATACATACACAATTTTAAATTATACCACATAATCCCCTTTATCAATATCCAGCAAACGGCGTGGAATTTATCACGTTGATTCGTTCAAGTCAAGTTAAACTCGAATATTCTCAATCAAAAACCCGCTGACTTCCAGCGGGTTTGGTTTGTTCTCGTTAACAATAATTGCTCTCAAAATCACCAAATCACTGCGACAGCGTCAGGGCCATCGCCCATCGTAAAACGGTCAACTATTACATCTCCCTGAGATGTGTCTATCACAATCAGCTCATCGTTGTTGAATTCGAGGGCATACAAGAGGCTGTTGGGCCCCATCGCCAGCCCGGATGCGTAACTGTAATCGCCGGGGGTTTCGACCAGTTCGATATCTGGCCCCAATGCGTGGCTGGATGTGTCCATTGTGAGGAGTTTTCCCTCCATGCCATCCGTAATGTAGGCGATTCCTGTCGGCGCGACCACCATTTCAAACGGCGCTGCGGGGATGTCGATGCTTTGTGTAATTCCTTTTGAGCTGAGATTAAACACATCGATTTTTCCATTCCCCTCCCATGCCCATGTGGTTGAGTCCATATCTCCGGCGCTGATGATATACATTTTATCCGGTAAGTATGGGTCGATGCAGAGTCCGACTGTGTTTCGTCCAAGAGTTTCAATCGTTGACATTACCTGATTTGATGGTAAATCGATTATCGCGACAAGTCCGGGACCGCCTGCTGTGTAGGTAAGGGCATCCAGATTCGCCATTGTTACATACGCGGTGTTGTCATCGATAACAACCGCCTCAGGGGAACCGTTTGTGCTGTCAACGCCTGCATCTTTGGGAAGTTCCGCTCCACTGGGCAGCGGAATCGTTGCAATGATACGGTTTCCGGTAAATGACGGATGGACATTCAAGCGGACACAATCGTTCGCGATGAAATTAGTTACCAGCAATTCATAAGTATTTATGAACGCCATGTTGAACGGGCTTTTTCCCGCTCCGACTGATACCTCGAAATTGACAGCCATCGTGTCAATCTCAAACGAGAGAATTGAATTGGACATTGAATTGAGAATATATACTGTGTTCCCGCTCACAAGGAACTGATTCGGAGCCTGTCCTGTCTGTGCGATATCGTTCTGGACAATTTTCCCGCCTGCTGAGTAATTGACCTGGCTGATTGTTTCTCCAAGTGAGTTAGCGACAAGGACTTTGGTGCCGTCGGGAACCTGTCCCGGAATAACCGGAACTGATTCATCCGTGCACCCGAAATAAACAACTGAGAAAACTGCAAGGGTCACCATTAAAATGGTGTAACGTATGCTGCGCATTTTATGCGCCTCCGTGTAAATGAAATAAGTTAAGAGTTGGGTGAAAATAAAATCCACCCGCATCTCAGGGGTGGTGATTCGACGGATTTAATAAACCGTGAATGGCCTGGCCCAATCCCGAGAAGCCGTACATTCGCTCGCAGACAGGTCTCCTGACTTAGGGCTAAACTCTCCGATTCCGCCTTCTCAAGCCTGTTTTAATCAGCTCAATGGCATAAAGGAATGGAAATACCCAACACAGTGGCTGGTCCGTGACGGATTCTCACCGTCTTCCGTTCCATCTTCAAATGGAAATGCATCTACAGTTGTAAATGCTTCCGCAAGTTGAGATAGTATTTATCAGATTTAATCGCCTTTGTCAAATGGAGGGAAGGTTAGCAGGTTAGCAGGTTAGTAGGTTAGAAGGTTAGAAAGGAAAAAAAGCATCATGCTAAAGCATGGTGTTAAAACGCTATGTCGCACCACGCTAAAGCATGGTGTTATTTTACAAATTCAATCTTTCTAACCTACTAACCTACTAACTTCCTAACTTACTAACCTACTAACTTTCTAACCTACTAACTTTCTAACTTTCTAACTTTCTAACTTTCTAACTTTCTAACTTTCTAACTTACTAACCTACTAACTTTCTAACTTTCTAACTTACTGTTTATGCTATAATCTTTTTTCTTGGGAGGTAAATGATGAACAGAATAATGCTCGTTGCAGGAATGATTCCGCTGTTATTTCTTGTTGTCAGTTGCGGCAGTGGAGGTGCGGCATATCCGCCTTATGATGACATTAATCCTCCTGAATGGGAGAGAACAGTCGGAGTAACCAGTATTGAAAAATGGGATGGAGCGGTTACAGTTTACTGGGATACAGCGATTGATACTCAAAATCCACTGGTAACATATCTGCTTTATATCGATACGGACAACAATCCGTGGGACGCGATTCCAGTTGACAGGGCATCCAATGAACCATATACATTTTACGGGCTTGATAATTCCGTAACCTACTGGTTTGGAGTTCGATGCAGGGATAATGCTGTTCCACCAAATTATGATAGGAACACCAATGTTATTAAATGCGGAACACCTTCAAGCGCCCAACTAATCAACACGATTGATCTTCCGAATTACTTTGTCTTTTCAGTTGCCCTGGATGGTGATTATGCATATCTGGGCACTAAGGAGGGGGATTTAATCGTGATGGATATCTCAAATCCCGCAGTTCCTGAGCAGGTTGCCAGTCTCGAATTCGATTGCCAGATAAACGAAATAGTTATTTCACAAGGTTATGCATATCTATTGTATTATAAAAGATTGAAAGTGGTTGATATAAATAATCCACACGCACCTGAAATAGTCGGAGGTTATGAACCCTATCACAACCTTCATTCGCTTGATGTATCCGGCAATCGAGCCATGGCTGTCCGCAGCAACGAGATGTTGCTTTTGGATGTCAGCAACCCATCCGCACCAACAACGCTGGATACTTTTTCGTATGATAGTTATTTCCTGCCACGTTTCACAAACACTGTAATTAGAGATAATTACGCTTTCTGCATATCCACATGCTACTTTTTCAAACCACAACCGGCTCGTACTGAATACTGTTTGGAGGTAATGGATTTAGGCGATCCTGGTAATCTGAATGTAATGGCTAAGGACTGTACACTTACTACGGCAGTTGATCTTGCGATTTCAGGTAATTATGCTTTTACCGTTGATAATTCCTATCTTCAGGTAATCGATATCAGCAATCCTTATGCTCCTTTCCTGGTTGATATCTTCTACATCTTCAATATTGCGAATTTGATTAAAACATCAGGCATGTACGCCTATGTTGCTGATGAAAACAAATTCACCGCTTTGAATATCGCAAATCCCTACAATCCTTATATTATCAGTTCACTTGAGTTCACATACAAATTCAATGATATGGCAGTATTGAACAATCATGCCTGTCTGATTGACTCTAATGGAGATGTCCAAATCGTTCAACTATGGTAGTAAAGCGATTAATCGCACCTAAAAAATAGCAGAGGGTTTAAACGTTATGTCGCACCACGCTAAAGCATGGTGTTATTTTACAAATTCAATCCTTCTAACCTGCTAACCTACTAACCTACTAACTTTCTAACTTATCTGTGATAATATATAATCGCTTTAAGTAAATCAGTTCGACTGGATTTCAGGGATATACAGAAAACTTGGATCGGATACGAAAATTCGCAAAGATAAGAGTTTACACGGGGTATGTGTTTCTGCTTTTTGTTGTTTTACTAGCGGACCCGTCACGCGAGTATTCACTGCCGTTTTTGATTGTTGGCTCGGTCTTTTTTGCCTTCGGATTGACTATCAGGATTCTGGCCGCGGGTACGCTGGTCAAAGCGGAGGAACTGGTTACAGGCGGGATTTACCAAATGACTAGAAATCCTCTTTATCTTGGCAGTTTGTTTCTCGGACTGGGTTTGACAATCATGTCCGCGCAATCGCTTCTGATTGTGCTGTATTTTATTATTTTCCTGCCTATCTATAACATAATGATAAACATTGAGGAGAAATTCCTTTCAAACGCGTTTGGCAGGGATTTCGATGAGTACAGGAAAAAAGTTCCGAAACTGTTTCCCGGACGTGGAGCGCCTCCCGGACTTGGTGTGAATTTCTCGTTTGCCCGATACCGTAAAAATCGCGAACTGTCAGGCAATATAGCCTTTCTTGCAATGGCGGTTATTGTCTGGTTGAAAATGCTTCATCAGATGCCTCCCATTTTTCATATTCCACCTTTTAACTAATGAGGTGAATGTTCAATCGCTCCCGATTACAAGCGCATATTGATTGTTGACCTTGCACGATTGGGGGATGTTACACTCGCATCGCCTGTAATCGCGAATCTGAGGGATAACTATCCTGATGCGCGAATTGCGTTCCTTGTCAGCATGGGAGGTTTGACAACTGTTGAGCATAATCCGAAACTCGATAATGTAATGTTATTTCAAAAACCATCCGGTGGATTTTTTAAAGAGTGGGGTTATATCAACCAAACCGCGAGACTTTTACGTGATGGGAATTTCGATGTCGCTTTTCTTCTGCACAGATCGTTTGCAAGCGCGCTTATCGCATGGCTTGCGAAAATCCCAATCAGAATCGGCCATGATACACAGGGACGGGGTTTCTTTCTAACAAAAAAAGTTCCTCTTAAAATGCTGATTCACCGTCTGGATAACAACCTGAATCTTCTGGATGCCGCCGGTGAAAAAATCACGCACAGAAAGCCGGAGTATTTCCCATCTGAAAAGACAGGGGAATCAGTTGGCAAAGTGGAGGAGTTTAAAAGGGGCAAAATTCTGGTGGTTATTAATCCGAATGGTGTCTGGGAAACCAAGCGATGGAATATTGATAAATTCGCACGGCTGGCATCGAGAATAACCGGGAATCCCGATACGGTTGTTGTTGTGATTGGCGCGAAAGGCGATGAGGAGCGGGGCAGGATAGTCAGTGGGAATAGCGATAAAATTCTGAATCTGACGGGAGTAACATCGGTGGATGACCTCTATCGGATATGTAGAATGAGCGATTTGGTGATAACGAACGATTCAGGCCCAATGCATATTGCTGCTGCGGCGGGTTCTGAAATCATCGCGATATTTGGTCCTACTGACCCAAATCAATGCGGGCCGAGAAGTGATAATCCGATTATTCTTGCTTCTGATGTTGAATGTCTTCGATGTTACAAAAAAACCTGTGACGATTTAAAATGCATGGACACACTGACTGTTGACAGGATTTATCATGAGGTCGAAAGAGTTATCAAATCACGCAACCTTTGATAAAATCAGGCAGTCAAATAGACATCTAAAGCAGTTGGAGGTGAGTTCAATATTTCTCTTCCCGTTCAGAGATGATAATCCATCGTATTCAGTTCCAATGGTAACAATCTCATTGGTCTGCCTGAATGTAATTTTTTATATTCTTTCCGGACTGGCTGGCCCTTATGAATATATAGGGAATGTCTATACATACGGACTCATCCCGGCAGAACTTTTCCACGGGCAAATCATAACATCAGTAGATTGGCTTCTGCCTGGTGAGGCGCAGCCAACAATAGGGAATTTCCCAACCTTTCTGACATTGTTCACTCACATGTTCATGCACGGCGGATTCATGCATCTTCTCGGCAACATCTGGTTTTTATGGTTGTTTGGGGACAATATCGAGGACAGGATGGGCTCATTCAGATTTATTATATTCTACCTGGTTGCCGGATTGATTGCGGCACTGAGCCATGGGCTGACAGATACATCAGGTATAATTCCGATGATTGGAGCATCAGGAGCAATCAGCGGTGTAATCGGGGCTTATATTATTCTTTTCCCTTATGCAAGAATTCATACGGTGCTTTTCGTGTTTTTCTTTTTCAGAACAATTCGAATACCAGCCTGGATATTTTTAGGGTTTTGGTTTGTTGGCCAGGTGTTCTACGGATTTCAGTCACTGGGAGTATCGGGTGCGGGAGTGGCATTTTTCGCGCACATTGGCGGATTTATCGCGGGAGTTATAATGGTGAAATTATTCGCGCCTAAACAATATGTGCAGGTTATTGGTTCGGATGGCAGATTCCATTTCACTGAATTAAATAACATACCTGAAGATGATTACTATGATTGATGTGTGGGGAAAGTCATCACTATAAGAAATGATTATTAACCGAGCCCCGAACGTTAGAGCGTGTCGGGAAAGGTATCGCAAATAAAATGCCCCCACCCCAGCCCTCCCCGCGAGCGGGGAGGGAGAATATTGTCTTTTCCCTTCGCAAGTGTATAGACCGTGTATATCGTATGCAAATGCAAAAATATTTCCCCCCGCTCGCGGGGGGATTAAGGGGGGGATGAGATATAACAACAACTTTTTCCGACAGGCTCGTTAGTGAGGGGTATTAACGATTTTGATTCAAACTTCACCTACCCCTCACGAATGTTCGGGGCTTAGTTAATTTTTGTTGTTAGCTTACAGGCGCTTTCTCAATAATCGGGAAAATGTAACCCGGTTTCCCTTAACCGGGGAAATATTTACTCCCAAAAACTTCTCTCAATATTAATCGCGCACGAACTTATCGGAAGCCACGGGCAGTCGTGGCAAATCTCCCTTAGTTTCTCCGATGAAATAACTTTCTCAGCGCGTTCAAAAGCCTCCTTCACACTCATTACCTTGCCTTCAGATATTTCAAGGCAGCTCATAACGGCCAAATCACGATCATGAATTCGCTTCTCCTGGTCCGGTTCACTATCCTCGTAACAAGCATCATCAGAGAGGTTAGGGCATGACTCACAAACGCAATCCGGAGATGAGATAATCTGAATTTTAGTTTGCGGTTCATCAAGGAAAAGTTCCTTCAGGCGATTCATGTTGCTTATGAATTCTTCGTTGTAACCTCGTCCGCTGTAGCCGTGAAAGCAGAGGATATGATGCGCTCGAAGTTTGATTGTGCCTTTTGAGGTGTATTCCTTATTATCCATAACAAGGGAAATTCTATCATATGCAATTCCTTCAAAATAACCGATAAATCGAATGAAACCGTTGTGCCTTGATAAATGTCAAATATCATGGCGAATATGATAAAATACATGGTTTGATTAATTTAATCATTCTTAATTCTGAAAAGAACCAGCGATTGTCAAGGTGAAATGCAAATGGCGTTTTTGAAAAGATTATTCGAGAATCCTGAACGTGAAGTGAGCAAACTTCAAGGGATTGTTGACCATATTAACCAGATGGAAAGCACAGTAAAAGACCTTTCCGACGATGACCTCCGTGCGAAATTTGGTCAAATCAGAGCGGAAATCGAGCAGGAATTTAAAGATAATCCAAATATACTGAAAAAAAATGAGATCAAGCGAGAGGAGATTATTAATAATCGCCTGCCTGAGGTTTTCGCCTGTGTTCGTGAGGCAGGCAGGCGATCTCTAGGAGAACGGGCATACGACACCCAGGTAATCGCGGCAGTGGCACTTCATCAGGGGCGAATCGCTGAGATGAAAACCGGCGAGGGCAAAACGCTGGCATCAACAATGCCGCTTAGCCTTAACGCGATGGTCGGAGTCGGCACTCACTGCGTAACTGTCAACGATTATCTCGCGAAACGTGACTCCGAATGGATGGGGCAAATTTTCACTTTCCTGGGATTAACAGTCGGCGCTCTTCAAAACAGGCAGGATAATATCAAACGCCGAAAACTCTATGATTGCGATATTCTCTACGGCACCAACTCCGAATTTGGATTCGATTACCTTCGCGATAACATGGTCGTTCGCTTTGAGGACAGGGTTCAGAAATATCTCTATTACGCCATCGTTGACGAGGTTGATTCAATCCTGATTGATGAGGCTAGAACGCCACTGATTATCAGCGGTGCGGCTCATGTTTCGACTGATTTCTATAAAACCGCAAACGCGCTTGTTAAAAAACTAAGGAAATCCACGCCGATTGTCCAGGGTGAGGGTGAACCTGAACTCACGCTTCCAACGCAGAAAAAATATGTCGAGGGGGATGGCGATTATGATCTCGATGAAAAGGAGCGTACGGTTCTTTTAACAGCGCAGGGTATTCACAAGGCAGAGCAGGAACTTGGACTGGATAATCTTTATGAGTCTGATAACCCAATGATTTCCCATCATATCAGCCAGGCGCTGAGAGCTAACGCGATTTTCAAAAAAGACAAGGATTATGTTGTCAAAGAGGGGCAGGTAATTATTGTCGATGAGTTCACCGGACGAATGATGTACGGGCGTCGTTATTCAGACGGGCTTCATCAGGCGATTGAGGCGAAAGAGAATGTGAAAGTCGAGGGTGAAAATCAGACTCTGGCATCCATAACAATCCAGAATTACTACAGATTGTATGACAAACTCGCTGGTATGACAGGTACCGCGAAAACAGAGGAAGAGGAATTTAAGAATATTTACAGCATGGACGTTGTCGCTGTTCCCACGCACAAGGATATGATTCGTATTGATAATCCTGATTCCGTTTACAAGACAAAAGAGGGAAAGATCCGCGCTGTAGTAAATGATATCGATGAGCGAAATAAAAAGGGGCAGCCGATGCTGGTTGGCACGATATCAGTCGAGGCAAGTGAGTATTATGCCAGCCTCTTAAGAAAAAGAAACGTGCCGCATAATGTTCTAAACGCGAAGAACCATGAACAGGAAGCTGAAATAATCAAGAATGCCGGCCAGAAAGGCGCTGTGACTATCGCGACAAACATGGCTGGACGAGGAACTGATATTAAACTTGGCGAGGGAGTTATCGACCTCGGGGGACTTCATGTAATCGGCACGGAACGCCATGAATCACGCCGAATTGACAATCAGCTTAGGGGGCGGGCAGGACGTCAGGGCGACCCCGGATCATCCCGGTTCTATGTTTCCCTCGATGATGATTTAATGCGAATCTTCGGCGGTGATCGCGTGAAAGGCATCATGGAACGCCTTGGAATGGACGATGACACGCCGATTGAACATAACATGATTTCGAAATCGATTGAGAATGCGCAAAAAAAGGTTGAAGCCCACCATTTTGAAGTTCGAAAGCACGTTCTTAAATATGATGATGTCATGGAGCGCCAGCGAAATGTAATTTACGTTGAGCGAAACAGAATACTGGATGGCGAGGATATTCGCGATGAGGTTTTTGACTATATTGGCTCAATTGCCTCCGTTCGCGCTGAACGCTATTGCAACGACAAGGTTAATCACGCCGATTGGGATTATGAGGAACTGTTCCAGGATATTCAAACCTGTTTCCCGATTGGGGATGCCTCTGTTGATGATTTCAAGGAGTTCAGAAAGTCGCATGAGGTTGCGGAATTTCTTGCAAAACGCGGGAAAAAATATTATGAGATAAAAGAGGCTGAAATTGGTTACGACCATGTACGTCTTCTGGAAAGATTCATCGGCCTGAAGGTAATAGATGAACTTTGGATTCGCCACCTTTACGGCCTTGACGCGCTCCGGGATGGAATTGGGTTGAGAGCGTACGCCCAAACCGATCCGCTTGTCGCTTACACGAAAGAATCATTCGAGATGTATCAGGACATGTGGGACCAAATCCGCCAGGCAGTTGTTAGAACGGTATTTTCAGCGCGACCGCAGTCCGCTCCTCAACCTGATAAGGAAGAGAGCATGTATAAAATCAGTTCAATGGGACGTGGAGCTGGGGGAAGCGGACGATCCGGCGGCCGTATTATAAGGCGTGAAAAAACCAAAGTTGGACGAAATGATCCCTGTCCATGCGGCAGTGGAAAGAAGTATAAAAAATGCTGCGGAGCTGGATAGTTGCGCGCGAATTGCAATAATATAGAAAACCTTGAATCACGCTACAAACTGGATATCAAACCCACGTATTCAACATTGGTAAGCATTATTCTGGCGTTTGTGTCCGGTATGCTGATGGCTGCCGGGCAGGAAATACATCTGCAGGGCGCGCATTTAATCGCGTTTATTGGCCTGGTTCCCTTGTTAATTGCCATTGAGCGAAAACGTCCACTTACAGCGTTTCTTCTGGCTTTCCTGGCGTTTTTCATATATTTAATCCAGCCTTTGGGATGGATGTCGCAATATGGCTTGCCAATTCTATTAGGGCTTATAGTCATGGAAGCCGCTGTCTATGCTTTTGCTTTCCTCTTCTATAACTTTATCCGTGAAAGAATGAACTGGCGTGACCCTTTCCTTTTGATTCTCCCGATGCTGATATCCATTGTCGAGTTTAAAAGGTCAATTGGAGCGTGGGCTTTTCCATGGACTGAGTTCGCACATTCTCAAACAGGCAACCTTGTTTTCATTCAGGGAGCCTCGATATGGGGCGCAATAGGAGTTGGATTTCTGGTCGTTTGGATAAATGTGTTTATTTTCCAGTTCTTGAAAGCGTTTCCAAATCGTCCCGGGAAACTGGCAAGTGGAATTTTACTCCTGCTTGTTCTGGCGTTCAATTTCTCCTATGGCTATCAACAGCTTAATGATGATTCTTTTATGAACACAACAGCGTATCCAACAACCGTCGCACAAAGGGAATCATCGACATTTGCTTCCTGGACACAGACTTTTAATAATAGAGCATGGAGTGACTACTATAATCTGACTACCAACGAGATAGATGAAACTCAGGGGCAGCCGGGATTTGTGCTCTGGCCCGAAAATGCCATACCTGATTTGTTTGAGGTGCGCCTTCCGGGAATTACACATCTTGCCAATACAAGCAGAAAGTCATTCATCATCGGGACACTTACACATAAGCCTGAGGATGCTGATTTCACCAACGATTACTATGAAAACTGGTTTCACCTGTATAATTCCGTAGTATCCATCGCGCCAAATCATGGCGTTTGCGGCATTTACTCGAAAGTTCATCTTGTGCCGTTTGGTGAGACAATTCCAATGCGGGAGTATATTGCAATATTGGAATATCCGTGGGGCGATAAGAATCTCACTGAGGGGCGGGATATAAACGCTTTGCCTACATCGTATGGCGGCGTAGGAACTATGATTTGCTATGAAAGTTTTTTCCCGCAAATTTCCCGTAAACTTATTATGGACGGCGCGAAATATCTGTTTCTTGTTTCCAATACAAGCTGGTTTGGTGACAGTATCGCGACATGGCAGCATTCACGCTATGATATTTTCCGTTCGATTGAGAATGGGTGCTACTTCGCGAGAGCCGCGACAACCGGCGTTTCAAGCATAATCGACCCGCGGGGTAGAATTCTTCATGAAACCCAGCCATATACATCCGAGGTTTTCACTGAGGATATACACCCAATTCAGGGATTGACGCTATATACAATTTTTGGCGACTGGGTGGCGTACCTGTCGCTGATTTGGTTTGTAATTACAATAATGAGAATCTTCCGCCCCAAAACCGCGAAACCTCTTTCGCGAACGATTGCTTATATCGAGGATTGAGAGTGAGTTTGTTTTAAATATTTTCCTGATTGCGTTATTCCCGCTTTCGAGGCTTGTTGAAAAAGCCTATTTTCTCCGTAGCTTATTTTCTCCGTAACCTATTTTCCCCGTAACCCGGTCATGCCTTTGTAGAGAGAGTGAATAATCCATACAAATCTGGC
>CBDURE010000026.1:0-31550 GCA_965369605.1 uncultured bacterium
AATATCTCGATTGTCAACGGGCTTTTTATGTCGGTGCTGAATCCAACATACTGGTTGTGGTGGGGTACAGTTGGAGCGAAATTTGTCAGCAAAGCCTCGCCGTTCGGATTCAACGGATTTGCCACTGTGATACTCGCGCTAATTATCCCCACAGCCGGATGGTTTTCGTTCCTGTATATATTCACTGTAAAGGGTTCAGAGAAATTAAAATCCAGGAATTTTCACAAGGTGATTAATCTGGTTTGTGGAATAGTGCTGATTGGGTTTGGCATCTGGTTTCTTGTTAAAGAAATATTAACTTATCAATTACCTTAATTCATCTTTCACGATTTTGTAAAACTCATCGCGCGCTTCCTTTTCCAGCCAGGGCTCGTGACCACAATTTGTGAGTAGAATAAATCGAAAATCTTTGAGAATTTTTGAGAGAGGTTTTTCAACGCCTTCCGCTGGATGGGGATCGTAGTCGCCGTGGATTGCAACTACCGGACATTCGATTTGCTTGCCGAGTTCCAGTAACTCTCCGCTGGCTCTAAGCAAGTCGGCATCGCGCCATACGCTTTTGAATATATTATCCTGAATTTCAAGCGATTCACTTTTATGAGGTATGGGATTATATGAATCAGTTTTGCTGAACAACTCCCCGATTCTTGCAAGATGTTTATTTTCGGGTGGGAAATTGGAATCGTTGATGGCGTCCATCAGGGATTGAATTTCCTTTCTTTCATCCTCGCTAAGGCGGCTCATACGAATTTCCTTTGTTTTAGCGCCATACTCTTTTTCGAATCCCCCGCTTCCAACGAGAATGAGTTTTTTTACAACAGCGGGATATCGTGCGGCGACGATGTAGCTTAACCACGCTCCCCATGATGCTCCAATCAGAATTGCCTGACTGTCGCAATTCGACCCCAGCACATTTTTCAACTCCTCGACTTGTGCATCGAGGGATGCCTCAGTTTGAAGCGGTTCCAGAATTCCGCAATCGGATGAAAGTTCCCTCGCGACCGCAGCCATGGAGCCAGGCGCTCCGGGACCTCCGTGGATAACAGCCACATCGAATGGAGCATTTCCGTGTTTTCTCAGGTTTTCCATGTTAAATCCTGATGAAAATTATATTGAAATATTCAAAAATAAAGGTTTCAATTTGTGAATAATCAGTATATCATAATAGCTTACTTTTTTATGTCGATAGATTTAGGATGAGAAAGACGATGAACATCTATGTAGGTAACCTCTCGTTTGATTACTCAGACGAAGAACTCAACGACCTCTTTGCAACTCATGGGGAAATTGAATCCGCAAGGATTATTACTGATCGAGACTCCGGACGTTCCAAGGGATTTGGTTTTGTTGAAATGCCCGAGCGTGACCAGGCAATGGCAGCGATTGAAGCGCTTAACGGAACTGAAGTTGGCGGAAGAGCAATTACTGTCAATGAAGCCCGACCCAAACCTGATCGCGGAGATCGTCGCGGTGGCGGCGGCGGTGGCGGCAGAGGCGGCGGCGGACGCGGTCGCTATTAATTCTCCCGAATAATCCATTTTGTGTTCAGGATTATAACTGGTTGAAACCGGTACGTTGGTGTGTGTAAATAATATTCACTACACGAACATGAGATGAACACGCAAAGCAGAGGGTTTTAACCCTCTGCTTTTTTTATTTCATTCAAACATAAACCAATCTTCAATATTTCCTCGCGCTCTTTTGAACCTTTCGCACGTTACGGCGTTTTAGCTAGTGTAATAACTTTTTATATGGCTCTTGTCATATTCATTCTTTCATCGAAAGGAGACTCTGAAATGAAAAAGAACACACTCAGGATTCCAGGAATGATTTTCGTTGTAATCCTTGCCGCGATGACGCTTGTTAATTGCAGCAGCAGCACGAAAGATTTAAAATTCGCAAAAACAGAAGGTGTGGATAAGGAAGCAATAAAAACTCCGCAGGAGATGCGTTCGTCTAACAGGGAGACTGGAGCAATGGATTCTTTGGCATATAGTGGTGCCCCACCACCAGGAATTCAAGAGCACGGTTACGTTAATCAAAGCGCGGCTGGCGGGACTGACCTTCCAAACGAGGAGGCGTACGACCTTACGTTTTTCGAAAGCTACGGCGTGAATCCGTTCATCGCGACCGAGGATGAAAACTTCTCCACTTTCGGAATGGATGTTGATACCGCATCCTACACAATCACAAGACGATATTTATTCGATGGCAACACGCCCGATAAGGACTCGATTCGTACTGAGGAGTTTATCAATTACTTCGACCAGGATTATCCATACTCGGATAAGGTTTTCACCATTTCAACTGAAGGCGCGAAATCTCAGTTCGGACAGCCGAATTATCATCTGCTGAAAATCGGAATCAAGGCAACGGAAATATCGCTCGATAACAGAAAACCCGCGAATATGGTTTTCGTTATTGATGTCTCAGGTTCCATGAACAGAGAAAACAGGCTTGAGCAGGTTAAAACCAGTTTGAGAAAACTGGCGGAGAATCTCAAGGAGGGTGACAGATTCGGTCTTGTTGTTTATGGCAGCAAGGGAAGGGTAATTTCACAGCTTACATCGAATAAAAAAAAGATATTCAAAGCAATTGACAAACTTATCGCAGGCGGTTCAACAAACGCTGAGCAGGGATTGACACTTGGATATGAAGTCGCGCGCAAGGGATTTGAACGTGAAAAAATAAACACGATTATTCTCTGCAGCGATGGTGTCGCGAATGTCGGAAGAACCGGACCTGACTCAATCCTGAAAGTGGTTAAATCGGAAGCGGACAAGGGAATCACGCTCACAACGCTGGGATTCGGCATGGGCAACTTCAACGATGTTCTCATGGAACAGCTTGCGAATGACGGCGACGGCAGTTACTACTACATAGACACCGAAAGCGAAGCGGATAGAATTGTTGGCGATGGCGCTGTTGCGCTTTTGCAGACTCTCGCGATGGATTCCAAAATCCAGGTCGAGTTTAACGAGGAAACAGTTGAAAGATACAGGCTTCTCGGCTATGAAAACAGGCATCTCGAAAAGGAGGATTTCGAGGATGACACAGTCGATGCCGGTGAGGTTGGCGCGGGTCAGAATGTAACCGCGCTTTATGAGATCAGAATTAAGGATAACGCGATTGGCAAATCGTCCGCTAAAATCGCGACGGTCAGAATCAGGTATAAGAATGTCGATACAGATCAAATCGAGACAAATGAGAAAAACATATATGCAAGGGACATGAATCGTGATTTTGAGAACACATCACCAATGTTCAGATTCACGGCATCAGTAGCGGAGTTTGCTGAGATACTTAAAAAGAGTTACTGGGCAAAGGACAGCAATCTTGCTGAGGTAAACAAAGTGGCAAAAAGCGCTGTTGCTGATATGCATGATGACAACACAAACCTGGATGATTTCAACGAGTTTATTGAATTGGTCAGCAAGGCGATTAGGGTTGAGGATAAGTAAATAATGAGTTTTTGGGATGGACACCTATTTCGTGATGCCTATAAACGCTGGCATTCAAAAAGGTGTCCGTCCTTTTTTTTAATAAGTAACATTCGGCGATGTCCCCTTTAGTTCTTTAGTTCATGACATGTTCAGTTGGTATTGAGAATCGTCTCAACGGTTAGAAGAAATATCTTGAGTTCCAAATGAAAGGAGCCAACCTACAAAGCATGTATCATCTTTGATTGCATTGATATGCACTTTGATCACTTTTCCATCCAACAGCATTCTGGAGGAATTCTGTGCACCTTGCACAACAGTGGATGCATCTAAAATGTCAATTATATCTGCAGGTAGAACGTTTTTAATATCTGTATTTTGATCATAATCACTGAGAGATGGCATTACTGTCATGGCAGTCTTGTTGGCGAAAAATAAACTATAATTCGATTGTACAAGGATGACTGCAACAGGAAGGCTGTCGAGTAGTTTATCAGTTAATCTGTTTGCTGAAGAGAGGGATTTATTGGACTTTTGCAGCTCTTTATTCAGCTTGGCTAATTCTTTATTCTTGTTGAAGGTTTCCTTGGTTAGAGTTTCAATCGTTTCACTCATCTGGTAATAATCAAGGCCCTGGTGAATAATGGTGATTAATTCACCCGTATTTGTTGGTTTTGCAAGGTACCTGAATGCTGTGCCTGCATTAATCGCGCTGATTGCTACGGTGAGATCAGTCTGGCCGGTAAGAAGAATCCTAATTATTTTGGGATATAGAGTTTTAACCTTCGACAGTAATTCAATTCCATTCATACCAGGCATCATGTAATCCGAAATAATCAGTTGAACATGTGTTTGTTGGAGAATCTCTAGTGCATCATTAGCATTTTCGGCTGTCTCAATCCAAAATTCCTGTTTCCGGAGACTTCTGGAAATGGATTCCAGTAAGTTTTTACTATCATCAACGAGCAAAATATGCGTATTTTTCATTTTAATACCACACTTTTCCGATTCGAAAAAACAAAACAGCTGTTTATTCCACCATCAAGATTTCAAGTATAAGGTCATCCTGCCATAATTTCAAGCGGTGAAATTCAGTAACCCGGGGACGCTTCCCCGGGCTTTAGTCCCCTTTTTCCATCGACGCTTTCTTCACTCAATGCTGAATTTTGACAGGTAAGCATCATCCCCACCGTTAGACGTAATAGGATTGCCATCACCGAAATTTACAGTTCCTTTAAAGGCCCCTGAAACGTACACATACTCGGAGGTATCGCCGGATTTATCAATTGCAACTGCTTGAGCGAAATCGGAAGATAATCCTCCCCATGTCTTTACCCAGATTAAATCGCCGTTTGAATCAAACTTACTGAAAAAGGCATCCGTACCACCGTTAGACTGAATAGGGTTGCCATCACCGAAATCAATCCCCGTATAGAAAACACCAGCGACATACACTTTGAGGAGCACCAGCGTTATTGACAATATGCAATTGCCAACATCCTGGTGATGGGTGCTGATAAAAATATGATTCAGGTTCATTTGTTATCTCTGGGCAATGCAGATAAACCTCACTTACATCATCCTGCCAATCATAAACGCAGGTGATTCCATACGTATGAGCGCCAACGTTTTCGTATAAATGATCCTGTAAAACAAAATTGGTTATTTTGTACGGCTCCTCACAATTGGATGGATAGGAGGCATCAACAGTAAAATGGATGGGGCAACTGTCGGGTGGGTCGTAAACATACAGCGTTTCAGTCAAACTCGATTCCATTGGGAATTTACGTTCAACCGAAGATATTGAGTAATCTCTGAACGGATTTATATCCTCCCCTCCGGCAATATCAAAAAGCCCAGTCCAGTTATCATCCGCTAATTGCGTGTGGCCGTCTTCATCAGTCATAATAATCATTCGAACATCGAAGACATCAAACGGATAAGGATTTGTAAGAGAAACATCAGCGTAAACAATATGCTCCGGGTTCACATGGTTTATTACAACTTCAGGTGTTGGGATTAAATTTTTTGCTTGATAGTGAATAAATGCAGAACGGTCAGGCTCGACTGATGCTGTCATGGATTCATAATCAAAATCCATTGTCCATGCGCCAAGAAGAACTCTGTTTGACTCCGCGGACGCAATATCAGTATCAGGCAATTCTTGAGAAAAACCGTAAGGTGCATCCAATGGCTCTACAGGAGATGATATTCTTGCTGAACATCCTGCAATAAGGAATCCGAAAACGATAAAACACATCACAAAAAGATGATATTTCCCTTGCATGTCGCTTTTCTCCCTATAAATAATTATTGAAATAAATATTAGCAGTCCCTTTTTGAACATTTTTTATTATATCACATCTAACTCTTTGTCCTGACCCCAATGGCGCTGTGCCGGGTGGATGTTTGGTAGAAAATCACACTGAAAATAACTAAATAAATATGTAGTGCATGAGCAATCTAACTTTGCTATAATCTCCGTGAATTAGCTTTAATTGTTGGAATTTTAAAATCGGTTTAATGGAGGTTAAACATGTTTACGGATGCACTTACAATGCTGAGAAGCATGATCGGGACTGATGCACAATTTCGCACAGGACAGCTGGAGGCAATTACCCAAATTGTCGAAAAACGATCGAAAGCATTACTTGTACAGAGGACTGGCTGGGGTAAAAGTATAGTATATTTCATTGCTACACGGATGCTTCGCGAACGAGGCTCCGGTCCCGCCCTTTTAATCAGCCCTCTCCTTTCACTGATGAGAAACCAGGTGGAAATGGCGCAGAAAGCCGGCGTTGTTCAATGCGCAAGGCTCGACAGTTCTAACAAGGAGGAATGGGACGTAATCTCAGAAAGAATCCTTCGGAATGAATTTGATGTCCTTCTTATTTCTCCTGAGAGACTTGCCAATGAGAAGTTCAGGCAGGATATTCTCCCATCGCTGAGTGGAGGAATTGGGCTGTTCATAATAGATGAGGCTCACTGTATCTCTGACTGGGGCCACGATTTTCGGCCTGACTATCGGCGAATTGTCAGGATACTCAATCTGCTAACCCAAAATGTTCCTGTACTTGGTACAACAGCAACAGCCAACAATCGAGTGATTGCCGATATTCAGGAGCAGGTTGGAAAGGATGTAGTTATTCTACGGGGAAAACTGGCTCGGGAGAGTTTGTATCTTCAAAATATAATATTGAAAAATCAGGCTGAACGATTAGCATGGTTGTCGGAAGTAATCCCCAGCCTGGAAGGTTCAGGAATTATCTATTGCCTCACTCAAAGAGATACGGAAAGGGTTACAGGTTTCCTCAGGCAAAATAACATTAATGCAAAAGCCTATCATGCCGGATTGAGAGAGAGCAGGGAAAACCTTGAGGATGATCTGATAAACAACCGAGTCAAAGTGCTTGTGGCAACTGTCGCTTTAGGTATGGGTTTCGATAAGCCGGATATTGGATTTGTCATACACTATCAGAAACCGGGATCAGTTATTGCTTATTACCAGCAGGTCGGACGTGCCGGACGCGCGTTGGAAAAGGCATTTGGTGTACTACTGAGTGGAGAGGAGGATGACCAAATCATCGATTATTTCATCAGCACCGCCTTTCCAAAGGTTGATCATATTAAGCAGATTCTTGGCTTACTGGAAAACTCGGATGAGGGATTGGCCCAGGGTCAGATACAAAAATCTGTTAATGCATCGTACACGCAAATAGAGAAAGCGTTAAAGCATTTATTAATAGATGGTTTCATCTCTTATGAAAAGCCTGTATACAGTCGCACTATTAAGCCGTGGACTCGCGATACTGAGAGGATAGAAAAAGTAACTCAACAACGATACCATGAACTTAAAAAAATGAACGAGTATATGAACCATGATGGTTGTTTAATGGAGTTTTTATGCAGGGAACTGGATGACATCGACGCGCACCCTTGTAGTAATTGTGCAGGTTGTGCTGGTGCATTGCTTCCAGAAAAACCATCTGATGACAGCATACATCGCGCGATAACATATCTTAAGGGTGATTATTATACGATTGAGCCAAAAAAAATGTGGCCTGCGGGAATCGTTGATCCTGCGAAGCGTAAGAAGATCAATCCAAACCATCTGAATAAACAGGGGTGTTCGCTTTGTTATTATGGCGATTCAGGTTGGGGCCGTGAAGTTGCCAGATGTAAATACGGATTGAAGGAATACAGCGAAAAACTTGTTGATGCATCGGTGGATTTGATCTCATCAAACTGGCGCCCTGAACCCGCTCCCCAGTGGGTTACCGCCATTCCATCAAATCGCAGCGAAGACCTGGTGCCCGGCTTCGCCCGGAGAATAGCCGCGAAATTGAATCTTCCTTTTAAAATGGTAATTGCAAAGACATCAGAGATCCTGGAGCAAAAGGAAATGCAAAACAGCTATAAACAGTGCAGGAACGTTTTGAATTGCTTCGAAATCTGCGGTACTCTTCTACCGGGACCAGTCCTCCTTATAGACGATATCGTTGATTCTGGATGGACACTCACTGTTATTGGTACAATGTTAAGGGAAGCTGGCAGTGATGAAGTTTTTCCATTCACATTAGCTGCAGCGCCGACAAAGGGAAATTATTGAAATGGCAATCGATGCTTTATCACATAATTCACAAGTTGTAGTTTTACTCTGTTCACGGTTGATGGCCAGCAGCAGCGAAACTATCCGATCGCTAACCGTGCGTGAATGGTCTATGCTGAAAGAGCGTTTGGATGAGAAGCATATCGAGCCGTCAGGACTGCTCGAATTCCGCGACCAGGCTGAACTGGAGCAGGAATTGAGCATCGAAACCGAAACCGCTTATCGAATAATGGAACTGTTGAAACTGGGAGGAAATCTGGCGCTTGAGTTGGAGAATTTGTCGCAGCAGGGAATCTGGGTTTTAACTGAATATGAGGACAGTTATCCTGAGCGATTAGCCGACAAACTTGACGATAAGAAACCGCCTGTTATTTTCGGCGCCGGTGATATATCCAGGCTGAATGACGGTGGACTTGCGATTGTCGGATCACGTGATGTCGATTCACAGGGGCAGGAATTCACGAAACGTATTGGCGCAATGTGTGCACGGCTTGGAATCACCGTTCTTTCCGGCGCCGCACGTGGTGTTGACCAAACTGCAATGGCAACTGCAGTGGAAAACGGCGGACAGTCGGTAGGTGTCCTGGCGGATTCTCTTCAACGGTTCATTAAATCCAAAAACACACGGGAACTGATTGTAGATGGCCGCCTTACAGTAATTACGGTTTTACACCCGGGTGCAGGATTCTCTATTGCAGGTGCAATGGCGCGCAATAAATATATCTATTCGTTGGCTGATCATGCGATTGTCGTGTCATCGGCAAAAGGATCAGGCGGAACATGGGCGGGAGCAGTTGAGGCAATAAATAAAAACATTTGCACTGTTATTATCCGCGATGGTGAAAATGTACCCGAAGGCAATACTGCTTTAATAAAAAAGGGCGCAACACCAATCAACAATGATTTTGACAGCGACCTTTCAGAGTTCCTTGAGTCTGCCAGCCAAAAAGCCTCCGCATCGAAGGTCCCAAAAACAGAACAAATGACCCTCAATTTGGAGGGCTAGAATTAAATTATCTTGGCATCTTAAATGGGGACTAACCCAAATATAATCCTGTCTATCCCGCACTCGAAACTGACCGCTTATTAATACTTTCCCTTGCCGGATTTTTCGCCATTGGGGTCAGCCCCCTTTGTAGTTGACTATGAATAACGTGGCACAGCTGCTTTTTAGTTCATCAGTAAAAAAGCAAACATTTTGATATTGTTGTCAGAACTGATATAATGTTAAATGCTTATATCGTAAATTAAGTTTGATAATAGTCTATCCTTTAACCAGGGGTCAGGAAAATGAGAATCTTTTATCCGGCTGTATTTATTTGCATGTTGATTCTAACACTTGCCGGGTGTTCATCAGGACATTCGAGTCATGTTACTTATCCGGATGACACATCCGATTACTCGCTGGCAGACTCAAACACGCAATCTGACTCTCCGAATCATAAATTGCTTGGAGCGTGGAATGTTAGTTTTGATTTGGAGAACTTATCCGCTGAAATCTCTCAGTCGCGTGAATGCAAAGGACATTATGATGTTACCCAATATTTGCCTGCGCCGCTGATTACCATAAATTCGTATGATCCTCTTACATCAATTGTTGATGTTGACCTAACGGTTTTCAACACATCCGATATTTCCGGATTTGATGTGAGACTGATTGTCTTCACGGATGATATCGGGCACATGCTCCTCAACGAGGATAACTGGACAATCCTATATGATAAACCCGGCGGATTGCCGATAAATCCCTTCAAGGCGTACGCAAAAACAGAGGATTATCGAGTATTTCCACCTCAAACACTTCGCACTGAGAATTATCAGATTCTGCTGCCCGGTGGAAATCCCGATGTTACCATAGCGATTGATGCGTCATTTCCGGAAAATTGCGTTGAACCGTACCAGATGCACGAATATTTACATTACGTGCTGTGTGATTTTGTCGGTGCGTCCGCAAAGTTGCAAGTAACCATCGAAAGCTGGAAAGATGACGTAAACGCTGCTTATCTGTATTGCCCCGAAATCACTGATGTAAATTATATCCCTCTGGCTCAGGTTGATGATACAAAAATATGGGAGGGTTATATTGTAAATAATAACGATGTTCCTGAAGGTGAATACACCGGATTCCTTTTCGCCACAACATGGGATTCAAATGGACTCGCGCTTTATCATGAAGCAACAATCACTGTAACCCAGAGAGGCAGATGGGCAAGAACCTGGGGAGGTAAAAATTACGATTACGCCATTGGGACAGTGCTGGATTCAGAAGGAAATATTTATACAGCTGGTTGGTTTGAGGATCTTGTGGATTTTGATCCCGGACCAGGAGTCGTTGAATTTGAGGCTCATGGCTTTAGGGATATCTTTCTGAGTAAATTCGATACTCATGGATTCCATATATGGACAAAAGTATGGGGTTGGTTGGATAGCGATATGGCAACTGATATCAGGATTGACAACGAAGATTTCATTTATGTAACAGGCACACATGAGGATCGTACGGATATGGACCCCGGTCCGGATGTATATGAAATAACATCCAACGGGGGAAAAGATACTTTCATGAGTAAATTCGATACTGACGGCAACTTCATTTGGGCGTTATCGTGGGGAGGAATATCGGATGATTATCCCCAGGATGTGCAATTGGATGAGCAAAACAACATACATCTGGTCGGAATATTGAAAAGCACAGTTGATTTGGATCCAACCGATGGTGTGGATGAACACACTTGCGCAGGTGGATATGGCGATGCTTATATCAGTAAATTCGATTCGGATGGGAATTTCCTCTGGGCGCGCAGTTGGGGAGGGGAAGAAACAGATCGAGGGATATCTATTGCTGTCGATAATGCCGGACGTATTTTTGTCGCAGGCACGTTCAATGGAATAGTCGATTTTGACCCGGGTAATGGGCTTTGCATTCACATATCCGAGGGAAATGATGACGATGATTCAGATATCTTCATCAGTAAATTTGATTCCTCAGGTGACCATTATTGGACTAATACACTTGGCAGTGTAGGCGAAAATTTCTGTACTGCCCTTCGTTTTGACGGTAATGATCAGATATATTTAGCAGGGACTTACGTTTACACTGTTGATTTCGCACCAGGACCGGATGTTGTGGAACGAACATCTCCAGCGCATTATGGGGAATTGTTTATTGCCAAATACAATCTGGAAGGTTATCTAACCTGGGTAATTACAGGGAATTGCCTATGGGTTCCAAGATCATCCAACTTCATCTTTGAAGACACCGGTAATTTCTATATTTCCGGTTGGTTTTCAGGTGTAGTCGATTTTGATACGGGTCCCGTTGTTAATGAACGAACAGCTAATACGTATGGGGATGCATTTATCAGTATATTCTCACCCGACAATATTCACATTGATGTTTACACTTTCGGAGGAGATAGTTACGACGGCATTCACGGTATAAATTTCGATGAAAATGGAGATCTGTTTGCAGCTGGTTTCTTCTATGAAACTGTGGATTTTGATCTTACCGATGGTGTGGATGAACAAATATCCCATGGTGATTCGGACGCTTATCTCACAAGAATAATGCTTGACCAATTGTGATAATGAAGGAGATAACAATGAAATCCAACGCTTTTTCAATTATTGCGCTGCTGTTTATTATATGTTTATTGGGATGTTCATCGAAAACGAAAGAGCCAGTCGCGAATTTATTCGATTATAACGCTGGCGAAATTCCTGAATCTGAAAATTCGATAAATACTTCCAATAACCTTATTATCAATTCCGGTTCTGTTGAATTTAATCTGGAAACCTTAACGGCAAAAACAACTCATAACAGAACAACCGATCAATACCTGAAAGTAACGCATATATTTCCACCTCCACATATCGTTATTAACCATTACGACCCTTTAACCTGCCTGATTGATGTTGATGTTACTTTGGTAAATCCCTTCCACCATAGCGGGTATGATGTACGCCTGATTATCTTCACCGATGATATGGGACATCTGCTTGTTAATCCTGATAACTGGACCAATCTATTCGACAAGCCGGGTGGATTTTATATTAATCCATTCAAAGCGTATGCAAAAACTGAACCTGATCGATTCTTCGCCGGTTATTCGGAACATACGGAGAACCTGAGTATCCTCCTGCCGGGAGGCAATAGTGCTGTGGATTATGCGATCATTGCCTGTCGAAATGAAAATTGCGAGGATCCATACGAGGTTGGCAATTTCCAACAGAGCGCGTTATTCGAGTTTACATCAAACAACGCCGGTGCGACAGTTGATATTTACGACTGGCAGGATGATGTTGATTCCGTTCTTTTGTATTGCAACAATGTGATTGGCAGTGCACCTGTTTCAGCATGGATGAAAGAACCTAATCTGTGGGAATTTGCGTTTGAAAATAAAACAGGCGCTTTGCCGGGTGATTATCCGGGATTTATTGCTGTTACTTCATTCTGGTCACGTGAAATAACAACCTATCTTGAAATCTCCATAACAGTTACTGAATCATCCACTCCTATTGAATATGAAACTGAGGTTTACCCGTACACGCCTGAAAACGTTCTTGGATTTGATATACATGGCAATCATTTGTATCAATGTTACGGCGATCGAGAAGATCGGAGCCTTTGCATTACTGATATTTCTGATCCATACAGCCAGCCGTTAGTAGGCACATTGCATAAAAGCGGTGCCATTGCAGTTGATGTCGAGGGAAATATCGCTTGTGTTGTTTTTGAAGATGATGAAATGATTGTATTGGACATAAGTGATCCGTCACTGCCTGTCGAGGTTGGTAGTATTGAAATGGAATATGGGTGCAATGTTGAAATTTCAGGAAATTATGCGTATTTAGTTGCATCTCACGCCGGTCTTAGGAAAATCGATATTGAAGATCCCGCTAATCCTTTTCTGGACGGTTATGTCATAGGGCTTGGGACAGCGTATGATCTCAAGATATCAGGTGATTATGCATGTGTAGGCACAGACACTGGCTTGAAAATTGTCGATCTGGATTATGATGCACCGCTGTCACCTCAAATCATTGGAACATTCGATACTCTCAACGATATAAAAAGCATCGATGCCTATGGCATGTATGCCTATATCGGTGACGGCAAAAAACTCAGGATAATAGATTTTTCCTACCCGGCTTATCCTGTTGATATTGCAAGCATTGATATTGTTGATAACCAATACCAGCCAATCTGGCGTATTGATGCACAAGGCGATTTTGTATATGTGACTAATTTCAGAGAGGGTTTCAGAATTGTCGACGTAACGACCAAATTATCACCAGTGTTATATGGCGCCCCGTTCGTTCCGATTTCTGGTGGAATTGAAGAACCTGAATTGAAAGTAAATGGAAGATTTGCGTTCATATCAGGATCAGCCTGGGAAGGCCATTTTTGGATAATTGAACTCTGGCCTGAGGAATAGCTCTGAAATTAAAGGTGTCCTTTCTCTTTATGGATTGGAAATTCAGTGCTGAAAAATAATAAAGTCCGGGATATACCCGGACGGAGCCAACCTGCAAAGCAGGTTTCATCTTTGTTTTGCTTAATACAGAACTGACCCAAATATAATCCTAGCCATCTCGCACCCGAAACTGACCGCTCACTAATACTTTCCCTTACCGGATTTTTCGCGGTATGAGATTTTTGTCTTCACATCATTATGCACTCTCCCGTTGACCTCAACATACGGATAAAACGAATAGTGCAAAGGGCCGCATTTTGCCCTTGGGATGATTATATCTCTGCCATGTGTGAATTTGATTCGATTAGCGTCCAGCCCTCCGAAATATGAATCGTGATAGTCCGGGTTATGGTACGCTTTGTATGTGTCAAGTGGAATCCAGCCGTAGCCTGGATCATGGAATTCAGCCCAACTGTGATAGAGTTGAATTTCACCTTTACTGCCCAGTGGAATTGTGAGTCCTACAACCAAACGTGACGGAATGCTAAGGGAACGCGCCTCACCGACGAAAAGCGAATGTGAATCCACGGAATTTCCAACTCTGGTGTCATATGTCCTCCGAGCATCCCCGTGAGTGACATCAAAGCCGGAATCATCATACCTGACAGTTGCCACAATATTGTCAAACAGAAGCTTGGCCTGGATATGAAAATTCGATTCACTTCCTGCAATCTTATCAGCCTCATAAGCAATCTTGCCATCGACAGGAACCAACCTGTCAGGCAGCAGGTAACGCTTCATTTCCAATTCGTCATAATCATGATGCCCTTTGCCTTTACTGATCGGCTGATAAACAGAGCGCTTGAGGTAATATGTAACCTTGACCTGCGCGTTTGGCGATTTGCGTGATCTATTGCTGTTGAGATCCAGCATAATATATTTATTCCCGTATATCCGATCTCTAACGATTTCGTATTTCCAGTTGCCCGGAACTTTGTAGCTAATAAGAGTCTGGCAAGGTGTTGATGGCGGGATCGGCACCCACGCGTATGCTGTATGCCTGCTTTTTGGCATGTTGCTGACATGGAAATTGTAATCAATTACCAGCGTACGCTCGGAGGGGCCGGGCATGGCTCGAGTTTTTTTGCCTGAGGAACCCTTGGCTCCGTGTCCTTTCTTTTTTTCCTTGCTGGCATGTGTCTGTTTTTCCTTCTTGTTTTGTTCTCTCTTTTCACTACCCATTGTAGTGATATTATCCCCATGGTATCCGGGATTTGATCCGCTTGTGTCGGCAATTGTAACCTGCGGTGATGTCAATACCAGAGGAATAAGCATAAAGGCAAAAAATAAAGCTACCGTGATTTTTTTCATTTTTGTCTCCTAATCGAAGAATAAGAATAAATGGAGAAGACCTTGTCCCCCGTTAATCTCTGATTGCACATGTTGAAGCAGGAGTAATTTCTCCTTTACTTCGATGTGCCGGTCGAGTCGTTCCCTATATAAGTATATCGAACTTTGCATGGGCATTTATTAGGAATTTGATAAGTTGCAGAAAAGAGGGGCAGTTCCGAATGTCGGTATGACACGCTCCCGGGTCTTTTTTCCCTGAAATGATGACACATTTCCAAACAAGTGAGTATATAATTATATGAGGAAAACTTCATTGAACAGAGGTGAGCCTGATGAGTAAATTATTCGCACCGGTTGCCAAATGGATTTCATACATATTTGGCGGCTTAATCGCCGCGTTCTTCCTTTTTATGTTCATCGCGCACCTGATCGATGCCATATCCAAAAACGAGTGGGTAGCTCTATCGCCAAGAGAGATAATGCTGTTCGTATTTCTCGGAATCTCGCTGTTCGGATTGATTCTGGCGTTTTTCAAGCAACTGATTGGAGGGATTCTCGCTGTTGTCGGCTCGTGTGCTTTTATTCTATATGAATCACTGAGTGATAGCCACATCATGCCGCTCACGGATGGATTTTTCTTCTATATGCTCCTGATAGCTGGATGTTTTCACATCAACGCCTGGTCAATGAGGAAATCCAGGGCAAAGCAAAGTTGAGCAAACGTAGTCGAATATTAGGGGCAGTTCCCAAATGATCCCAAGGAATTATTTGTAATGGAAAACACCGACCACAAAAATGAAGAAGATGCAGGTGGAGAAAAGCTTGAAGCAAAACCTACGTTAGCATGGTGGCAGGAATGGGGAATCATTATTTCGTCGCTCGTATTATTTCTGATAGCCCCCCTCTGCTGCATCATTCTCGCAAACATCCACCGTAATCGCGCATGGGCTGAAAAAGTCCGAATGATTGGATATGTTGTGCTTATACCTCATTTACTGATTCTTGCAATCTATTTATGTACTCTTTCTAATGTATATGATCTTTTGTTTATACTGGGACTTATCCTTTTGGTCTTGCCAGTTATTTATTTAATCTTGGGCTTTATTGTCCCAAGCATTGAAATAAAATCTGCGTTCTTTAAAGTTGGCGCATTCACATTAATTATTTACATTATCGCTGCTATCATTATCCCGCAATTTCTTAACAACGGAGGAGGTGCCTGGGAGAATCGATGCAAATTAACGCTCCGAGCACTTGGAACAGCACAGCAGACATTTTTGGATGGCAATCCTGACAAGAGTTACGGAACATGGGAGGAATTAATAGAAGCATATTGTATTCCGGAAGGGTATAACAGGACAAACATGATCGACAATTACTCAATTGTTGTTTTCATCGTACATAAATCCACCCTTGATGAAAACGGAAACAGCAATTTAGATTCTTCATTCTCAATTGTGGCGATTCCTCGAAGCCAGAGGAACAGGCTGCGTACATTCGCAATAGGTCATGATCAAACTCCCCGCGTCTGGGTGGGAAAATCTGAAGACTGGACAACTGAGAACGTGTCGCTGCACAATATAGAACTGTGGGAACCCTTACGGTAGATTTAGAATCTGCAACCCTTTATCCCTTTCTTCCTCCGATTTAACTACATTTTTTGCGATAATCCATGCGACAATTCCTGAAAGAACGTTAGCCAGAGCCATTCCGGCGAACATACCAGGTAGCTGCCAGAATTTCATCCCGAGATAAGCAAGTGGGACATAAAGAATCGCCAGCCTGAGTACCATGAGGATTGCAGGCACCACAGGCCTGTTGATCGCGTTCATTATCGCATTCGATATGATAAAAACTCCTCGTAATCCGTACCCGATTGGATCAATCCATAAAAACAGCGTTATCCCCACAATCACATCTGGTTCTGCGCTGAACTGACGAGCTATTTTACTGCCCAGCAGGAACATCGTGACAGCCAGTAATGCACCCCACAAAATGGAAAAACGAAGAGCGATAATCCTGCCTGACTGCACTCTGTCAAACAGTTTCGCTCCCCAATTTTGCCCTGTGAATGGGATCATCGACACACTCAACGCCCTAAGAGGGACCAGTGAAAGTCCGCTAATTTTGATGCCTGAACCAAACGCCGCTACGGCAGGTGTGCCCAACTCAGCCGCTAGTCTTGTCACAATCCCCATGGACAGTGGTATCAACAACCTGCTTAAAATTGCCGGCAACGCGATATATGTGATCTGCTTCCATGAATCGATCACGGCTTTGTATTTGGGAATACTGAAGTCGATAATCTTAGCTTTGTAAATCAAAAACCACATTGCGGCAACACATGTCAACGCTCTTGCAATGACAGTCGCGAGCGCGGCGCCTGTTAATTCCAACCTTGGAAATCCAAGCAATCCGAATATGAAAATTGGATCGAGGATTATGTTAATAATCGCGCTTGCCATCATGACGATACTCGGGTATGCAGTGTTGCCGGTGGCTCTAATACAGTGGTTTCCAATCATCGGCATTACCATGAATACTGAACCCAGATACCAGATAGACATGTAGGCTTTTATCAGAGGCAGAGTTTCATCCGTCGCGCCAAGGAGCCTGAACAAAGGTTCGATTGTAGCCAGCCCGAGCAATGTAAGGATAATCACAATTAGCATTGCGAGGAGAAGGGCATCAGTCGCCAATCTTTTGATTGCTTTTTCCTCACCTCGCCCTATCGCTCTTGAAACGGAAGAAGACGCGCCCAGACCCATTCCCATTGAGAAAGCTCCCAGAATCATGACCACGGGAAATGTGAAATTCATCGCAGCGAGTTCATTGGTTCCAAGTTTGGCGACAAAATATGTGTCTGTAATGTTGTAGACAGTTCTGGAGAGGATGCCCATCATCATTGGAGCCGCAAGCATGAAAAGCGTTTTTCCAACGGGACCGGATGTTAGTATCGCCCTGTTTCTGGACACACCTGCATTGTATCAAATTTATATAAACAAAATGTACCTGCCTTCTTTTTCCCGCACATTCGCTGGTTTAATCGCCGTAACATTCCTCTTTATAAATCAATATAATATTTTTGAATATTGTTAAAGCTATATTATAATGATAATTAGGGATTCTGACATCATTCGTTTTTTCCATTTCCAAAAACCTATCGAGGAGAAGTACAATGAAAGTTCTCCATATCATCACAGCACTACTGCTACTGCTGTTCGCTTTCGGCTGCTCAAAGAACGGCTCAGATCCTGTCATGGGTATCGGTTCGACTGATGAACCGCTTTCCATCGCCCATAACAGCAGCGGCATTTTAGGACTGATGGGAGCATACGACCTGCTATTATCACCGGATGGCACCATTGCTGAACTGACTCCGATGAGGATGTCCACAATCGGCGAGGGGTACATTGTAAGCGGGCTGGCGTATTTCACAGTCTCTCCATGTACCAGTTGTTTCAAACTAAATTCCATATCACTTGACGGCCTTTACCTTAAGGTGACATTCACAATCAGCCATCCGTTTGTAAAGGGAATTGCCGGTCAACCGCCAACGGCGACAAACCGTCTGGATCTGGATGTTTTCGACATGGCGCTGGTTATTCTTCCGGTTGGCTCAACAGCGACAACGTACACGCAGACATCTGAGAGCATCTATGGCGGAATCTGCGCAAATGCGGATGGTTACACGACAGAACTGGCAAATGTAACCGGCGACAGCGCGGCTTGTCCCTACTTTCTGGTCATTGACGACAACGATTCGGGATCACTGACAAACAATAAATTTGAAATGGGCATGAAAGATGTGGCGTTCGAAACATGGTTTCAGGGCGGGCAGTTTAAGATGTATCTAACGATGGGATACGGCGCTAGCGCGACCAAACCTGTCAGGTTGACTCCGACATATTACATCCCGGAATTCAACCGTAAAGCGGCATGGAAAGTGGATGTAGCTCCACAAGTATGGTCAGCCGCTGTTCCATCTACAGTAACAATTGATATTTACGACTGGAATCACGGCGCGACAGTCGCGGGAACATATCCCGATTCCTCAAACACTGATCACATCCTGGCCGCATCGAATATTCAGTCGGTTACGGTTGAGGTGCCGGGGATGACATCAGCGATTGTAACAGCATCCACAACCGACACAACAACCGATGGCTACAGCGACCCGATTACATACACGGCAACTTTCGCCAACCAAAACGGGATTCCTAATGGATCATACACGGGGCTTGTCAAAGTAACTGATTCAAGAGCGCCGGGGACATTTGTTGTTGGCGGTGAAACTGATACTCTTGTCGATACTGCTGACGGTGTTACTCTGTCATGGAATAACATGCCGGAGTACGCTGTTTATCAGACTTTCACTGCGACAATCGGCAGCACAACAAACGGCTGGGCTGTTGCATGGGGCGGCGCGAGTAACTGCAATGCGAACGATATCGCGACTGACTCCTCCGGAAACGTATTCGTAATTGGCGAATACTTCGGGACAGTTGATTTCGACCCGTCTCCGGGCGGAACATACAATCGCACAGCAAGCGCGTTTGCGGACATGTTCCTGACAAAATTCGATTCCAGCGGCAACTGGTTGTGGACCAATGTCTATGGCAGCACCGGAAATATTGTTGGAAACGGTGTTGCTGTTGACAGCAGCGATGACGTTTACATCACGGGCTATTTCGAAAACGTAGTCGATTTCAATCCGGGCGCTGGCGATGTATGGCATACATCAAACGGAAACACCGACATTTTCGTGGCAAAATACAGCGGTGCGGATGGCAGCTATGTCTGGTCTCAAGGCATCGGGTCAACTGATGGAACCTGGGGAGATGCCGGATGGGATATCGCTGTTGATTCAACCGGAGATGCCTTCATCACCGGGCATTTCTATGGCACGTGTTGTTTCAATCCACCAGGCGGTGACCCGCATACAAAATTGAGTGGTGGCAGTGCCGCGTTTCTTGCAAGGTATAACTCATCAAACGGCATGTGGCATCTTGCTCGATCATGGTGCACGGAAAACAATCCCGCAATCATTGGAATGGGATTTGGCGTAACCACTCATGGAACGGACGCCTATGTTACAGGAACCTTCTCCGGTTCAAATGTAAGTTTTGGAGCGGAAACACATTCGCAGATTGGAAGCAGCATTGATATCTTCCTCACAAAATTCGACATCAGCGCTGCACTCTCATTCACATGGACAAAAACATGGGATGCACTAACCGGTCGAAGTGTTGCAACTGACCAGTTGGGCAATGTGCTGGTCGCGGGTGAATTTGAGAATGTGGTCGATTTCGACCCCGGCGCTGCAGTGGTTAACTACACATCAAACGGTGGATGGGATGCCTTTGTTAGCAAACTTGATTCGAGCGGTAATTTCATTTGGGCGCGAACATGGGGAAGCCCTCTGGACAACGACTGGCCCTACGGTGTCGCAACCGACAGCGCGGGAAGTGTGATGGTTTGCGGCCAATACGGCGACACAGCCGATTTTGACACGGGCACGGGTACGCTGAATTACACATCAAATGGCGGCAAGGATGTTTTCCTCAGCAAACACGATGATTTGGGGAATTTCATCTGGGCGTACTCAATCGGGGATATCGGCGATGACAGATGCAACAGCGTTGCAACGGATTCACTTGACCAGATTTATATCACCGGTGTTTTCACAGGCGCTGTTAATTTCGATATCGCCGGAGGTACGGATACTCACATATCCAGCGGCTTGCATGATTCATTCTTGAAATTGTTCTATCCGTAGGATAAGAGCTTTTTCTCATTGTGCCATTGGGAACAGAAACCTTTTTAATGCGCTGTCTGACTGGTTATTCGCATGCCAGCTTTCGTTGGAGGCGTGTTTGGGTCGATAGGATAAGACAAAAATAGCAGAGGGTTTAAACCCTCTGCTATTTTAAACCCTCTGCTATTTTGTTTGTTATTTATTACCAACTGCGACTATCCCGCATCTGAACCTGAGTCGGATGCTCTGCTGCTTTCTTCTCCGCCTTCGACGCCTTCACCCTCTTCGCCACCTAATGCGCTTGGGCCTGCGGCGATTAGCCTTTGCAGGTTGGATGGGCTGGTCGCGGTAAACATTGCGGTTTCGAGTGTTATCTCACGTCGGAAATACATATCTCGCAGGCACTGGTCGAGAGTTGTCATTCCAAGTTTGGAGTGAGTCATCATGGTCGAGTGAATCTGGAAAATCTTGCGCTCTCGAATAAGGTTTCTGATAGCCGGGATGTTAATCATAACCTCGAATGCCGCGATACGGCCACCGCCGTCCGAGCGTGGCAGAAGCGCCTGGCACATTACGCAATTAAGCGCGTTTGCCAGCTGGGCGCGAATCTGATCCTGCTGTCCGAACGGGAAAACGTCGATGATTCGGTCGATTGTAGCCGGTGCGCTGGATGTATGCAGCGTCGCGAAAACAAGGTGTCCGGTTTCAGCAGCGGTGATCGCTGTTGAAATGGTTTCAAGGTCGCGCATCTCGCCGATCAGAATGACATCCGGATCCTGGCGCAACGCCCTGATAAGAGCGAGGTTGAATCCGAGAGTGTCGTTGCCCAGCTCGCGCTGGTTTACATTCGACATCTTGTGCTCGTGGACATACTCAATCGGGTCCTCGATTGTGATTATGTGCTTGTCGGAGTTTTCGTTGATGACATTGATCATCGATGCCAGAGTTGTTGTCTTGCCGCTTCCCGTAGGACCGGTAACCAGAACAAGGCCACGCGGTTCCTGGATGACATCATCGAGAATCTCGGGAATGAGAAGCTCCTGCATCGTCGGAATACGTTCAGGAATGGAACGCATCGCGACTGCGATATTGCCTCTTGTCCAGAAACAGTTGACACGGAATCGCCCAATTCCCTTCTGGGAGTACCCGAAGTCGATTTCCTTTTCTTTCTCAAGTCTTTTTCTCTGGTCCTCACGCATAATCGAGAATGCCAGACCCCTGGTGTCCTCTGGTGTGAGCGGTTCGTAATCGAGTCTGACCAAACGTCCATGCACCCTGAGAGTGGGAGGAATTTTAGGTGTGATGTGAAGGTCGGATGCCTGACGTTCACTCAGTTCTATAAGGAGGTCCACAATTGTATAATCCATAACGATACGCTAACCTGCCTTCTGTATTAATTCTATGATATGAAATATAACACAAATAATTCACATATTTAATCCCGCAGAAAGAAAACCCGCAGAATTTACTTAACATGATTACCCGACAACAGATTCTTGCCCGATAATCTGCTTGAACTCTTTTTGAGCGATAATCACCGGTTTGACCTCATGTCCTGTTATTTCCCGCACCATGTCAATCGCGGTCAGGTCGAACGGGTCAATCATCGCCAGAATAAGAGTTTCGTTTTCAACTTTCAAAGGAATAACTCCCAGATTAAGAATCAATTCACCCGGAAGCAATCCCATCGGACAATCTGCTGATTTAAACACTGTCATGTCGATGTGATCGATAAACCGCATCGAGCGAAGTTTGCTCATAACCTCGCAATCTGATTGTGCAACCGGACCTTTCCAGTCCAAACCAGCAATGTCGTCACTTTCACACTGATTCTCGTCCGGCTTTTTTTCTGATGCCGCCCTTTCAGGTTTAATAGTAATCAGATAAAGCAGGAAACCAAGAATCAGCCAAATCATAAGGATTCTGAGATCATACATACACTTGCCATCCTTTTTAAATTCGGTTGTGTAAAGATCTCACAAATCCCCTCCTGAACCTTTTGTTTATAAAGAACAACAGCGTGCTTTACGCTGGCGTATTTCACGCTGTGATAAACAACTAAATAATACCGCTGACAAGTTCTTCAGGAAGCTCTTCGAGAAGCGGTTTCCCTCGCTTGAGTCCTTCAGTTTCAGTGCCTTCAGCCATGGAGTCAATGTCCTCAGACGCGGATGAAACTCTGAACAGTTCCTCAAGTCCGGTGACTCCCTTGAACACTTTACGCAATCCTGATTCGAAAAGCGTGTTCATTCCCTCGATACGAGCCTGCCGTTTTAGCATTTGTACTGACGCGTCAGACATGAACATCTCACGAACTTTCTGGCTCAAGGGAAGAATTTCGTAAATCGCCAATCGTCCACTGTACCCAAGATTGTGGCACATTTCGCAGCCCTTGGGTTTGTATAGTTTGATTTTCTTTGGCGTCTGCCCGTCAATCATCGGAAGGTAAGGCCTGATGATATCCATCTCCGGTTCTGATGGTTCATACGGTTGTTTGCAGTTTCTACAGAGAACACGAATAAGGCGCTGTGCGACCATCGCCAGAACTGACGCGACAATAAGGAATCTTTCGATACCCATGTTGTGCAACCGGATAAATCCACCGGCTGCGTCGTTTGTATGAAGCGTCGAGAAAACAAGATGTCCTGTAAGCGCCGCGTTCATAGCCAATTCCGCGGTTTCGCTGTCGCGAGTCTCACCGACCATGATTACGTCAGGATCCTGGCGAACAATAGTTCTGAGAGCTTGTGAGAACGAGAAATCAACTTTTCTGTTTACCTGTACCTGATTAATTGTAGGCAGCTGATACTCGATTGGATCCTCTACAGTAACAACGTTGATTGTCTCGCGCGCGACACTTGCCAGCGACGCGATAAGCGTTGTCGATTTACCTGAACCGGTAGGTCCGGTAAGGTAAATAATTCCATGTGGATGATCAATAATATCCATCCAGACTGAGAGCTCATCTTCCTCGAATCCCAGCTGTTCAAGGCTGAACGAGATTTTTGATTTATCGAGCAGTCTCATAACGACTTTCTCGCCGTACAGCGTTGGCAGTGTGGAGAATCGAATATCAAACGCGCGTGTGCGAACTTTCAAATCGATACGTCCATCCTGCGGCCGTCTTCTCTCCGATGTGTCCAAACCAGCCAGAATTTTCAAACGCGCGACAACAGCAGCCATCGCGGTTCGCGGAATATCCATTACTTTGTGAAGAAGGCCGTCAACACGATACCTGACAAGCATCTTGTCCTCTTTGGGTTCGAGATGGATGTCGGATGCTTTCTGGTCAACAGCGCCCTCAAGTATTGCTTCTACAAATCGCACGATAGGCGCGTCTTCGATTTCAGAAAGTGAGGATGCATCCTTTAACGCGTCACGGAGCGTGTTGCCCTCCTTCATCTGGATTTTCTTCCAGTCCTCAAGATGCTTTTTCGCCTCGTGTGAAACGCCGAATAAATCCTGATAAATTCGATCCAAAGCCTGCTCACTGCAGATGCGGGTTCTGACCTCATAGCCGGTGGCGAGACGAATATCATCAATTGCCATCAGGTTAAGAGGGTCAACCATCGCGACGATTAACTCATTATCTTCAAGGCGAACTGGAATCGTTTTATGGCGCTGAATCAGTTCAGGATCAATTAATCCCGCGACCTCGCGGTCAACCGGTTCCTCGAAAAGGTCAATCTTCGGAACATCCAACTGCTTGGACAGGATGTCGAGAATCTGGTCTTGAACCAGAATCTCCATGTCCTGCATTACTTCACCCAGACGTTTGCCTGTTGAGCGTTGTATTTTCAACGCTTCATCAAGCTTGCTGAGGGATATCAATCCCTCCTCGACTAACATATCTCCAAATCTTTTTGCCGGACTCATTAAAGCCTGCACCTCCACCCGTTTGAGGTGGTCATTCACGCACGGGTATGAAAGGAATGAATAAGATATAAATCATTATATAATTAACCTGATTTACTCAGGCTGAAATAACCTCCACAATCTTCGAACCTGCAAGTATAAATGAAAAACAAGCGTTTTTGAAGCAAAAATACTCTTCTATGGGATAAATCACCCGTATTTTTTCCTGGTTGAAATCCAATATTACCCGTATCTCACCATCACCTGGCTGTCAAAAACACCGTTGTTAATTCCCAATGTTAAATTGTCCCCCAGTAAATATATACCATTTTCGAGCCATTTCTCAAACGGCATCGGTTGATATTAAAGGCAACAATCCTCATTTAATTAGATGCGAGCGCGGTTTTAATTACTAATTGGGGTGTGTTGAAAAAGGCAGTTAAAAAACGATGAACCGGGTTTTGGCGTAAGCATGTTTTTTGAACAACCACCCATACTTGTCATTCCGACATTCGCGAAGCGAATGGTCGGAATCCCTTTCTCCATTTCGATTATTAAAGCAAATGAATAGATTTTTGAGTTTCGCCGATTTTTAAAGGGATTCCGACCATCCTCCTCGCTTCGCTCGTCGGATGTCGGAATGACAAGTATTTTATCTTCGTTTAAAAAGCGCTCATATCATAGTAAAATGGAATCGATGAAATCACTGTGGGCGAGATTTATCAAATCAGATAAAGCGATTCTTATCGCATTGCTTATCCTTGCCGCGATTCCCAGGCTGTATCTTCTGCTTGTCACCGAGACATTCAGCGCGGATGGTGTCAGCTATCTCTCAACCGCACTTTACATTCGTGACCCGGAATTAATTGGCGAGGTGCCCAAGCGGATTTATTTCATCCTCTACCCGTCGTTAACGCTGCTCTTTGATTTCTTCATAAGGAACATCACACTGTCAGGGCGGATTCTTAATTTTCTTGTCGGCATCGCGATTCCACCATTAACTTTCATTATTGGGCGACGTTTCCTGAAAACAACTCCATCAATCATCGCGGCTTTATTCTGCATATTCAATCCGCTTCTGATTGAGCAATCAGCTGAAATACGCGGTGACAATCTTTTCGCACTGATGACACTTCTTTCAATTTACGTTTTTGAATCGCGCGACTGGTCGAAACCAAACCTTCGGGATGCTCTTATGCTTGGTGCGGTAATCGGACTGGCGCAACTGGCGCGCAACAATGGCATGATGTATCTTCTCGTTGTAATTCCAATCTGGATTATGTGGATTAAAGCGGGAAAAATTCAGTTCAAGCCGTGGCTCGTGCACACTCTGATTCCGTTTCTTCTTTTGTTCTTTGTAATTTTCTCAATTCCGCATTTGCTGCTGACAGCAAGAGGGGAAAAACTGCCATCGATGTTTGTTTATGTTTACCTTGATGGCAATATCACCGCGACACAAAATCGCGAGGATATATTTTTCAAACTCAATCTCGACGCCACTGAATACCAGTTTTTGGAGGATGTCGCGCAAACTGAAATGCGTGACCTTCTCACTGATTTAACTATTCTGCCAAAGAAATACGCCGGGAATTTCCTCTATTGCCTTAAGCTGGTATTCGACCCGATAATCGAAATTCTACTTCGTTTGTGTATCTTTCTTCTACCGCTTTTATTCTACGTTTTCTTCCATTGGGGTGATGTTAAAACGCCATCGGAATTAAAGAGAATCGTATTCTGGGCATGGCCATCGTTTTTCCTGCTGCCTGCAATCAAAATTGAGAATCTCTATTTCCTGCCGCTGATCCCTATACTGATGCTGGTTCTTGCATGGCTTGTTGTTACAGTATCCGAACTCGGGTGGATTAAAAAATGGAAAACCGTGATTCTGCTTATCTTGTGCCTGACAGTTCTAATCCCCGAAACCAGCCAATCTGTGAAACTCCTTCAGGATGAAACATACTACAGGAATCCATACATCCCAGCCGGTAAATGGATTAACGAAAACTCGGATATGCAAACGACAATCATGGCGCGGCATCCGGAAGTTTTCTTCCATGCGTTCAGGCACGGCTATCGCATGCCCAACGAGGATTTAAACCGAACACTCATTTTCTCCCTGCACAAGGGGATTACGTATATTGTTTTCGGTCCAATTGAAATAGAGAAGCGCAAGCAGCTTTTCTATGATGCGTATCACGAAATCCACTCAATGGGTGACAAAGCGCGAATCAAACTCGCACACACCGTGGATACAGGCCGTAACATTGTTTACATCCTCGAACTCGTGCCGGAGAATTTTAAGGTTACCGAGTTTCCAAAAACGGAGATGGTTGAGTAAGTTGAGGAGGATTAGTAAGGCAGAGGTATGAGAATTAAGAAATATCTTTTCAGTACAAATAACGCATCAGAGAGGTATCAGATGCAGAAAAAATACTTTCATGTAACCAGAATAGTAATTCTTGTTTTAATCCTTCTTGTCTCAATCTCAAACACCAGCAAAGGGAGTGATTCTGAACTCTCTTTTGAATGGGTTAAAACATGGGGCAGTGAAAATTATGATATAGGTCGCTCAGTTGCAACTGACAATAATGGGAACATTTTTGTTACAGGTAAATTTACGGACACTGTGGATTTCGGCGATGGCAATCCGATCTCAGAAAAAGGTTCCTCAAAAAAATCTTGTAATGCTTATTTATGTAAGTTTGATTCTAATGGGAATCTCATCTGGGTTGAAACCTGGAATGGCAGCATTAGCTCTTCTGTATATTCTGTTGCTGCCGATGCTAATGGAAATGCTTATGTTACAGGTTATTATTTAGATCCTGTACATTTATTAAGTAAGAATTCACGTTCCTTTTATCGAAGATATGATATATTTCTTCGGAAATTTGATTCAGATGGAAACCTTGAATGGGAGAAAATCTGGGGAGGTATCGTGGATCACATAGGATACTCTGTCACAACAGATAACATGGAAAATGTAATTATCACAGGTGTTTTCAAGAACTCAGTTGATTTCGGGGACAACAATCAGATCTCATCAAATGGTGGAAGGGACATTTTCCTGTGCAAATTTAATCCTGATGGCCAATTAAAATGGGTTAAAACCTGGGGTGGCGAAAAGGGAGATTCTGGTACATCAGTTACATCTGATAATGATAACAATATCTATATCACGGGCACCTTCATGGATTCTGTGGATTTCGGAGATGGAAATTCAATTCGATCGAATGGTGAAAGGGATATATTTCTCAGTAAATTTGATTCCAGTGGCAAATTCAAATGGGTGAAGACCTGGGGTGGTTCTGATGAGGATTCTGTAGGTGAAGTTCATTTTGACGGTAAGGAAAGTATATATGTCACGGGCAGCTTTTACGACACTGTTGATTTTGGGGATGGTAATCCGATTTCAGTGAATGGTTCTGCAAATAGTTCTAAGGATGCTTACTTATGTAAATTTGATTCCAATAGTAATTTCAAGTGGGTTAAAACCTGGGGAGGAGCTTCCAGAAAAGGTTGGGGTGGAGATTCTGGAAGTTCAATTGCAACTAACGGTTATGAAAGCATTTTTGTAACAGGTCATTTCAGCGGGATACCTGCTGCCGTGAAAGGTAAAAGGATTTCATCAAAGGGTCTGACCGATGTATTCCTGTGCAAATTTGATTCGAACGGTAATTTCATTTTGGTTGAAACCTGGGGTAGTGCCAGTCGAGACAGGGGATACTCTGTTGTGTCTGACGGTCAGGGAAATATATATGTTACAGGTGCTGTTAAGGGCTCCGTTGATTTTGGTGATGGCAATTGGACTGTCTCAAAGAGGGGATATGATGCTTTCCTGGTTAAATTCAGCTCTGAATAAAGTGTTCACTCCACCTTGACTTCCATATAGTACATCTCTCTTCGAGTCCCTTCATACCAGACCTTGTGCCATTCTACAAATTCAAATCGATTTGGTCTAACAACCATAAACCTTGGATGCGGCAGTCTGTAATTATTAGGAGTGAAAACAACAGGCTTGATTTCACCAGCATCACCCCGGGATGACATCGCGGATTGAAACGCTTCACGAGTCGCGAATATCCTCTCGTACCTGTCGTTGAGCATTTTCACTGTCTCTTTTTCATATTTGCCAATCTCGGAATACATCGAATCGATATCAACAAAAAATGTTCCCTTCTGAATGTGAAGAGCATCCCCTTTTCCGAAATAGCTGTAAATCCCTGCGAAGTACCTGTCTTTACGGGGAAACATAACGACATCGTTTTCAGTCGCGAATGTGTCAATCTGCTTTGTCATTTGAAGGTATGGATTACTCGATGCTTTCGCTTCAGGATATATACCCTTTGTGAAATTGGAAATAAAAAACGTGATAAGCGCGATAACCAAAAGCGGTTTAAGCACAGTGCGATATGGATTCGGAAGTGAGCTGACACTGCCAGCCCAAATCGCGATTAACGCAGGCAGATAGAATGTCCCATAAAATTGATTGTCAGGCATGAAAACAGCAGTTAGAATAAAATATGTCATGAACAGGAATAAAATAAATGCTCCGGCGGATTTCCGCCCGGTATCCTTTGCGCGGATTATCACACCGATATAGTACGCCAGCGAAAATAAAGTCAGCACAAAAAGATAGTGGTACATACGCCTTGATTTAAGATTATCACCGGTTGTGTTGTCGAACAGGATTAACTCAAGCGGTTTAAGCGCGAAAAAAGCGTTCGTATGCCCTCTTTCGGTCGTTGTAACAATATCGCCGCCATGTTCCCGGTTCAACGAGAAATAATGAGACCCGTGAGTGAACGCTCCTGTCCATCTGAAAAAATTCTCCGGAGTAGGGGAGACATCACCGTGATATGCCGCGAAAACAGTGGGATAGGCGATGAAAAACACTACCAGAGTCGATATGGCAAATCGGGAAACAATCTTGTATTTCTCCTCACCCGCTTTGGCGATTATATACAGCGAAATCGGAACAAGCGCGACAAGTGCAATCTGATGTATCAAACCCGCAAACGCCAGAAGGATTCCGGTTAATATCTGCCTCGATTTCGATTCGAAAAAAGCATCCGAAAAAACCAGCAGAATTACTACAAGCACAAGCAGATGAGCCAGGATATAGATATTCGCATCTGTCGCATGATGCCAGAATGTATATGCGAAACCGAGAAGAATCATTCCTGACAACCGTGTAAAAACGCTGTGACCCAGCTTGCGAAGGAAAACTCCAAACGCGAAAAGGGTAACAGCGCCGCATACCGCGCTGAATGCGAGTAGAAACGCAATCGCGCGAAGATGCGGAATAACAGCATGAAACGCGCCATAAAGAAAATGCATCACGGGAAGATACAGAAGGTGATGCGGATGAAATCCATTTACATGAAACGGAATGTTTTCGATATGTTCCGCGTAATAAACGCCATCGATATGGAACATCTTCGTAGGCAGCGCAATATATAGAATCCCAAACAGGATTGCGGCAATGCCCTCAGGCGATATTCGTTTTACCCAGCCGCCTTGCATGATTTGATTATAGCATTAAATCTAATTAATGGTGTTTAATTAATTGGTGCCAATTAATTGGTGCCAGGTACCAATTAACGGGTGCCAATTTACAAATTGTGAATTAATTTAGTAAGGCTGATTATTGCTGATAAGACAGGAAATGTCATTCCGATATCCGACGAGTGTAAAATTAATTGGTGCCAGGTACCAATTAAAGAAATCCCTCGACTGCGCTCAGGATGACATTGCTTCGCAATGTCAAATATTCCCCACAATCTTACGATGAATCTCTATCACTTTACGACCCCCCACACCATAACCAACAAGAAGATATTCATCATTGCTGACAATCCAGTACCAGTATTTCCCTGCCTGGCCCTTATTCATTTTGAGAACCGGACTGATTGGCTGATTAGTAAAGGGGTTTATATAATCAATCAACGCGAATCCCTGCCCCTCGATATGAGCCACTTTCCGCGGAAGGTATCGATATGTTTCATAGAATGAGTTAACCAACTGGTCAATCTGAAAGACATAAATCCGCACAATCTGCTCTTTGGTGGTGTATGAGGCGGCGTCCGGACCAACAGTCGGGACAGTGTTCGACAGCACACCCTTGACCGAATTGTCCGGTCCGGTGAAAAACTCACGCCTGACAGGCAGGTTCTGCTCATCAAAAACAGTCAGTATGAACCGTCCCTCGGATGGCGTTGAATAATTGATTGTTCCGGCGCCTTTTTCCCCATTCAGTTTTAAAACCTTGTTGTTAAATGGGTTTATTGGGGAAATCAGCAGATGTCCTGAACTTGTCAATTCCTCCAGGCTGTTTGGAAATCTGCTGTGCTGGCTTCTGAAACTGACAAGAGCGGCGGATACAGTATTCAAATTGCGCACAAGGTGCTTTTTTTTCAACCGACTCAGGTTATCATCCATATACTGCTGAACACGGGATTCCTGATCATACTTCTTGCCGTTCGTTGTGCCGTCAATCAGGCACTCAAAAGAAAGCGGGAATTTTTCAATTGAGATTACAGTTACATCCTCAGGAAAAACACTAAAACCGCGTTCCTCAACCGAGTGATACGCTTTTAAAATCGACATTATGGCATCGACACCCAGAATCGCATGAGTGCTGTTGCCAAGTTTAACCGGAACGGGATTTTTCCCCGATGTCATAATTCTGTCAACAATCGGATCAGTGCCTGTCCACAATCCCTTGTAGAACGAGAGGAGGCGTTCCAGAAGATCAGGCATCGTGCTGATTGATGTTCCCTTGGGAATGGAAATCCTGATTGTGAGTTCAGCTTCGGATTTATCGCACTCGCGCTCGATGTTTATCTCAGGCGTCATGGACGCGTGATTTGATGCCAGCGCGATGTTTGTCCCGGCCACGAGAACAATCAGAACCACGAGGAGTGTTATGCCATATTTTTTTCCGTTTATATAAAGCATTCGTTCATGTAAAACATAATCCGTTATATGACCACACATTATCCATAACGGTTGACAATGCGCTTACTTAAATATCGTTGCAAATCAGAGATTTCTGTTTCCGTTGAGTCCTCACCCCCCAGCCCCATAAGCGCTAAGTTAAATTTTTCGTTGCCTGGTAGTAT
>CBDURE010000027.1:0-30754 GCA_965369605.1 uncultured bacterium
GTATGCAAATGCAAAAATATTTCCCCCCGCTCGCGGGGGGATTAAGGGGGGGGATGGAATATAAAAACAACCTTTTCCGACAGGCTCGTTAGTGAGGGGTAAGCAAGGTTTATAGCGAATTCGAGATTACCCCTCACTAACGTTCGGGACTCGGATTCGGGGGTGAGGTTCTTTTATTCATGATTTCAAGCGTAAATCTTTTGGTGAAACCCTCATCAGTGTTGTTATCGACGTATAGTTTCCACCCAAGTTTGTTGACAAATTTCCTTGATACTGCAAGCCCAAGCCCGCCATGCCCTTTGTTCTTTTGCTTTGTCGTAAATGTTGAATCGAAAATGCTGTCCCATTCCGTAATGGGAAGTTCTCCGCCATCAGGCGTCATGATTGGGCAACCGTTATCCTGAAAAGTGATGTAATTCACATTGCCCTTATTGTAAATATCTATTTTTATAATGCCGGTATATTCATTGTCGTTTTGCTGGCGTTGGGTACTAATGGCCTCAATAGCGTTTCTCAAAATATTTGCGAATATTAAAGTTACCCCGCCATGAATTCTGCTGCTCCCGTTTTTATAGTTCTTTTGAATTTCGATGTTATTCCTTACGAAAAGATTATGATGAAATCTCAAACTCTTTTGCATTGCGTCAACCAGTGTAATATCTCTTAATCGCGTATCCTCCAACGTATCAAGATATTCCTTTGTACGGCTCATGATTTGAACATAGGCATCTTGCCCTTTCAGGTTACCCAGAATTTTCCTGAGTTTCTCAATATCTATCGTATCGTTCTCAAGCAGTTTTTGCATTCTGATTATCCACTGATAATCGATTTGAATATCCGATTGCATAATGGAAATGGAATTTCCTATTTCATGCACGATCATCGAATTCAGAAGCGTTTCCCGGTCTTCTTGGACCTCCTGAACTGTCTCAATGAAATCCTCTTCAGATATATAAGTTTCTTCTTTTGTGTATTTAATAACCACAGCAGAAGCAAATAACCACAGCGCGATAATTAGTGTCCATGACACTTTCAGAAAACCAGGCCAGTTAGGGTTATAGTCTTTATTTGGGAATATTTCACATCTGTGTGGAGTATTTGGCGCAATAAGAAGAAATTTTTCCGATGTGCTTGCGCTGCATTGTGAATTTTCCTGCAGTGTGTGAATTGCCTCATAGGGTGCATTATCAGCGGTGAAGTGGTCTTTGATTTCCCGATTATGAATTATCTCGCCTTTCTCATTGAACACCACTATCCTGTTGTCTTTAGTGGAAAAGGCGTATACGTCTTCATCCTCATCAAAAGGAATAACATCCAGAAATGATTTGAATTTCAAGTCGGGAATCAATCCGCTTTCAAATAATTCGCTTGTATCCCACACGATTTCCTGTGGTTTCCACCATTCCGGAGGCTGCATGAGCAACGCAGCTGAAGCGTCATCATTGACAAGCGCAAACCCAAGCCTTTTATTACTGTTCTCAAACGGTGTGTGTTGAACAATCCAATGTTCATATCTGATTAGGGTTTCCTCAAAATTATCAGGCTCGAATTTCCACCATAATTCGGAAGTGTTGGACACTGTATAATTTGAGTATAGAATATTCTCAAAATTATCCGGATTGCATGGCCATGACAGAATAGAAAACTCACAGAGATTATCCTGGAATTGACGATCGGAAAATGCAGTGGTTGCAGCATATGGCCATCGCTTGTCCGGATCATGTTCGCCCATTCGGACACGATCCCAGATATGGCCATTGAATCCGGCAAGGTAATAGGTTTTCCATGTATCATCATTTGTTTGCAGTTCAGATTGCCTTTTAGCGTACTCCTTATCGGGATGAGCGAGAATATCGGCGGATGGTTTTGTGTACCATCCATTTGCGCTGCCGCCACTTTGCACAAAAACCGCGGGATGTCCGTACGGTTTCACGTATGCAACATAACCCGCACCTGGAAATTCGATAATATCCAAAGGTTCCGACCATTCAGTCTGATGAGCTGGTGCGATTATAACTCCCAGTTTTTGCCGCATAGCTGGGTCGCGTTCATTTTTGTCATGGGGACTTTGCAGCCATTCATTATGGGTTGCCGGCGATTCACTCAGTGATAGCCCGATGGCAACGCATCGCTGATGGCCATCCTTTGTGCCTATTGGATCAGTTATAGATCCGGCAGTTACATTGATCTTGCTGCCAAGCGCTCCTTCAGGATATTTAATCTTTATCCTGCTTTCATACTGGATATCAAGATTTTCATCTATCATATAAACCAGCACACGAATATATTCCCTATCAACCGCGGCAATAGCTACCGGCACTAACCATGAAGTCATTAAATTTGGGGATTCAATGCTAATTGCATATGATTGAGGCCTGTCTGGAAAGGGAAACGACACTACTTTGTTAAGGGCTTTTTTTTCTCTCTTCGCGGACCAGAAATCGATATCGATTGTGAACTTATCTTCCTTTGCATCCTTGTTATATATTTCTGATGTTTTGCCAAGCAGGATTAACGTATCGTTTCCCTCTTTCTTGATGTCATCAATTACTACAAGCCGCTTATAATTCGCCGGGATATCATTGAATCGATATAATCTGAATTTCAAATCAGGGCGAGTTATCGCGCCATAAACAAGAATAATCCCGCTTAACAAACAGCAGGAAAGAAGGACGGTGAGCAGGCGTACTATTCTGGGTACTATTTTTTTTCTCATTACGGTTTGTAAGGAAGCAAAACGTTGTCGTGATAAACTAACGGCTGCGTTCTACATGTTTGGAAATTGTCATTTCGCCTTTGTCGATTTCCGCAAGAATTTCTTTAATCTTCTTGCCGGTAATTTCTTCAGCATCGGATAAATTATAATACAACAGTCGGGACACTTCATCAGCGTCCGGATGTTTTTTAAAGCCGAACTCCTTTGCTGTTGAAAGCAAATCATCCGGGATATCCCAACTGATGGTTGATTTTCCAAGATGCAAAGCCAGCGCGCATGTGTATTCAAGCAGGTTCTCGAATAAATTGTATGATCTAAAACTCTTATCCAGATAGGCCTTGTCAATAATTAACTCATTGTCATTCAGTTCAATGTTGTTTGTCGTGCCTGGCATTTCATAGTCCGCAGATTTAAGAGCCTTTTCAAGCAATTCCGCTTGAGGCTGCCTTTGGGAGGTAATCATTCTCAGGCATGCAATTAACTTTCCGCCTTCATCAGATGCCGTATAAATACCGATTGGAATTGAAACGTTGTCGTAATAATCAGGATTAAACCAGTTGTGATTTGTATCATCACGGGTAATTTCACATGACCAAACTTCATTGATATATCTAAAATTCAGGTATTCCTTGTATTTTTGAATATCGCTTTCAGCGTTTGCGCCAATCACTGATATGAGGACATTGCCATTAATGTCCATCACTGGCGCGGGAGCCAAATTGATTGAATCAAGGACAAGATGTTCAAATATCTGAACAATCTCAACATAGAAATTATCAAGGCCGGTTTTACGGAAGAACAAATCAGCACCGGATGCTTTTGCAATTTCCTCGGAGATATCTATATCCTGTTTTTGGGTATATGAGACAAATTTTATCCTGGGACGATTTTGCAAATCCGCATTCGAATGAGGCGTGTATTTATCCAGTGATTTTGAGATGCTGGAAATCGCCGCGGTTCCTCTTTTGCGCGGCATATCCTCATCGACAAAACAGACAAAATAATCCGAAAGGCAGGTTTTAAATTTCTCCTCCACTTTTTCTTCCAGTTCGATGCCATCCGCGGCTTCAATCAACTCAATCTCATATTGGCTGCCTAGAATATAGCGGAGATGGTCATCCGAGAAACCATCCTCAATGTCCGATTTATAAAGGTCAAGAAAGCGATTAAAAGTATCTCGAACCTCCCGGATATCGTCAGCTATTATAAAGTTGATCTTTTTCCTGATATCTCTCCCCACTACCTTAAAAGGAACAGCTAACGCCTCTTTAAAAACTGAAGCGTGCTTTTTCTCGGAGATTTCAACCAGGGCATCGGTAAACGCGCGTAACCCATCAACGCTGTGAGCGAGTTTCATCAACTGTTCGGCTGATACATCACCATCCTGATATGCTTTAATAATCCCTTTTTCGATGCATGCACCATATTGTTCGCGATTCAGCGGATTTGAAAAAGCGAAAACTTCTGTATCGGGATAGTCGATATGTGTTCCCGATAATTCCTGCAGATATATGATTCGTTGATGCGAAAATGCTGAATCACATAACAGAGATTCAAGCTCATCAAGTGCTTCAACTATTTTATCTTTGTCGGAATTAATTAAGGATATGTAGTCCTTGAATATATCCACTTTCCTCATAATCACAAACCTCATCTTTTATCCTGATTAAAAGTTCAGGATAACGTTTACGAAGATAATCACGCGCCTTTTCAACATGATAGTGGGCATTTGAGCGAGAAATTCCTAAAATCGCCGAGATTTCTTCATATTTCTTCCCATAATAATCATGCAAAACAAGAGATTTCCTGTCGATTGGGTTTAGTCGATCAAGGCATTGATTCATCAGGATTTTGGCAATTGCCCGATGTTCCGGGGATGCATCTGTTTCGAGTATCTCAGTTTCATCCCCAGCAACATTTTCCAGCTTTTTTTTCCGAACATAATTATTGAATGTATATCTCGCGATACCGAAAATCCAGGCGTTGAAATCGCCTTTAAGAGTTGAGTAATTACGCCACGCACCCATGGCGGTCTCCTGAACCAGGTCCTGTGTATTCTCGACAGAGCAGCCGTTACGGAAAAAGTAGCCAGCTACTTTATCTCTTACTCTACACCATTGTATTTCAAATGAATTTGTATCGTCGGGCACGTGTTTCGCTCTTCAATGCATGTGTGTTCAATTCTAATACACTACTTCATGATATGTGCATGTTTACTCAAAAAAAGACTGACAAGTAAGAATATATGAATTTTATCAAAAAATTTGCTATTAAGTTAGGAAAAATCCCGATGTTTTTCCACTTAAAGGGTAAAGGGAACGATGAAAGGAGTTTAGCTTTGCAGGTAAACGAGAAAATATACTAATTGGATTGGTTCATTTGTGTTAATAAGGCAGTAAAACCACTGAGGAGGGTGGTTTTTAGAAAAATCTCCCCAGCCTGGCTGGGGAGTTTTGCTTTTGTTTGGAATACATTGAAATCAGATTGGGCATATCCCGTAGCTGCTTACAGCGCCCTTCTTGCTGCATCCTGAATTGAGCCTGTTTAATGCGTCACACCGGGGCGCAGCAAGGAAAGTGTCTCAGAACCCAATTATAAGCATGATTTTGTGTCATTCTGAGCGCAGCGAAGGCTCTATATGCTACTGTGCTGTCGATTATATCTGATAAGAAATATTCACGTTATCGCGAATAGATTCTTCACTTCGTTCAGAATGACAGAAAATATAGGGTTCTAAGACAGATTCCAAGCAGCGCTCCTTGTATGTTTGCTATTGCCAAAAAGCCGAGTCCTGGAAATCGAGGGCATAAATCGGAGTGGAGTTATTGGTTTGCTATATCGAATCTGAAATGATATATTAATTTATGAAATTCGACACTACTATCTGGTAAAAATAGAACGAAAAAGAAATAACCGAGTGAGATTTCTTAATTAAGAATAGCAGGAGAAAAGATATGTTGTTAAAGAATAATGCTATATGGCTAATTCTATTGGTTATGTTTTTTGCAGGTTGCAGCAATAATTCATCAAATCCCACGACATCAGGAATTGATCAGGTAGACCAAATAGATCAAACACTGTTAATAACTGAACAGACACCTAATCCGAATACTCGCAACATTCTTGGTTCCTGGAATGCAACTTTCGATTTGCAATCACTCTCCGTTGAACTAGAACCTAATCGCGCATTAAATGGACATTTTAATATTACTACAATGATCCCGCCTCCTGAAATCGTGATAAACTCATATGACCAGGTTACTAATGTTGTTGATGTGGATGTGTCAATAACAAATCCCTACCAGATCACGGCATATGACGTTCGAATAATAGTTTTCACAAACAGCATTGGGCACAAATTAACAAACGCTGATGACTGGACTGGCTTGTATGATATTCCCAATGGCTACCCAATAAATCCATTTAAAGCATTTGGGAAAGAACAACCAAACCGCAGATTCCTTCCCAGTGAACAGCTTACTGAAAATCTTCAAATTCTATTGCCGGGCGGTAATCCCAGTGTTAATTTTGCGCTGGATGCTTCATATCCTGTGAATTGTGATGAGCCGTATGAAATAAGCAATTTCGTGCAGGCAGACAAAATGTATGACCTTCCCGGATCATCCACCGGGCTTGAAGTTACCGTTCTCGACTGGTTTAATGATGTTAACCAGGTACAATTGTATTGCCCTGCAATCACAGGTGTTGACCTTGTTAACTTCTCCCAATTGACAACAGAAACGTGGGAATTAACAATCGTCAACAATACAGGAACGTCCGCAGGGGATTATACTGCATTTCTATTGGCAACATCTGATAACTCCGGCACTTTAACATTATTCGATGAAGTGGTGATTCAAGTTAGCCCTTCCGAGCAAATCGGTTGGAATCAAAGCTGGGGCGGCGATGATGGTACCGCTTACGCAATGGGTGTCACCGTTGACGAGAACAACGGGTACGTCTATGCCGTTGGTTCTTTTACGGGAACGGTTGATTTTGACCCGGGTCCCGGTGTATTCGAAGCGACAACAACACCAGATGACATGTTCGCTTTTGTTACCAGATTCGACCTGGATGGAAATTATATTAATGCTTTCACGTTTGGTAATGGCGCAACAGATATGAACTTTCAGGCAATAAGAATAGCTTGTGATAATTTCGGGGATGTATATGTTTTAGGGAATTTCTGGGGAACAATTGATTTTAGTACGGGATCAGGCAGCGCCTGGAGAAGTTCAGGTGGACAGGAGGATGTTTTTATTGCCAGATATTCTCCAACCGGCTATCTATATTTTGCACTGGTATTCGGTGGGGATGATCGAGACTATTCCTTTAGTCTTGCAACAGATAATTCAAACATGATTTATATTGGTGGCACATTTGGCGGAACAGCAGATTTTAATCCAAATACAGGCGTTGAGGAACGAACAGCTTTTGGTTATAGCGATACATTCATAAGCTGTATCAGCAGAAATGGTTATCTCCAATGGGTAAGTACATTCGGTTCCTGGTATTCAACATCCTATTGCATATCATTAGACACCGCCAATAATCATGTTTACTCAACTGGATTTTTTGGTGGAACAGTCGATTTCGATCCGGGAACGGGTGAGGAATTAAGATCATCAACAGGAAGCAGTGACTGTTACCTCGTGGAATATGATAACTCAGGAAATTATCAGGCAGTAAATACTTGGGGAGGGGAATGGTATGATGAAGCCAAGGGTTACGCTCTTGGTGTGGATTCTGTTGGAAATGCATTCGTCTCCGGAGTTTATGATGGTGTTGTCGATTTTGATCCCGGTCCCGGAGAGAGTGTTAAACGCTCTAATACCGATGGCCCTTCTTTTATATCCAGATTTGACTCAAGCGCGAATTTCCAGTGGGTGAGAACTATCAATCTTGATTACCCAATGGGTAGTATTGAAAGACATTGTACCGTAACCAATGATTCTAACGTGTATCTTACTGGTAGGTACTCTGACACAGTGGATTTTGATCCGGGTCCCGCTGTTTATGAATTAACATCAAATGGTTATGCTGACATTTATCTTGTAAATATTGATTCAAACGGTGATTTTGCCTGGGCAAGATCATGGGGTGGTGAAAGCTCTGACTTCGGAACATACCTGGATGCAGACTTGGATGGAAACAGTTATCTTGCCGGGTATTTTGGAGGAACTGTTGATTTTGATCCGGGAATTTGGGTTGATTATCACGATGCAGGAAATACTCACGATTCATTCATAATGAAAAATAATCCACTCGGTTATTGGGATTAAGGTTTAATTTAGTGTAAAGATCAAATGCAAACCCGGATATGGATATATATATTAAGAACATATCAATTTTCAACATGCTCAAGAAAGTTGTGTTATCTTAGATAGAAAATGCGAGGGGTGATATAGCAATGCATCCTCATATCATGTGCCTAAATCCAGCAATCATGCTGAAAGTAAGCAGTTCATAAGGGAATGTGTGGAAAAAACAAAACTGGCTCCGGAAAATTTAGAGGTCGAAATAACCTGTAAAAACCCAAAGCCAGTTGTGAATGTCGACTTAGCGGGGGGTGGATTCGAACCACCGACCTTTGGGTTATGAGCCCAACGAGCTACCGACTGCTCCACCCCGCGTCAAATGCAACATGGAATTCTACTTGATTAATATTGCTTTGTAAAGCTTTCTGGAAAATCAGATTTCAAAGGATGATTGGTAACTTGAATCCTGTTTGTTTGGAAAAATAACTATTTCAGCTAATCCCGTAGATGTAGATTTAGATATCATGCGATTCTTGTGAATCGCTTTCGTTCATGAATCGTTTCGCGTATTCGATTGCGTCATCGTATGTTAAAACCTCGCCGCTTGCCTGTCCCTCCTTGATTACTTTCAACAGAATTCCGATCCTCTTTCCCGATTCAAGGTCGAGCTCGCGCATAAGGTTATTACCGTCAATCAAATCTGTCGGACGCACAAGCAGTTTGTTCTGGTTGAAATACGCATCCAGAAGAATAGCGGCTATTTGGTCGTGGCGCTGATTTACAGCATCATCCACTTTTTCGCCCTGCGCCGCAAGGCGATCCGCGATTGAGATTAATACAATGTCAATGCCGCAATCAGCGTAACGGTCAAAGAAACGGAAAATCGCTTTTGACAGCGTTGGACTGTCCGGATCAAGGAATCCCGGACGAAGGTGGCCATCAATCAGATTGTTGATAAATACTCGCTCACGTCGGGAAAGATGCAGGTAATCAAGGTATGGTTCTATTATTTCAACGCCGAGTTTGTTATGGCCTATAAACGTGATTTTGCCATCCTCTCTGACCGCTCTTGCGCCAGGCTTTCCAATGTCATGGAAAAGAAGCGCGAGTTTCATCAGCGCAGCGCGATTTCTAGATGGAACCATTTCGGATTGAACCAGTTCAGTCAGCCTGGCGCTGTATGGCTCGGTGATAGGACTATCGAATTTCAGAACGTTTTCAAATTCTCTAACCGCGCATATTGAATGCTCGAAGACATCCAGATGATGATATTCGTTCTGGGAAACGCCTTTCATGATTTCAATTTCGGGAAACATCGAACTCAGCAGTCCGACTTCATCCATCTTGAGAAGGGTTTCCGTTGTTTTCGGGCGATTCAGGATTTGAAAAAATTCATCGCGCACCCGCTCACCTGAAATGTCCGAAAAGCCTGACGTAAACTCATCTACAGCGTTGTATGAATCCGGGTCAATTGTAAAATCCAGCTGGCGTTCGAAACGAAACATACGGGCGATTCTGAGAGGGTCATCTTTCAAAACCTGTTTTGAATTGATCCGAATTATTCCCTGATGTAAATCCTCAATACCGTTACTCGCATCGAGAATATCACTAATATCCGGATTTGGATTCTGCACGAACGAACCTATCTCAACCGCGAGAGAATTAATGGTGAAGTCGCGCCTGAGCTGGTCGTCCACGATGGTTTTATCCAGAAGGTCCGCAAGATCATACTGATTGTTATTGACCGTTATTCGATAGACAATCATGTGTTTTTCAAAGCGAACAAGAGTCGAGCCGAATTTTTCACTGATTAGCTCGCCGATCAGTTGGGAATTGCTGTCACCCTCGAACATCAAATCGGCATCTTTTGGATGAAGCCCCAAAAGGGCATCGCGAATGTACCCGCCGACCAGGTAAGCCTTGATAGAGCGTCTGGTAGCCTGATTCGCGATAATTCGCAGTACGGGGTCGTTGGTTATCAGTTCTTTTAGATGGTTTAAATCCTGCATCGGGGCAAGTATATCACAGCGGAATGATGAATGTTCTCCCCCCCTTAATCCCCCCGCGAACGGGGGGAAATGTTTTTCGCATTTGTAAACAACATATCTGGTATATGCACTTGCGAAGGGAAGAGCTGGGGGCTTCTTGTTTGCAACACCTTTCCCGACACGCTCTAAAACCCTCTGCTATTCATATGTCCATGGCCAACAAAAAACCTCACTCTGGATGAGTGAGGTTTTATCGGTATTCATGTATTTTGTGTGTCAATCACCAGGTCTGGCAAATCCCGGTTGTTTGTAACTGGGAGGATTGTCGCTGGGGATTGTATCACCCGGTTCACCAGAACTTGAACCTGTACTATCGCCCGTTCTGCCGTCAGAATTGTAATTGCTAGTGCTCTTGTCCTTTGCAGTTTCGGATAGTTCTATTGTGTAATTGCTTAAATCATGTATATGCTTAAACGGAACCAGTGTGTGTCCGGCATAGAAATCTGATCCAACCTCAAGATGCATGGTGAATTCACGTTCAAAATAGAGATACATCGATTCGGGAATGTTAAGTTTCTCGTTCTCGTCATGATTGAACGCAAAGAACGGATATGCGACTGTATCGAATTGATCCAGTTTCATCATGCCATCGGGAGTTACAGGTATAATTCCGTTTGCTAAATCCGTGAACAGGAGAAATATTGACAATTCAGCTGATTTGTCAGCGTTAAAATTAAAGAAAGTACCTTTGAAAGTTACTGTTTGCGCCTCAATGTCAAATTCTTTCAGTTCAAAAGACATGCAGCCCTCGCCAATACATGTCATTTTGTCGGTAAAGCTGTCAAAAACCGGTTCCCATACGGGGTCCTCAATTGGAATACTAGGCGGCGGATCTCTGAAAGGATTGATAATATCCAATGCGTAATTCGCATCAATATCGTCATAGATTGATGGACTTTCCGTACCGCTTCCTGGTAGGGGGTTGGATGTGGGATCATCCTGCTCCGTCCCGTTGCATCCTGCCAGGAAAAAAATCAAAATACATGGTAATGCTATAAGGAGTATAGCTTTTTTCATGAAGGTAACTCCTGAGGACTATTTTAAGTCAAATCCAATTAGAATATATCATAGATTGGCGTCAGGTACAAGAATCATCGCGCCATTTTTGTAATTTCATTACATAGAGTAATAAATTAGAGAAATGTTTCTGGTGATTGTTGAAAAGCCCTTTTTTGCCCCTACATATTAAACTTATTCAACAGCCCCAGGATGTCTGCACTACAACTGCTCCGTTAACCCAGCGCTTTGATTATTCCCAAAAACGATTCAGCATCCAAACTGGCGCCGCCGACAAGAGCGCCATCTATATTTTTCATGGCAGCATATCCCGCCATGTTATCCGGTTTGACACTGCCGCCATATAAAATCCTGGTATTATCCGCTATCCCAGCGTTGAATTTCTCCTCAAGCCAGTTTCTAATAAACGACATTATCTCCTCGGCATCCTCGGGTTTTGATGCCAGCCCGGTACCGATTGCCCATATTGGCTCGTACGCTATTGTGATATTTTCCATATCATCAGTTGAAATGGATTCAAGATTAATCGCGAGTTGATTTTGCACGAATTCGGTGGTTTTGCCGCTCTCGCGTATTTCTAGATGTTCTCCGACACACAGGATGACCTTCAGGTCGCCTCTCAGTGCCGCGATTATTTTTTTCGCGATGAGTTCATTTGATTCCCCAAAGATATCCCTTCGCTCGGAATGCCCGATAATCACCCAGGATGCTCCGCAGCTTGTCAGCATGGATGCTGAAATCTCGCCGGTATAAGCGCCGCTTTCATTCTCGTTGAGATTCTGCCCTCCAATGGGCATGCCTATTTTCGCTCCAATTGTTGATAATGCCTGTATTAACGGAAAAGCCGGAAAAACAACAGCATCCGCGTGTGGATTTTTGTAATCAGCTGATTCAAGTTTTTGGAAAAATTCCATTCCATCCTGAAGAGTGTGGTTCATTTTCCAGTTTGCACAGATTAATGGTTGACGCATATCAAACCTCCGAAATATTAAGACTGAACTAATTCTATCAAATCATTTTAATTTATGTATATGGGATATCGACAAAAACAATGCGGACACCAAGAACGCACACCCATTTTCGAAAATGTCAGGAACTTCACCAGTGCATTTGTTCGATATTAATTATGGATATTTAAGCGGACATTATCTGCTTTGTGAAGTGTTGAAATCTTTTTCTCGAGGGATTCTTATGTCATTAATGGATCGAATGCATTCTGAAACTGAAACCCAACTTGATGGTGAAATTCGAACTGACTCACGTGGGCGTTCGGTTAATGTCCGAGTTGACCCTTTTGGCGAGATTAAACGCAGCATCCACGAGGAGATAATCGAGGAGGTTGATCCGAATCTTCTCGATAACAAGGATAATCCCGAGCTGGTACGCAACACGGTTTCAAGCATCATCTCGGATAAAATGTCGAATGTTGACAAGCCGTTGTCCAGAGGTGATCGTGAACTGATAATCAAGGACCTTCTTGATGAAGTCCTTGGCTATGGCCCCATGCAAACTCTGCTTGATGATCCCGAAGTCACCGAGGTTATGGTAAATGGCCCTTATCAGATTTACATTGAGCGCAAGGGAAAACTGACACTGTCGGATCGCGTTTTTGCGGATGACAACCATGTGATGAGAATAATTGAGAAAATTGTTTCTCCAATTGGGCGTCGAATTGACGAATCCACACCAATGGTTGATGCTCGCCTTCCGGATGGAAGTCGTGTTAATGCGATTATTCCTCCATTGAGCCTTGTGGGACCGACAGTTACCATTCGAAAATTCGCAGCTGATCCATTCTCGGTGGATGACCTTGTTTCGTTTGGAACGTTGACTGACGAGATAGCTGAATTTCTCAGGGCATGTGTTGAGGCGAAACTTAATGTAATCGTTTCGGGTGGTACCGGAAGCGGTAAAACAACTACTCTGAATGTATTAAGTTCGTTTATTCCGCCAACTGACCGCGTTGTTACTATTGAGGATGCGGCGGAACTTCAGCTGAAACAGGATCATGTTGTAACACTCGAAAGCAGGCCTCCAAATATTGAGGGTAAGGGACAGGTTACAATTCGTGACCTTGTTAAGAACTGTCTTCGAATGAGGCCGGATAGAATCGTTGTTGGAGAGTGCAGGTCGGGAGAAGCTCTTGATATGCTTCAGGCAATGAATACGGGCCATGATGGTTCACTGACAACCGCGCACGCAAATTCGCCAAGAGATACACTGAGCCGTCTTGAAACGATGGTTCTCATGGCTGGTATGGACCTTCCGGTTAGGGCGATTAGAGAGCAAGTTTCAAGCGCGTTGGATCTTATTGTCCAGCAGAACCGACTTCGAGACGGCACTCGTAAAATCGTGAACATCACGGAAGTTGTTGGAATGGAAGATGAAAAAATCACTCTGCAGGATATTTTTATCTTTCAGCAGACCGGTTTTGCTGATGACAAGGCGATAGGGCATCACAGGCCAACCGGAATTCTGCCCAAGTTTATCGAGAAGTTTGATTCGATGGGAATCGAAATGAATCGCGAAATATTCTTCCCGCCTGAAGGGATGAACTTATAAATTTTATTTGAAATCAGGGAGTTGTTATGGAACTCATATTCATTTCTATAGCGGTATTTATAGCGGTTGGCGGAGTAGTCTGGGGTGTATATACCGCAATTGGAGGCGGACAGAAGAGTGTTGTGGAGGGACGCCTTAAATCATTCAAGGAAAGCTCTGAAGCTGTAATGGAAGGCGGTGGTGCCCCTTTCCAAACTGCCAAGAAAAAAACCAAAATGGACGACATCTTTTCGCAGATCGATACGCGTATTTTTCAGAAAAGATCGTTCTTCCAAAAAATGATCCTTGAATTTCAGAAAGCGGACCTTTCGCTGCGCTACTCGGAATATCTCGGAATGTACTTGATAATGATAATTGCACCTGGATTAATCGCGTTCATGGTGACCGGGCAGGTACTGTTTGGATTGCTGGCATCAGCTGTCGGGGCTTTTATCCCGAGAACGTATGTGAAAATCCGGCAGGTGCGCCGAATCAAGCATATAGACAACCAGCTTGTTGATGCTCTTGTTCTTATTTCCAATTCGCTTAAAGCCGGATATTCATTTCTTCAAGGTTTGGAACTTGTCGCGAATGAAGCTCCAAAACCAATATCTGATGAATTTTCACGCGTTCTCAAGGAAACAAACCTTGGAATGAATCTGGAGGATGCTCTGGATGGCATAACAGAAAGGGTGCCATCCGAGGACTTCGACTTGGTGATCACCGCGGTGAAAATTCAAAGGCAGATAGGTGGAAACCTCAGTGAAATTCTTGAGAAGATTGTGCATACGATTCGTGAGCGAATAAGAATCAAGGGTGAAATAAGCACACTAACAGCGCAGGGCAAACTGCAGGGAATTATCCTGACTTTGCTGCCACCGGCTATCGGCCTTGGCATCTATGGAATGGCGCCTGATTTCATGTCGCCGCTTGTTACCACAATGCTTGGGAAGATGATGCTCGGTGTGGCGTTCGTTCTTCAGATGATTGGCGGCTTCTTTATTAAGAAGATTGTTGAAATAAAAGTTTAAAATTAATTTTGGATTTGTTATCCGAACAATAATATTAGTGAGGTTAAGATAAATGGACCTGATGACAATAGTAATAGCGATAGTGGTTTTTGGATTCATCGCGACCCTGGTGTTTTCATTTATGCCAGCTTCGGACCCGAACGCGATACAGGATAAACTGCGTTCAATGGCGCAGAATCCGGATACCATTGACCTGACTGAACTGGAATTAAGTAAACCGTTCGCTGAGCGTGTTATCAAACCAATTGCGGACAATATGGGACGGCTCGCTCGAATGGTAACCCCTATTGAAGTGATTCATTCCACCCAGAAGAAAATCACATCAGCCGGGATGAGAACAAATCCCGCGGCAATTGTCGGCTTCCAGGTAATCCTGGCAGTAATTCTTCCGGCGATAATTTTATCTATTGGCATTGTGGACAAACTTGGCCCGTTGAAGGGTATTGGCCTTGCCGTGTTTGCCGGTATTCTGGGATACATGATGCCCAATGTCTGGTTGTCAAGCAAGGTCGGCGCAAGGAGAGATGAAATCACAAGGGGGCTTCCTGATGCTCTCGACCTGTTGACTATTTCGGTTGAAGCGGGGCTTGGTTTTGATATGGCGCTTAGCAAGGTGGTTGAGAAAACCGGAGGGCCGCTCAGCTATGAATTCGCAAGGACTATTTATGAAATCAGGCTGGGTAGAACAAGGCGGGATGCAATGAGGGATATGGCAACTCGAGCGGATTGCCCTGACCTTTCCCAATTCATCAGCGCTCTTGTGCAAGCTGATAAACTGGGTGTGAGCATCGGTAATATATTAAGAGTGCAAGCTGATCAGATGCGCCAAAAACGCAGGCAGCGAGCTGAGGAAACCGCACAGAAAGCGCCATTGAAAATGTCGTTTGTGCTGGTTTTCTTTGTTCTTCCGGCACTGCTGATTGTGCTTCTTGGTCCTGCGGTAATTAACGTGATAACAGAACTTGGCGGTGGCGCAATCTAATCCTTACGAGACAACAATGGTTTTGACTTTCGATAAACATAAAAAATACAACGTAATCCTTGATGAGACAGGCGAGGTTATCGCGAGTAACTGCAGTCTCGCCGCCAGTTTCATGTCAAGGCTTATGGGGCTGATGTTTCGACCCGGCATGAATGACAATGAGGCGTTGTTGATTATTCCATGCAATCAGGTGCACACATTAAACATGCGTTTTGCTTTGGACCTTGTCTTTATTGACCGCATGGGAAATGTTGTCCATGAAGAGAAGGATGTTTCACCGGGAAAATTCCTAAAACCTGTAAAGAACGCATGGGCAGCATTGGAATTAAAGGGCGGCAAGCTGGGAAGCCTTGAGAAACAACAGTCACTCGCAGGCCTGAAAATCAGGTTCGAAGCGGCGTAATTGTATTTCGTTTTTGCAAATAAATCGTGCTTTTAACGGTTTAAACCAAAAGTAGTGAGGGATAACCTTGAATAAGAGAAATATATTACTGGCTAATAACAGCACGGATGTTAAGGAAGTATTCCAGGTTGTTTTTAATAACGATGACTATGAACTTCAGTTTACCAATTCACCGTCTGAAACACTGGCAGAGGTGTTCACAAACGCTCCGGATATTGTTGTGCTTGATGGCGACACGCGTAAACAGTCAAATCACGAGATAGTCAAAACAATGCGATCCAATTCATCGACCAGCCATATCCCGACATTGGTAATCCTGCATGATGATAATCCGGAAGCAAAAACATTATTCAATAACGCGGGTTCATGCGATTTCCTAATCAAGCCGTTAACGCCGGACAGAATAAGAGTCGAGGTGGAAGCTTTAATCAAAGGGCGAAATCTTTTTGGTTCGCAGATGTCCACGAAGATAATCACATTCTGTGGTGTAAGGGGCGGAAGCGGCACAACAACACTTGCGATAAATACAGCGTTGTCGTTGGTGGAGTCGGATAAATCGGTTATTCTCCTTGAGACATCCAATTATTTTTCCGGCATCAAACCCGGGCTTAATCTTACGACAAGAAAAACACTTCCGTTCATGATGACTGAGGATATTGATTCCATTACAAGCGAGACCGTTCAGAAATATTTAGCAACGCTCCCGTCAGGGCTGAAAACAATTCCAACAGTTGCTGGAATCTCTGACATGGAAAAGATGAATGCGGATGCTGTTCATTTCATACGCACTAATGTTTGCCCGGCAGCTAATTACGCTGTAATCGATGCCGGTTATGGGCTTAACGAGGCTACACTTGAACTTTTCGAGGTTTCTGATGCCGTTGTGTTTGTCGCCACACTTGACCTGCCGTCGCTCTACAATCTGGATCTCATTTCTCAGGTGTTTAGTGGAACCCGCATTAACATTGATAAATGCAGTGTTATATTCAATCATGTCCATAACGCCGGCGAGATTGCAGAGGCAACGGTGCGGGATTTGAAATCTAAAATGCCGATTATTGGATTTATCCCCAATCATGCGCCCGGATTCCTGAAGGCGATGAACAGCGGTGAACCATATATAACGTTGTTCCCAAAATCGTCATCAGCAAAAGCTATTCGAAAGATAGCGGAAAAAGTACTTTCCTCACTGCAAAATGATAAGATAATAACAGAAGCTGCCTGATGATTTAATTGAGGTTTCCAAAAAAACATTCAAGCAGGTTTAATCTGTATCTTCCGAGTATGATTTTAGATTGAGAAGATTCTCGGCTTCCTTAATGACCATTTCCGGAGTAACCGCCCACAGGCATGCTCGCGTCTTTAACGGGCAATGATATTTATTACATGGAGGCTGGCATTCATCATCGCGGATTACACGCATGTTGTCGGAAAGCGGTGTTGTTTGATGCCTGGGATCAGTTCCTCCGAAAATCGCGACAATCGGCACATTTGCTCCACGCGCCAGATGCATCAAACCGGTATCGCCGGTTATGAACAGATTGCATTTCCGAATCAGTTCACCTGTTTCGAGGAATGATGCGCGGCCGGCGGCAAGCATCGGTTTTATCTCCATCTTTTTGTAGACGTCAACAGCTTTTTCCCTGTCATCAAGCCCGCCAAAGACAATTGTTTTCGCGCCGTGAACCTGTGAGAAATAATCACCAACACGCGCGAAAAAATCCACAGGCCACGATTTTGATGTCCAATTCGCTCCCGGATTCATCCCTACAAGCAAATCATCCGATTCAATCCGCGCCCGTTTTAAAAATTCACAAGCGAAATGGACATCATCCTTCCCCGACCAGAATTCCATTGGCGGCATAGGGGAGCCAATCCCGACCCGATTCAGGAACAACTCATGGCGTTCAAGGTTTGATTGTTTTAGGTAATTGCCAAGCACCGGAGTTCGTCGCCTCGGCATCGCGAGGAAACTGATGATTCTTGAGCGCCTGTTGTAATGAAGGTCAATTAGCAAATCGAATCGATTTCTGAAAAGTTTGAATATCAGGCTGATTAGCTTGTCGAAATTAGACAGGTTTTTACCGCCGCGATTATAAACCACAAGGTTATCGATAATGGGCGAATTTAGAACCGGAATCTCAAAACCCTTCGCCACAACAAAAGTGATTTCAGCGTCAGGATATTTATTTCTAACAGTGCGAAGAGCAGCGGATGCCTGAATGACATCGCCAAGTGAACTCATGCGGATTACGCAAATCTTTTTTACTTTCCTGCGGCGCTTCATGCTTTGGTGCTCTGTCAGAATGTAAGAAAAAAATAACGCATGAGTATATCATAAATAATTTCCCCCCTACCCCCCGCGAGCGGGGGAAATCTCTTCATTTGTCATTTTAATCAATATATCTGGTCGATATACCCCATGAAAAAGGAAAACCTATTTTTCTCCCTCTCCACTTGTGGGGAGGGCTGGGGTGGGGCTATTCATTCGGAAGCGCGTCATCGCTGAACAGGTGATTCCACATCGGAATATCGACCACACCGCAGACATTGTCAGCATCGAAATTGATTCTCCGATACTGAATAACTCCCTTGGTCATCGTTTTTGGACCAAATGAGCCGTCAGCTGTGCCGACATTGTATCCAAGTTCAAGAAATTCCTTCTGCAGTTCAGTCACAAACCTGCCGCTTGACCCCCACAACCAGCGTTGTTTCTTCCACATGTCAGATGACGGCGTTTTTACAAAATCCGTTACATAATCAGCGTTAAAAAGATAGTGGATATGATTTTTCGATGTGTCCGGTTTGCCTGCATATACCCGTGTCCTGAAAGTGTTCCATTGTGTAAGCACGCTGTCAGTATTAATCACCAGGCATCCCGCCGACCACCTGCCTATTTTTGTGCCTGTGCCGTAATGAATATTTATCCCGGCGCTTTTTGTGAACGAAAGGAAATCGGAATCATCCCAGTCGAATTTCAAATTCTTGTTTGTATCTCGAAGAAGCGGGAAAGTGGCATTCTGCCTGAAAGCGGGATAACGCTTGTTCGCGTCACTCGCTTTGTGATACCCCTGACGTAAAACGTGGCGGCCCTCCAGAAGCCTTGCCGCTCCTTTTGGATTAATCGGCGAATCGACATAATGCTTCCCCGGCAGCGTTGTCGCCCTGAACGCCGCGAGTTTCGATTTGTGTACCTGAATAATCGTGCAGTTGTAGTGGATGTAATCAACGGGTTTAAGCGCCAGTTCGACGCTTGTCCGCAATGCACTCCACGAATTGGCGTCCGATGGCACCGCGCCCCTGACACCAATGAAGAAATCATCGAGCAGCGACACATCGTCCTTAAAGTGGTTCAGCTCGATGAGCTTCTTGATTTGAGTGTAGTATAGTTTAAAAGAACTAATTTCCCCCCCCCTTTTTATCCCCCCTTTGAGGATACTCTAATAATTGAAAATCGGCAACCTTGAGATAGGGGAGATTGGGGGAGGTGTGGTTGGGTTATCGCGAAATGTAACCCGGGGAAGCGCCCCCGGGTTACGAAGTACGGATTGGGAAAGGAAGCAGACAATTGTGAGTATTGAAGTAAAACAGAAAAATATTTACGATTTAGATTGTCTTCTTAAGTATTCCACAGCATCTTGAATTCCATCTGGAACGTTTTCAATAGACCATTCATCCCAGAAATCGATTGTTGCACTTGAGGGTTTTGAAGCTGGTATGTCTATTCTAATACGGCTTGGGAGTATTGATGCATCACCAACAACTAAAGCTTCACCGATGTCTAGAATTGGTAGTAGATCAGAGAATCCTCCCAGACTATCAGGAAGTAAACGGCGAACTACAGCTTGATCCTCGGCATTTGTTAAGCGCATTGCAATGTAATTATTGCATTGACTTAATACAGTCCTGTTAACTTCAGCTGGTCTTTGGCTAATAATTACAAGTCCAACGCCATACTTTCGACCTTCTTTAGAAATGCGTTCAAACGCATTTACCGCAGCCTGATCTACTGCCTTAGAGTCTATCCTAGAAGGAATATATAAGTGGGCCTCATCACAGATAAGCGCTAACGGTTGTCTCTTTTCTTTTTCTGTCCATTGTTGGATGGTGAAAACGATGCGTGCGACCAATCCAATGATAAGAGGAAGAATATCTGAAGGCACTTCAGAAAAGTCAATGATTTTAACACCACCCTTATCTTGTTGTGCGTTACTCCCAATAAGATGTGTGCACAGAGTAGTCATCCATTCATATTCCATGGATTGCTCAGGTGCATTAAAAAGGAATGCTAATCTCCGGTCACTCCGCTTTGCATCTAACCGTTGTATAAATCTTGATAGTTTATTATTGAAATCACCTTTTATCATTTTTCCCTTCGTCGCACCTTCCACTTTCTGTTCATTCCAAAAGATGAGTTTTTCAAACACTATCTCCAAATCGAAAGGAACTGGACTATCGATAGTAAAATTAGCTAGAATTTCCTTTTTGTTATCCTTTTCAAGTTTTGCGCGTTTTGCTAAAATTACCTCCCTTGATAAAACCATTGCTTGGTTTGGTGCATTTTGGTCAGTGCGATCAAGTAATAATGCAAGCATTTCCTCATATGTCAACAACCAATAAGGCAAGAAAACGATTCCATCATCTAGATCCTTTGAACCATCTAAATCTCCTGGGCCGGCAATGCGTAGATGTTGGATTCCATCACCTTGAAGAGGTGCATATTCTCCATGAATGTCGAACAATATTGCATTAGCATTTGATAGGTTTGCCACCTGCTCAATGAGATGTGCAACAGCCCATGATTTTCCTGAACCTGTGCTACCCACGATAACCGCATGGCGCTGAAAGAATTTGTTACCGTCGAGATAAGCTTTTGCATCTTCGTCAAGGGTGTAGGTGCCAAGTGAAAGAGGTTGCTTTCCATCCAAAATTGGTTTAGAAATTGATTGCATGAAAGCAGTTAGTCTTTCTCCCTCCAATACGAAGCACATGGCATCAATTTCAGGAACTGTCTCAAGCGTCCTTCTAAACACATTTTCTTTATCTACATCTTTGTCAATCATAGTTCCAATTAGGATAACTCGAATGACGTTTTCAATCATAATTGCCTTTTCGGGGTTATCTTCATCTATCTCATCATCTAATGCTAACGGGTGGATCTTTCGTGTTATTTTATTGATAAGCCCGATTAGATGTTGTCCTGCCTTTGAACTTCTAAGAGCAACGAGATGATTCACTTGTAAGCACCTAAGTTGCTCTTCATCTGTTACTTTAATAAATACTGTACCTGTGTCCACACTATAGACAGCACCGATTGCTTCGTTATTCTCGTAATTAAAAAGTGTCATTCTATTTCACCTACTTCATTCGTGATAAGTTTTGTAAAATCATCAATTCGCCACAAAGATTTATCCTCAATTATTTCTCCTGATGGGCATTCCAAACAATGAACTAATGTTCCCTGCTCGTGTTCAGATAGAAACAGATATTTTTCTGGAGGTTTATTTAAAAAGATATTACATGCAGAAGGAGTAAGTTCTTTAGTCAAAATTACTATTGGTATTTTTGAATTAAATACACGATTTATAATTTGGGGTTGCACATGGTCGTCATTAAAACCATAGCCAATGCAGAGAAAACAAGATGCAGCATTAATAATTTGGTCTGTCTGTAAAAGTACTGACCTGAATGGTTCTTTCGTCAATACTTCATGATATTTAGTGTTCCCAGGTGTAATGATTAACGGTAAGTAATCTTTTGGAATTTTAGGTACTAACGGAATACCAACAGGTTGTTTAAGCGGACTAAGAAACCAATCTAACGAGCCATGCACTTTCAGTATGTTGACATTTCCTTGGTATCTTATGGTTTTAGATATAATTCTTTTTTCTAATCCGCAAGCAACAAAACGTTGAATCCATCCCGATGTAAAACCCGTAGTTATCTTCGCGTCTGCTTTATCTGCAGCATATTCAGCTAATCTATCGTAGTTGGTTGTAATAACATGGATTTGTGGATTTGCAGTTCTAAGAAAATGCTGAAATAGTGCAGTAAGAGGTAAAGATTTTATCGAAGAAAGCAAATCATTGAAAACAATCTTATCTTTTTTGGAAGTCAGTTCCCATGTTTGTCTAATAACATTTTCTAATTGTGTTTCGCTTAAATCAACGGCTTGCAAAGCTTGTTCTAGATTATTCAATTCAGAAAGTTTTGTCTTGAATTTTGTCCATTCTTCGCCTTTAGAATCTACTTTTGAGATAATGCTATCTGCCAGTTCCTCCATTGATGGTAAACCATGTGGAATGGATGTTCCACATCCAAGAATAAAAACTGGCCGCCTTTCTGTATATTTTTGTGCATGTTTGGCGATTTGCTCAAGAGTTATCATTAAAACTATTCACCTCACTCTCATTGTAAACCCGCAGCCAGTCAATCAATATATGCCGGTGCCTCAAGAAGACGCACTGCTCTCTATCCAATCCTCAACCCTTTATGTGACGATGACTTATTTCTTCTACAGCAATGTTTTTAGGAGCGATACCCTCGGCGATAGTATAGCAAAATCGGGGATTTCACGCATGGTAAAACAGTCCCTCCCGGCTGTGAATCCGAAGAGACAGGGGTAACGTTTCGCAAATCAAACTACTGGAGCAAGGAATTTGTCTTGAATGGTGGGCGTAGCTGGAGTCGAAACATCGACATGATCTAAAAAATATGTCCAGGAAACTTAATAATATAAACATGACGCCGTCCATATGTCGAAATCATCGACATATCGCTAACATCATGTCCATAAAAGCGGTAATTATGGACATGATGCAAGTGTCATGTCCAAATCATGGACATGATTCTATTTTGATATAAGGTCGAGAAGCTTGACATTTATGTAGATATTTTCCTTCCAAATCCTTTCCAGGTGGCAGGAATGGCAGTTCATCAAACGGCTTTCTCGGGTCAAAGGTCATGCTCGTTTTCCTTTAATTCTTAATTAACCTACTTCTCCAACATACCGTATATTTTACAATTTAACCTATCTAACTCTCATTGTAAATCCGCAGCCAGTCAATCAATATAATCAGGATGCCTCAGGACGCACTACCCTCTCTGCAACCCCCAAGCCTATCAATCGCGCATACCCATATCTTCTACAGCAATGTTTTTAGGAGCGATACCCTCGGCGATAGTATAGCAAAATCGGGGATTTCCCGCATGGAAAAACCGTTCCTCCCGGCATGAATCCGAAGAGACAGGGATTGCACTTCGCAAGTTAAATTACTGGAGCGAGGAATTCGTTCCGAATGGTGGGCGTAGCTGGATTCGAACCAGCGACCTCGTCCTTATCAGGGACGCGCTCTAACCAACTGAGCTATACGCCCAAAAACCAAAGCGCCATATTCTATCAAATACAGCTTGGAAATGTAAAGCGGGGAGTATCCATTTTCCCCATAGTGTGTTTCGGCAATATTGCTCCCATCCACACCTTTATTTTAAAGCGATTAGCCTATATAATAACCATTTTATGCAGGTTGACTGCTGGGATGATATTTTCACCACGGGTTACCTGCAATTTAAGTGGATGAGGTGTTTTGAATTTGAAACCCGCCTGGAAAAGAGTTCTGCTGAAACTTAGCGGTGAAGTGCTTGATGAAAAGCCGCCGGATGGTTCATCGAAAACGATGATGGATTTCATTATCAACGAGGTGGCTCAGATTCATGCGTCGGGAGTCGAGACCGCGATTGTGATTGGCGGCGGGAATATCATGAGGGGAATCAACAAGGATGCGGAGAATATTCATGACCGTGTAACCGCTGACCAGATCGGAATGCTCGCGACTGTCATCAACGCGTTGAGATTCAGGGATGCGATTGAATCCCGCAACATAAACGCGATTGTGATGACCTCGTTCAGCATTGACGGCATCGCGCGGCGATTTAACAAATCCGCGGCGCTGGAATGTCTCGCGGATGGCAAAATTGTGCTTTTTGCCGGGGGGACATCGAATCCCTTTTTCTCGACCGATTCAGCCGCCGCTCTTCGCGCGCTTGAGATTAACGCTGATGTGATAATCAAGGGTTCCAATGTCGATGGCGTTTACGATAAAGACCCTCGAAAATTCAAAGACGCGAAAAAACTGGATGAATTGACGTATAATGATGCCCTTGAAAAAGATATCCGGGTTTTAGATCAAACCGCGTTCGCGCTGTTAAAAGATCATAAAATTCCAATCGTTGTCTATCGCATGACCGATTCCGGTATGCTTTTGAAAATCATCCAGGGGGAAAAGGCCGGTTCGATAGTAAGAAATTAAGATTATTCGCCGTCAATTACTTTTACGGGAAAGGATAGAAAAATGCTTGATCAACAACTGAACGAATCAAAACAAAAGATGGAACAAAGCCTGGAAGCGATCCGGCTGGAATTGGGCAGAATACGCACCGGGCGCGCAAATCCGTCGATACTCGACAAGGTGACAGTGGAAGCGTACGGGCAGCAGATGCCGCTGATTCAGGTGGCTTCTCTTGCCGTACCCGATCCGCATACAATTGTCATCAAACCTTTCGATAAAAGCCAGCTGGTAAATATTGAAAAAGGGATTTCAAAGTCGGATATCGGATTGCCGCCAAACTCGGATGGCAATATCATACGCCTTCACATTCCACCTCTGACAAAGGAACGCCGCGAGGAACTTGTCAAACTGGCGAAAAACCAGATTGAAAACGGAAAAGTTTCCATCAGGAATCTTCGCAGGGAGGCGAATGATTACATCAAGGAAATGGAAAAAAGCAAGGATGTAAGCGAAGACCAGATGAAGGACGGTTTGGACAGGGTTCAGAAATTAACGGATGAATATATTAAGAAGATGGATGAGCTGATTAAAAAGAAAGAGGAAGAGATACTTCAATAGGCTGATTGAGAAATAGATATCTTGGAGTGCCTTTAATCAAAATAAGAGGAAACCAGAGGCTTGATATAATTATGGATAAAGGAAAAACTGAAAAAATCGCAGGTACGGATGTTGGCATTAAAAAACCTGTTGTGGTAGGGGAATCAGAAAAAAAAGCGCCTAACATGTTCATTGAGCAGCATGAAATGATCAAGAATGTCGATATGGCCAAACTTCCAAACCATATCGCCATCATAATGGATGGCAATCGCAGGTGGGCGACAGGAAAGGGCAAACACAAAATCGAGGGCCATCACGCGGGAGTGAAATCGCTGCGAGAGGTTGTCGAATGCGCCATTGATTTGAATGAAATCGCCGCTGAAGCGAGTAAAATTAACTATCTTACATTCTACGCTTTTTCCAAAGAGAACTGGAACCGCTCCATTTTCGAAATAGAGGGCCTGATGAAAATCTTCGAACGCGCGGCAATTGAGGAGCTTATGAATCTCCACAGGCGCAACATCAGGATTCGAATCATCGGCTCGGTGGAGGACCTTCCAAAATCGCTTGTTGAACGTCTAGATGAAATGGTCAAGCTGACATCCGGGAATACCGGACTGACAATGCATTTTGCCCTGAGTTACAGCGGCAGATGGGAGATTGTTAAAACAGCTCGACGGCTCGCGCAGGCTGTAACGGAAGGGAAACTGTCACCGGATGAAATCGATGAGAGTATATTCCAGCAGTACCTTCTCACATGGGATGCTCCTGACCCTGACCTTCTTATCAGAACCAGCGGTGAAATGCGAATCTCAAATTTCCTCTTATGGCAGCTGGCTTATACTGAAATTATTGTCACCGACATATTCTGGCCTGACTTTGATCGCGCGCAGCTGATTGAAGCAATAGAGGAATTCCAGGCAAGGGAACGCCGCTACGGGGCGGATTAAGTAAGATTGGATATTCTCGTAGCGCTGATGTCCCATCGGCTGTGTCGAAAGCGTCCCGCTTTCCCTGTAAACATCGAATATGTAACCCGGCAACGCTTTGCCGGGCGAAGTTAAAATACGACTAAAGCCCGGGGAAGCGTCCCCGGGCTGCAAATTCATACTTCTTAAAATAGTACAACAGTGCATGGAGAAAAATCGTGGCGAAATTTCTTGATACAACTGGAATATCTTATCATCTTCAACAGCTTATTAACCAATCGCAGAGAGAACTCACTTTGATAAGTCCATATTTAAAAATAAATAATAAGATGCGCCAGTCCTTAGAGGATAAGGACCGCATGAAAATCGACATTCGTATTATTTATGGAAAAAGTGAATTGCAACCGGATCAAATCAATTTGCTAAATACATTAACATCAGTGCGGACGAGTTTCTGTGATAATCTACATGCTAAATGCTATATGAACGAAAAAGAAGCAATTGTGACTTCAATGAATTTGTATGAATTTTCACAGGTTAATAACCATGAAATGGGTATATATGTTTTAAAAGATGAAGATCCGGAACTATTCGATGCCATTTATAACGAAGCGAGACGGTTGATTAGAATTAGTGTTGAAGTTCGTTTATCAGTAGAAAAAATTGTTGAACCGGACAATAAGGCAAAGGGTAAGAAACCTGAAAAAATATCTACTGATAAAGAAAAGGGATTTTGCATTCGCTGTAAGAAAGAAATTAAACTCAATCCACTTGCACCTTATTGTGGTGTTTGTTTCAAAAGTTGGAAAAAGTACGAAAATCCTGTCTATGAAGAGAAATACTGCCATTTTTGTGGAAAGGACAACATTTCTACGATGAATAAACCGGTTTGTTATGCCTGTTTTAAGCGATATAAATTGTGAACACAACACAACAGTAGCGGGAAGGAATTATTATAAATTAAAAGATAATGAATAAATAGGGACAGTCCCCTCTGGAAAAGCTCATTAATGCTGGGGACGCACTACGAAAACACCTTGCTCGTATATCTCAGTCTTTACCCCTTACGCGCAGTTTGTCTTTATCGATAATCCACAAATGGCCCGTTAACACTTCGTCATCAATCAGAGGAATTAACTTTCGCATTAAGGATGCCAAAGCATTCAAATCCTGACGTTGAAGCCTTAAAATAATTATGCCGTGATATTCCTCTGGCGGATATGTCCTGATATCCGAAAAGTCAAGATCAAGTGTAAGGAGAGCGCGTTTTTCCTGTTGAATGACTTTAGCTAAACTACTATCCGCTGTTCCTCCCATTTGCTGGTCGAGGACAGTAATGGCATCATGTCCATTTTCCCGGAGTAATTGTGCCGCCAACAGAGGCAGGTTCTCGTCGATTTTGAAACGCATCAAGCGGCACCGGGTGTTAACGGCATAACACGCTCACGGGCAAGCTCAGCGGCATAGGCGATTGCTGCAAGGATATCCTCTCGCGCGAGGGATGGATATTCCTTTATTATGTCATCTTCCGTAAAACCGGCTGCGAGGTTATCAAGAATAACCGAAACCATTATTCGAGTTCCCTTTATACAGGCTTTTCCATGGCATACTGCCGGGTCAACGGATATTCTTTCACGCCAGTCCATAACATGTTCTCCTTGTCAATTTGCAATCTGCGTTTAATTATACATTATTTCGGGTTCTTTTTATCCCTTTTGCGCGGAATCGTATTTAATTGGTGCCATGTACCCTTCGCCGGGATAATGCAAAATCAACGAAGAACCTCACGATAAACGTTCATGACATCATCAGCGACCTTTCCCCATGTGAACTGACGCGCTCTTTCATATCCTTTAACGCTCAATTGGTGATGAACTTCATCATCGGCCAGAAGAATCTGGAATAAATAGGGACAGTCCCCGCTGGGAAAGCCCATTAACACTGTGCATGCCCTACGAAAACACCTTGACGTGCTTTTTAATTTCCTTCATTACTTTATCCCTCGCTATGTCCAAATCATAATCGGATTGGAGTCCCAGCCAGAATTCCGCGGATGTGTTGAAATAGTGCCCTAATCGCAACGCGGTATCGGCGGTTATCGACCTTCTGCCGTGAACGATTTCGTTGATGCGTCGCGGGGAGACTCCGAGGTCGTGTCCAAGGCGATTCTGGCTGATGTCGTGAGGTTTCATAAATTCTTCATATAGTATCTCTCCCGGATGAACCGGCGGAAGTTTTTTTGCCATTGTTGCACCTCGTTAATGATAATCCGTAATTTCGACGTTGTATGCGTTCCCTTTATGCCATGTAAAACAGATTCGCCACTGATTGTTTATCCTGATGCTTAACTGCCCGGCTCTATCGCCCTTTAAATGTTCAAGCCTGTTTCCGGGTGGCGCTTTCAAGTCATCAACATTAACTGCCCGATGCAGCATCCGCAGTTTTCGAAGCGCAACTCGTTGTATGTCCGATGGCAGTTTGCGTGATCGAATCCGATTAAACAAATTCCTGGTTTCACGATCTTTGAACTCCTTTATCACTCCACGATTATATAACGTTATGCGTTATAGGTCAACCCTGCATCTTCTCGCCGGGGTAATGCAAAATCAATGAAGAACTTCACGATAAACGTTCATGACATCATCAGCGACCTTTCCCCATGTGAACTGACGCGCTCTTTCATATCCCTTAACGCTCAATTGGTGATGAATATCATCATCGGCCAGAAGAATCTGCATTGACTCCATCATCCCGATAACATCATCAACTGAAACCGCGATACCTGAATCTCCCACAACCTCCGGGAGAGACGCGCGGTTGGAGACAATCACCGGAATTCCGCACGCCATCGCCTCGAGCGGCGGGAGTCCGAAACCCTCATAAAGGGATGGGAACACGAAAAATCGTGCGCATCTGTAGATCGCGCGAAGATGTTCCGATTTTATAAATCCAATTCGTTTGACACAGTCGCCTATTCCCAGTTGAAGCACAAGGGATGTTATTTCCGCCCCGCCGCCAATATCCTCTCCGGCTAAAACGAGTGTTGGAAGGCCTTTTGTTTTATTTCTCATTTCGGAATACGCCTGCACAAGAATCGTTACATTCTTGCGCTTGTCCAGCGCGCCAAGATAGAGAATGTAACCCGGTTCGAGTTCATAAGTATCCATGACGGTTTTCAATTCATCATCGGATGGAGTATCGAAATAAGTGTCATCAACTGCCAGATGAACCACTCGAATGGAATCCTGCGATTTCCACCCGGCGCGAATTATTTCCCTTTTTGTGAAATGGCTGTCCGCCATTACAAGCCACGCTTTTTTCACACTGGGGGGAGTCAGGTAATTATAGAGCATTCGGGCTTTAAGGCTGACACCTCTGGGGAAGTATTTAAACGACAGGTCATGAACTGTTACGACGCCGGGATATCGAATTCCGGGAGGCATTGTGTAATCGGGGCAGTGAAAAATGTCCGGTTCGACTTTATTTACCGCGCGCGCAAGGGAGTATCGTTCCCACAGAACTCGATTCGATGATCCTGCCACTGGAATGAATGTCCAGTTATCAGCGGGCGTGATAAATGATGTGTCGGTGTCGGGGGGTGATAACAGGTGGAATGAATCATCGGGATATCGCGCGATAAGGTTTTTCACAAGCGCGCGGGAATAGCGTCCGATACCGCCTTTGTTTGAGAATGCTCTTACGTTAATGGCAATTTTCATTAATCGCTTGTTTCGCCTGTGATTTTACCTTTTTCCTCTGTTTCCTGATAGAATTCCTGGTGTTTCTCCTCATGAATGGGAGGATTGCCGGGAGAAACAATCTCGCCAACCTCCTGAATCGGCTTAAGGCATGACTTTCCCTTGAAGCCAATCGCAACCACCTTGATTTCACCATTCGGCGTTACGATTATTTCAAATTCCTCTTTTCTCTCCATCAGTTCCACCTCCTGACCCGGATTTTAATCGTGTTGTCCTCAAGAACCTCTTCCTCGACAACGGTGAAACCGTGCTTTGCGAGTTCATCCGCGACCTTCTTGTGAGTATATTTCTGCGTGAGCTGGTTTTTTAGTTCCAGCTTGCTGATGCCCTCGACATTCGCGAGTTCATCCTCATTGCATACCAGATTGAAATTGCCCTCCTCGGAGGCTTCAACTCCAACCTGCACTCCGCCTTTGGTCGCGAAAACAATACTACACTGCTTGAACTGATGCGATTGCGTACTGAGCGCATGCGTTTGAGAAACACCTGACACTACATGATATCCAAGCTCGGCAAGGAGCATCGCGAAAAACGGTATTTCAAAAATAATCAATGGTGGAAAAATAAAGCTAGCTGACATCTGCTTTCTCCTGATTCACGTTATTCCAATACATATTAAACCCTATATCTTGGACAAAAGCCAATGCGAAATGCTTGGATATTTAAATGGAATTTTACCGGTGTCTGATACCTTGATAAAAGAATTTGAGTAATCCTGCTTTCAGCCTGTTGACGAGTGTGCTTAATGATAGTAGAATTAATTTAATGAGCATCAAATGCAGGAGGTCTGTTGAATGTTCTTATCCAAAACCTTATTGCGTGGTATCGCGTTTCTATTTCTGTTTTCTTTAACCATCGGATGCTCCAAAGGCTCCAATCCAATTGTACTGCCATCTTCGGGGGGGGGGGGAGAACTTAATTAATACGTTCCCGGAATCTGACATCCTGCCCCAAACTCATGAAAGACAGGCATACGGCAGTATTCAAGATTATTATATCGAGCGAACAGGTCCCGATGAACTGCTAAACACCAACCTCAAACTCCCATGGACACTGAACAGGCAACCAACTTTCACTGGAATACTGCATGTAGGTGAAGAAGTTCCCATTATTAAGACAGCTGCAACTATAAACAATAAATACTCGTCAAATGTAATTGTCAATGGAAATGAAATAACATTCACTC